>NZ_JBEYUH010000024.1:0-54049 GCF_040643435.1 Rhodococcus sp. NPDC047139
GGTCCGGGACGTCCCGCCACGGGGCGCCGACGCGAATGCGCCAGCGGATCCCGTCGATGAGCTGGCGTTTCGGCCACTTCGGTGGACGGCCGATCTTCGACACGCAAGGCAGCAGCGGAGCCAGACGCGCCCATTGCACGTCGGTCAGGTCCGCTCGCCCCGCTACCGCTACGCTGGGCACGAGGTCTCCGAGATATCCAGGTTTTGCTTGGTCGCTAAACCCAGATACCGGAGGCCTCACTCATTCAACGACTGCGACACTCCTTCTGACGGAAACGCGGTTCAAGATCACTTTTGAAACATGCCCTAGCGGCTCTGCCGGATACGGAGTGCAACAGAGGGTATGAAGTTGCGGGTTGGACGGTGGTGTCGTTGCCGTAAGACGGGCCCAGGCAGCCGAAGACGAGGGTTCCTACGCCGCACCTGACGCCGATGTCTTCGACGACGGAGTCCGCAACGGTGACGCCGCGCGTAACGCCTAGTTGAATGCCGCAGGCACACCGCGCTGCATGGCATTCTCGAGCTCCTGCTACTCACAGCCTCTCCAGCACTCCCATCAGGTTCTCGAGGAGCGCATCGGTGCAGGCTTCGATCTCGTCGAAGACATCGGCGAGGTCTTCGAGTGCCTCGTGATCGCGGCTGCGGGCAGCGATGCCGCGCTCGTAGTAACCGGGATCGAGTTCGATCTCCGGTTCGCCCCCGGTATCAACGTCGTCCTGGAGGGGAACGGGCAGTGCCTGACGCATCGGGGCCCGGCCGGACAGGTGTGCCCGCACCAGCACCGACACCGACTGCGGGGTCATCGATTGCGCGTACGGAAGGTGTCCCCACCGGTCGATCGGACACAGCAACGGCTGGCGGGCCTGCTCCGCATCGAGCGGATCCGCGATGATCTCGACCGGGTCGGTGAGGTGATGGCGCAGCAGATGAGTGCCCGGATACTGGTCGAGAAACGCCTGAACCTCCGCCCACCGCAAGTAGATCTCGCCCGCGGGATTGTCCCCGGTCTCGGGATCCGGCGCGAGCCGGAAGCGTTCACCAGCGCGGGTCGTGGCCACGAAGGTGTCGCCGTCGAGGCGGATGTCGCGGCGCCGCAGGCGGGTGAGGTCGGTGAAGGTCATGCCGGTGGCGGCGAGGAGCAGGAGTAAGGCGTCGCGGCGGCCGAACAGTCCGCTCGGCCAGCCGGTGGTGGGTAGCTCGACAGCTCGCTGCAGCAGTAACCGTCTGAGCCGATCGAGGCGCTGAGCACGAGTGGCATCGAGATGCCGGCGCACGGTCTCGGTCCTCCCCGAGGGCGGGTAGCCGTGGCGGGTGTGGACGGCGTTGATCGCCGAGAGTCGGCGTCGCTGCGTCGCGACCGCGGCCGGGTGTTCGTATAGGAACAGTGCCAGGGTTTCGGGTGCGGCGGGGATGGCCCGATGGTCGGCGGCCGCACACCAGTCGGCGAACAATGCCCAGTCGTGCCGGTAACGCGCCGGGATGCGTAGACCCAGAACGGCATCCTGAATCTCGGCGTGGCCGTAAACCTTCCGATCCGCGTGGGTCATCGCGTCACAACCCCAGATTCGTGACCGCGTTGCCAATGAGCGGGGCGTGTTCACGGGCGTAGGTTTCCAGCATGGCAGGGGTGCTGTGCCCGGTCTGGCGCATGATCGCGTGGGCGCTCGCGCCGTTGCGGAAGGCCTGGGTGACGAACCCGGCCCGCAACGAATGCCCACCCAGCTGTTTGACGATGTCGGGGTCGTAGCCGGCCTGCTCGGCCCGGCGGCGGATCGCCTTGTGTACTGCCGCTCCCGACAACGCGGTGTCGGAGAGATTGCCGTTCTTACGGATCGACCGCAACAGGGGCGACGCCGGGACCATGCGGGGACGCACACCGCGGCACACGTGCGCCTCGAAGGGTTCGGCGGTGCGGAGCAGGCGGATGACGGCGGGCCGGCCCCCGGAGTCGGAGGCGGCGACAACCTGGGCCCACCGCAGCCACGCACACGGCGGGCAACTCGCATGACTGTGGGTGAACGGCAGGGCCCGGATACTCCCCCGCCCTTCCTGATCGGTTTTGGACTTGCGCAGGCGGATGTGCAGCCCGTCGAGCCGATGCAAGGACACGTCGCTGCAGGTGAGGGCGACGAGTTCGCTGCGCCGGAACGCGCCGGCGAAGCCGAGCAGCAGGATCGCACTGTCGCGGCGTTCGAGGACCTCCGCGGCCCAACTGTCGGTGTCGGCGCGCATCGTCTCGACGATGGTGACGATGTCGGCGGTGAGCAGCGGTGCCCGCGGGGTGCGGGGTCGCTCCCCCGCCGTCGCGTAGTCGCGGCGGATCCCGGACAGGGTCGCGGTGACCAATTCGTCCGCCCCGGGGGCGGGATGGCCGGCGCGGCGGTGGTGGAAGCCGAGCCCGGCGACCCAGCGGGCCAGGGTGGCCGGGGAGTAGGCCCGCTCCCCCGCCTGCGTCACCGTCGACGCCGCGTCGAGGAGATAGGCGGCGACCGTCAAGGGATGCGCCGGCAACGCCGCATGACCTTCCCGCCCGCACCAGGCGGTGAACCGGGCCGAGTCCGCGGCATAGTTCCGCCGGGTCGACTCGGACCGCGACCGCCCCGCCGTCCCGACCACCTGCTCAAGGATCTCAGTCGGAAGAGCTGGCACGGACGGCGCAGCCTGGTCCGACGAGGTCGGGACAAGCACGGACACGTCGTCGGGGCGGCTCATGATCAGGTCGTCGGGCACGAACACGGAGCCTACCCGTCCGCACCGACGCTCTTGAGCAGGAAAACGCGTTCAACAGGGGTTTCGGCGGTGATGGTGCGCTAATGTCAATTATCGGCACCGGTCCTGCACAGACGACGAGCGACTCGATCCCCGGGCTCGCGTACACCCGATTTGCCCGGTTATTAGCGTGATCGAGAGGTGGTGAAGATCAACAAGACGGAGCCGACACGACCGGGCGGGATGATCTACGCCTGCCAGCGACCGAACTGCGGTTTCCCACATCCACGTGCCGACCCCGCCACCGCGGGCGCTCTTCGTCCGAACGGAGGAAATATCCTTGTCCACCAGGGCGTTTGCCGGTGTTTTCTCCCTGCGGCCGTAACGACCATGACCGGTCCGGGCGAACTCCGGACGTCGGGGAGGCGCACCGACGATCGCAATACACAGAGGAGGCTACGGTGTACATCGACATCGACCAGGCGATTTCCGACCACCCCTCCTCAGGCTTCTCCCGGCCGGTTTTCTACACCCCGTGGGAGTTGTTCCTGACGTCTGTACGAGGTCTCATCAACGCATACTTGTCCGGCCCCTCCTGACAGACATCCGAAAGGCCAAGGGAGGGCTCCGTTCCGCCTGCGCACGAGCCCTCCCGGTAGTCGCGTACCTGCTCCACCGTCGATGATCTGGTGAGTCCGACCTCGCGCTTTGGCCAGCGTTGAGGCGGTCATCGTCACGGATACCACCCTCCGACACCAGGGTTCGGGAGTACCGGCACGAAGTCCCGCACGTAGTCGGACAGAAAGGCCAGCACCTTGTCACGGCCGGCATGCCGTTGAGTTCGGCGAGTCGTTCGTCGTCCCCGCGGTCCTCGCCGCCGCCCGCTGCTGCCAGTCGGCATTGGGCCGGACTTCGGCACGGCCGCCGGATTCGGCGGCGGCGAGCAGGTCTCCGCCGAGATACGGTGTGGCCCGAGACAGATCATCAATCGTGCTTACGTCGACGGCAGGTGACAGGACCGGATCCACGCAGCCACATCCGAACCGGGAACGCCGGAGTCGTCGCAGACACGACGGCGGGCCTCACCCGAAGGTGAGGCCCGCCGCGGGAATGGACCGGGAGTCACTGCAGCCCTCAGGACTCCGTTGCGGTCCGGCAGTCGGAACACGTTCGATTATAGGGAAGGCTGCCCTAATCCGGCAAGGCCTCGGACGGGACGACCTGCAGCGACGAAGGCGTCGAGCAGCACCTGGCCGCGGCGCGCGGCGGTGCGCCGCGACGCGCCGCCGAGCACCGGCAGTTGCGCGGCGCCGGTGACGATCGTGCGCCCGACGATCCCCCAGAACCGGTAGTGCCCGAGCGGGGCGTGCCGCCGCAGTGCCGCATGGACGGTGTCGAGGGCGGTGGCCGCACGGTGCGCGGTCCACACCGCCATCGCCCGTTCGCAGGGCAGCACCACCACGCGCCGATCGGCGGCGGCCCGGTCGTCGGGCAGCACCCGCAGGGTGTCGTCGGCGATCCCGGCCCAGTCGATGCAGCCGTCGCTGTCCTGGTGCAGCCACAGGTTGTCCAGTCCCGGATCCCAGACGCGGCCCTCGAGCGCGAATGGGGCGAGCACGCGGCCGACGACGGCGTGGACGAGGGCGGCGGCGACCTGTTCGACGGCGATGCGCGGCTCGCCGGTGTCGAGCAGGGCTCGTTCGTAGAGCGTCTCGAGGCGCTGCTGTCGTTCCGCACCGCCGAGGAACCACCAGCGGCGGCGGGGTTCTTCGTCGACGCAGGCCACCGCGTATACGCGGGGCGCTCCCGCGGCCAGTGCGCGCAGCCTGGCGCGCGTGTCCTCGAACGGACGGACGGGTGCCTCCGTGGGCGGGAGCAGCAGCGTCGTCATCCGACACCTCCAGATCGACAACCGGACTTGATTAGGTAAGCCTAACCATTGCATCCGGGCGTGGGGCGCGCAACCCCATCCCCCCTCCCCCCGGCACATAGGATTCCGTAACCTAACTCCGAATGCTTTCGCCCTCCCCACGATCCGCGACGACCCGAACCACACCGCCGCCTTCCCCGAGGAGCACCCCGCGCCCGTGACCGTCACCCCGCACACCCCACCGGACGCCGATCCGACCTCCCCGCCCCGCCCGGGCCGTCGGATCACCGCCGCACTGTGCGATCTCGCGCTCCTCGGCGTGCCCCTGCTCATCGGGGCGCTGCTGGTCGACACCCTCGCCGACGTCAACGGCGGCGGCCAGACCGACCGCATCGTCTTCGGAGGCGCCGCCCTGGTCGCCGCCGCTGGGCTGCTGTGGTGGAACCACGGCCACCGCGCCGGCCGCACGGGGCAGAGCCTGGGCCTGCAGTTCACCGGTCTCGTCCTGCGCGACCCGGCCACCACCGGCCCGGTCGGCACCCGCCGCGCCCTGCTGCGCCGCGGCACCGAACTGGTCACCGCCCGGCACGCCGACCACGACGGCTTCACCCCGCTCGCCGCCGACACCAGCATCGCGGCGCTGCGCCGGCGGCGTCTGCTCGGCCTGGCCGCGCTGACCGTGCTGCTCGTGCTCGGCGCCCTCGCCAGCATCGCCATCGGCGCCCGCCCGATGAATTTCGCCGAGGTCTACCACGCGCTGTTCGTCAACGACGGCTCCGACACCGACGTGATCGTGCACTCGCTGCGCATCCCCCGCACCCTGCTGGCACTGCTGGTCGGTACCGCCCTCGGCGTCGCCGGCGCCCTCATCCAGGGCCACACCCGCAATCCCCTCGCCGACGCCGGCCTGCTCGGCATCAACGCCGGCGCCGCCTTCCTCGTGGTGCTGTCGATCTACCTGTTCGGCCTCGCCACCCCGGCGCAGTATCTGTGGTTCGCCTTCGCCGGATCCGCGCTCGCCAGCATCGTCGTGTTCGGCTTCGCCTCCATCGGCAACGGCCGCTCCAGTCCGCTGAGCCTCGCACTCGCCGGCGCCGCCGTGGCCTTCTTCCTGCAGGCGATGATCCAGACCGTCGTGCTGCTCGACCAGACCAGCCTCGACGGCTACCGCTTCTGGGTGGTCGGTTCCGTCGCCGGCCGCGGCATGGACGTCTTCTGGCAGGTGCTGCCGTTCATCGTCGTCGGCGTGCTCGTCGCCCTCGCCTCCACCCCGGCGCTGAACCTGCTCAGTCTCGGTGAGGACGTGGCCCGCTCCCTCGGCACCAATGTGGTCACCACCCGGGTGATCGGCATCGCCGCGATCACCGTGCTCACCGGTGCCGCCACCGCCGCCTGCGGCCCCATCGCCTTCGTCGGGTTGATCGTCCCGCACATCGCCCGCGCGGTGACCGGCCCGGACTATCGGTGGCTCGTGCCCTATGCCGGGTTGCTCGGCGGGGTGCTGCTCGTCCTCGCCGACGTGATCGGCCGCATCGTGGTGCGCCCCGGCGAACTGCAGGTCGGAATCGTCCTCGCCCTCATCGGGGCGCCCTTCTTCATCGCCCTCGTCCGTCGCCGGAAGCTGGTGGCCCTGTGACCGACTCGTCGACCACCGCCCTCGACGCGGACCGCCCGCCGGGATCCGGACGCCGCCGCTCTCCCGTCCAGGTCAGCACCCGGGTGCCGGGCCGGCCCGCCTTCCGGCTCGGCTCGCTGTCGGTGGTGTGGCGGCCCCGCCCGGTGCTCGTGTGCGCACTGCTGATCGTCGCGATCGTGGTGCTGCTGTGCATCTCCCTCGGCCGCGGCGACTATCCGCTCAGTCCCCTGCAGGTCGCCGAGGTGCTGCTCGGTGGCGGGGACCGCCCCGAACGGTTCATCGTGTTCGAGCTGCGCCTGCCCCGCGGGGTCGCCGCCCTCGTCGTCGGCGCCGCCCTGGCCGTCTCCGGTGCCATCACCCAGTCCGTCTCCCGCAACGCCCTGGCCAGCCCCGACATCCTCGGTATCACCGCCGGCGCCTCGGCCGCGGCGGTCGCCCTGATCGTCGCCACCAGCAGCGGGTCGATCGTCGGGCTGCTCGCCACCCTCGGCCTGCCGCTGTCGGCGCTGCTCGGGGCGCTGCTCACCGCCGCCGTCATCTACCTGCTCGCGTGGCGGCGCGGCGCCGACGGGTTCCGGCTGGTGCTCATCGGCATCGGGGTCAACGCCATGCTCATCGCGCTGACCCAGTGGATGCTCGTCTCCGCCGACATCAACGACGTCACCCGCGCCCAGGTGTGGCTGACCGGCTCGCTCAACGGGGCCTCGTGGACTCAGGTGGTGCCCGCCGCCGTCACCTTGCTGCTCGTCGGCGGCTGGGCCGCGACCGCCTCGTTCACCGTCGGCGCGCTGCGCCTGGGTGACGAGACGGCCCGCTCGCTCGGGGTGCGGCTGCAGACCCAGCAGGCGCTGCTGCTCATCGCCGCGTGCGCCCTCGCCGCGGTCGCCACCGCCGCCGCCGGACCCATCGGCTTCGTCGCCCTCGCGGCCCCGCAGATCGCGGTGCGGCTCGTCGGCGCGGCCGGCCCGCCGATCGTCGCCTCCGCCCTGACCGGCGCGTTGTTCGTCGTCGCCGCCGACCTGATCGCCCGCACCATCCTGCCCGTGCCGCTTCCGGTCGGCCTGGTCACCTCCGCCCTCGGCGGTCCCTTCCTGCTGTACCTGCTGGTGCGCGCCAACCGAAAGGTGTCACGATGACCGACACGCACGTACCCGCCGCG
This sequence comes from Rhodococcus sp. NPDC047139, assembly GCF_040643435.1. Taxonomy (NCBI): domain Bacteria; kingdom Bacillati; phylum Actinomycetota; class Actinomycetes; order Mycobacteriales; family Nocardiaceae; genus Rhodococcus; species Rhodococcus sp. NPDC047139. Next base: position 7,375 of record NZ_JBEYUH010000024.1, read on the forward strand.
CCGCCGCGGCTGGTCGCCGAGCACATCAGCCTCGGCTACGGCCAGCGGCTCATCGTCGACGACCTGGACCTGTCCATCCCCACCGGGGTCGTCACCACCGTCATCGGCCCCAACGGCTGCGGCAAATCCACCCTGCTGCGGGCGTTGAGCCGGTTGCTCGCCCCCCGCACCGGCACCGTCCTGCTCGACGGCCGCGACATCACCACCATGCGCACCCGCGAGGTCGCCCGGATCCTCGGCATGCTGCCGCAGGCACCCGTCGCCCCCGAAGGTCTCACCGTCGCCGACCTCGTCTCCCGCGGCCGCCACCCCCACCAGTCCTGGTTCCGGCAGTGGTCCGCCGACGACGAGGACGAGGTCGCTCTCGCCCTCGAACGCACCGGCATCGCCGATCTCGCCGACCGGCCCCTCGACGAGCTGTCCGGCGGGCAACGCCAACGCGCCTGGATCTCCATGGCGCTCGCGCAGGGCACCGACATCCTGCTGCTCGACGAACCCACCACCTATCTCGACCTGGCTCATTCGGTAGAGGTCCTCGACCTCGTCGACCGGTTGCACAGCGAACTCGGCCGCACCGTGGTGATGGTGCTGCACGATCTCAACCTCGCCGTGCGCTACAGCGACCACCTGGTGGTGATGCGCGACGGCCGGGTCGTCGCCTCCGGCGCCCCCGCCGACGTGATCTCCGTCGACCTGCTCCGGGAGGTCTTCGACCTCGACGCCTCGGTCATCGACGATCCGGTGTCCGATCGGCCGCTGATCGTGCCCATCGGCACCCGGCACGTGTACGGCACGGCCGGAGGTCCCGACCGGGCGTGACGATGGTCCCGCCCAGGTCAGACCCTACGACCGGGGGTAGTACGCCCATTCGTCGGAGGAGTCCGTAGAATCGACCCATGGCAGCACTCGGCGAACTCGAACGCGCAGTGATGGACCACCTGTGGTCCACCCCCGAACCGCAGACGGTCCGGCAGGTCCACGAAGCATTGTCCACCCGACGCAACCTCGCCTACACCACCGTCATGACGGTGCTGCAGCGCCTCGCCAAGAAGAATCTCGTCATTCAGCAACGCGACGACCGCGCCCACCGCTACCTGCCCGTGCACGGCCGTGACGAACTCGTCGCCAGCCTGATGGTCGACGCCCTCGACCAGGCCGACGAGACCGCCGGCCGCGCCGCTGCCCTCGTCCACTTCGTCGGCCGGGTCGGCGCCGACGAAGCCGCCGCCCTGCGCGCCGCGCTGGCCAAACTCGAAGCCCAGCACGGCGGCGAGCACACCGGCCACGACACCGAGCGGGCCGGCTGACACACTCGATGCCATGAACGCGACCGCGGCGCTGTTCTTCGGAACCACAGCGCTTCTCCTCGCCGGTCCGGTGCCGGCGCTGCTCGCCCGCGCCCGCTGGCCGCACCGCAACCCCCGGGCTGCCCTGGTGCTGTGGCAGTCCGTGGCCCTGGCAGCGGTGCTCTCCGCGTTCAGCTGCGGGCTGGCCATCGCCAGTCGCCTGCTCGCCCCCGGCGCCGACGGCCGCCCCACCACCGGACCCCTCGAGGAGATCGAGGCCCTCGGCCTGCCGCTGTGGCTGACCTACATCGTCGTGTTCGCCCTCACCGTGTTCATCGGTGCCCGCCTGACCTTCTCGGTACTGCGGGTGGCGGTGCGCACCCGCCGGCGCCGCGCCCGTCACCGCATGCTCGTCGACCTGCTCGACCAGCGCGACAGCGGCGCCGCCGTCCGCCGCCACCCGCACGTGCGCATCCTCGACACCGCCGACCCCATCGCCTACTGCCTGCCCGGGCTGCGGCACCGCGTCGTACTCAGCGAAGGCACCCTCGACAACCTCGGCCACGACGAACTGCGCGCGATCCTGCGCCACGAACACTCCCACCTGCGGGCCCGCCACGACCTCATCCTCGAGGCCTTCACCGCCGTCTACGAGGCCTTCCCCCGCATCGTGCGCTCCGGTTCGGCGCTCGGCTCCGTGAAACTGCTCGTCGAGCTGCTCGCCGACGACTCCGCGGTCCGCCTCACCGGTCCCGCCCCGCTGGCCCGCGCCCTCGTCGCCTGCGCCGGCGCCCACACCCCCACCGGCGCCCTCGCCGTGGGCGGGCCCACCACCGTGCTGCGCGTCGAACGGCTCACCGGACCCGGCCCCCACCTCGGGATCTCCGTCGCCGCCTACACCGCCGCCGCCGCGATCCTGATCGTGCCCACCATCGCCGTCGCCGTGCCCTGGCTGACCGAACTGTCACTCCTACTCGGTCTCTGACCCCCCACCCCGGGTTTCTCGCCGCCCCCCGATTTCGATCGGACCCGGTTTCGGGGGAAGCTGTCACCATGACCGTCGAACGCACCGAAACACCACAGGCCCAGATCGGCGTGACCGGACTGGCCGTGATGGGCTCGAACATCGCCCGCAACTTCGCCCGCCACGGCTACACCGTCGCCCTCCACAACCGCAGCATCGCCAAGACCGACGCGTTGCTCGCCGAGCACGGCGACGACGGCACCTTCGTCCGCACCGAAACCATCGACGAATTCGTCGCCGCCCTCGAAAAACCCCGCCGCGTCCTGATCATGGTCAAGGCCGGCGACGCCACCGACGCGGTCATCGACGAACTCGCCGACGCCATGGAACCCGGTGACATCATCATCGACGGCGGCAACGCCCTCTACACCGACACCATCCGCCGCGAAGCCGCCCTGCGCGCCCGCGGCCTGCACTTCGTCGGCGCCGGCATCTCCGGCGGCGAGGAAGGCGCCCTCAACGGCCCGTCGATCATGCCCGGCGGCCCCACCGAATCCTACGAAGCCCTCGGCCCGATGCTCGAGACCATCGCCGCCCAGGTCGACGGCACCCCCTGCTGCACCCACATCGGCCCCGACGGCGCCGGCCACTTCGTGAAGATGGTGCACAACGGCATCGAGTACGCCGACATGCAGCTCATCGGCGAGGCCTACCACCTGCTGCGCAACGCCCTCGGTTACGACGCCGGGCAGATCGCCGACGTCTTCGCCGAATGGAACACCGGCACCCTCGAGTCGTACCTCATCGAGATCACCGCCGAGGTACTGCGCCAGACCGACGCCGCCACCGGCAAACCCCTCGTCGACGTCATCGTCGACGCCGCCGAACAGAAGGGCACCGGCCGCTGGACCGTCAAGGCCGCCCTCGACCTCGGGGTGCCCGTCACCGGCATCGCCGAAGCCGTCTTCGCCCGCGCCCTGTCCGGCTCCCGCACCCAACGCGCCGCCGCCGGCGGCCTCGCCGCCGGCACCCTCGGCGCCGCCCCGACCGACGCCGCCCAGTTCACCGAGGACATCCGCGCCGCCCTCTACGCATCGAAGATCGTCGCCTACGCCCAGGGCTTCGACCAGATCGCCGCCGGCAGCGCCGAATACGGCTGGAACGTCGACCGCGCCGCCCTGGCCACCATCTGGCGCGGCGGCTGCATCATCCGCGCCCAGTTCCTCAACCGCATCAAAGAGGCCTACGACGCCGATCCCGAACTGCCCAGCCTGATCCTCGCGCCGTACTTCCGCGACGCCATCGAGATGGGCATCGACAGCTGGCGGCGCGTCGTGGTCACCGCCACCGAACTCGGCATCCCGATCCCGGCCTTCGCGTCGTCGCTGTCCTACTACGACGGGCTGCGCGCCGACCGGCTGCCCGCCGCCCTCACCCAGGGCCAACGCGACTACTTCGGTGCCCACACCTACGAGCGCATCGACCGCCCCGGCAAGTTCCACACCCTGTGGAGCGGGGACCGCACCGAGATCGAGGCCTGACCCGGTGACGGGCACGGCGGTCGCCGTCGCCTGCGCGCTCGCCGCCGCCGTGCTCATCGCCGTCGGCAGCGTCGCCCAGCAGCGCTCGGCGGCCGCCGTGTCCACCTCCGACTCGCTGATCGGCGGGGTGCTGCGCAGCCCCCGCTGGTGGGCCGGCATCGGCGGTGACGGCGGCAGCTATCTGCTGCAGATCGCCGCCCTGGCGTTCGGCTCCGTGCTGCTCGTCCAACCGCTGCTGGTGACCTCGCTGCTGTTCGCCCTACCCATGGCCGCCGCCACCGGCGGACATCGCATCACCCGCACCACCTGGTTGCTCGCCGCCGGCCTGTGCGTCGCGCTGGCGGTGTTCCTGATCGTCGGCAACCCCACCGCGGGCAGCGGCGACCCGGCCGCGGCCGCCTGGGCGCTGCCCCTGGGCATCGTCGTCGCCGTCACCGGCGCCACCATCGTCGCCGCCGTCGTCGCCCCCGGGTTGCGCGCCCTGGCGTTCGGCACCGCCGGCGGCATCCTCTACGGGGTCACCGCCGCGTTCACCAAACACGTCACCGACCTGTTCGCCCGCGGCCTGTCCGCCGTGCTCGGCTCGTGGCAGAGCTGGACGCTGATCGTCGCCGGTGCCGCCGCGGTCTACCTGCAGCAACTCGCCTTCCAGGCCGGGGCGCTCACCGCCTCCCTGCCCGCGCTGACCGTCGGCGAACCACTCGCCGCGATCTTCCTCGGCATGACCGTGCTCGGCGAGCGACTCCACGTCGACGGCCCCCGACTGCTGCTCGTGCTCGCCGCCATCGCGGGGATGCTCGCCACCACCGTCGCCCTGTCCCGGCAACAGGCCGCCGGCACCGAACCGGTCACGGAATCCGGGACAACACCGCCACCAGAAACTCGGCGTCGTCGCTGAACGGCCGCAGATCCCAGGTCGACAACCGCAGCTCCGGCACCAGCCCCGCCGCCTGCGCATCGGCGAAGAACCGGTCGAAGGGATAGTCCCGGCCCGCCCCGAAGCCGACCACCACCCGACCCTGCGGCGCCAGATGCCCCGCGAACGCGCGCAACACCGCCACCCGGGTCGACGGCGCCACGAAGGTCATCACATTGCCGGCGCACACGATCACGTCGAAGTCCGCGGCGACACCGCGGGCAGGCAGATCCAGCTCGGCCAGATCACCGACCAGCCACCTCGGCCCCGGATGATCCTCCTCCGCCGCCGCGATCAGCACCGGATCCACATCGACGCCCACCACCGTGTGCCCGGCCCGGTGCAGATACCCGCCGAGCCGGCCCGGACCGCACCCCGCATCGAGGATCCGCGCGGCGCGCGGCACCATCGCGTCGATCAGGCGGGCCTCGCCCACGGTGTCCTGCCCCCGGGCGACCATGGTGCGGAAGCGCTCGACATACCACGACGAATGCGCCGGATTCTGTGCCACCATCTCCTCCCACAGGCTCGGCACCCGCCCGCCTTCCGGAACCCCGCCGCTCATCCGCACTCCTTCGTCGTCGGCAACATCCACCCGACCACCGTAGGCGCCCTCCTCCCCGGCGCCGCAGTCCACACCGCGACACACCCACCCACCGTCAGTAGAATCGGAACCCGCCGACCCGCCTCCGGGCCCACGGACACCGTCCGCACCCGGACCCCCGACGAGAGGACACCGGTGCCCACGGCACCCACGGCCACCCCATCACCCGACACCGGCGGCTCCGGCCGGGACTGTGACTGTCGGCCGCACGGTTCCGCCACCGGGCCGAGCCCCCACCGCGTCCTGCTCGCCACCGGACAGGACCGATCCTGATGGCCGTGCTGCTCGACATCGCCGCCCTCCTCGGGTTCGTCGCCCTCACCGCCGGCACCGCCCTGTTCGTCGCCGCCGAGTTCTCCCTCACCGCCGTCGAACGCAGCACCGTCGACGCCCAGCCGAACGACCGCCGCGCCCGCCAGGTCCAGCACGCCCACCGCACCCTGTCCTTCCAACTGTCCGGCGCCCAACTCGGCATCACCATCACCACCCTGATCACCGGCTATCTCGCCGAACCCGTCCTCGCCCGCTTCCTCACCCCGCTGCTCGACGCGCTCGGCCTGAGCACCACCGCCGCCGCAACCGTCTCGCTGATCCTCGCGCTGCTCATCGCCACCTCCTTCTCGATGGTCTTCGGCGAACTCGTCCCCAAGAACATCGCCATCGCCCGGCCCCTGGCCACCGCCCGCGCCACCGCCGGACTCCAACTCGCCTTCTCGCTGCTGTTCCGGTGGGCGATCCTCGGCCTCAACGGCGCCGCCAACCGGGTCGTGCGACGCCTCGGCATCGAACCGGCCGAGGAACTGCGCTCGGCGCGCTCCCCCCAGGAACTCGGCTCGCTGGTGCGCGCCTCCGCCCGCAGCGGCGCCCTCGACGAACACACCGCCCGCCTGGTGTACCGGTCGCTGCAGTTCGGCGACCGCACCGCCGAGGATCTGATGACCCCGCGCAGCACCGTCGAAAGCCTCGATCGGCAGGCCGTCGTGCTCGATCTGATCGACCTGTCCGCACGCACCGGGTACTCCCGGTTCCCGGTGGTCGACGGCGACCTCGACGCCCCCCTCGGCGTGGTGCACGTCAAACACGCCTTCACCGTGCCCGCCGCAGCGCGCGGCACCACCACCGTCGGCACGCTGGCCCGCCGGGTCCCCACGGTGCCGTCCACCCTCGACGGCGACAGCGTCATGGAACGGGTGCGCTCCGACGGCATGCAGGTCGCCCTCGTCGTCGACGAATACGGGGGCACCGCCGGCCTGATCACCATGGAGGACCTCGTCGAAGAGATCGTCGGCGACGTCCGCGACGAACACGACGAAACCGAACTCGACGCCCGGCACGTCGGCGACGGCTGGTCGTGCAGCGGCCTGCTGCGCACCGACGAGGTGGCCCGGCTCACCGGCTACCACGCCCCCGACGGCGAATACGAAACCCTCGCCGGGCTGATCCTCACCGAACTCGGCCGCATCCCCGAGATCGACGACGAGATCCAGCTGCCGCTGCGCCGCGGCGAACGCGACCGCACCTGGTACGCCCGTGTCCTCGAGATGGACGGGCACCGCATCGGGCGGGTGCTGCTCGTGCCCGGTGAGGCTCCCGACCCGGCGGAGGAAGATCCCACCGACCCCGAGGCCGGTGAGCAGCGATGAACGACTGGTACGCGCTGGTCTTCGCGGTGCTGCTGCTCGCCGGCAACGCCTTCTTCGTCGGCGCCGAGTTCTCCCTCATCACCGTGCGCCGCGACCGGCTCGAAGCGCTCGTCGCCCAGGGCAAGAGCCGCGCCCGCACCGTCATCCGTGCCGGCGAACACCTCTCGCTGATGCTGGCCGGGTCGCAGCTGGGCATCACGATCTGCTCGATCCTGCTCGGCCGCGTCGCCGAACCGGCGATCGCGCACCTGATCGAGGTCCCCCTGCACACGCTCGGCGTACCCGAGGCGCTGCTGCATCCGATCGCCTTCACCCTGGGCCTGACCATCGTGGTGGTCCTGCACATCCTGCTCGGGGAGATGGTGCCGAAGAACATCGCCATCGCCGGACCCGAACGCGCCGCGATGCTGCTCGTCCCCGTCCATCTGCTCTTCATGCGCCCCGCCCGCCCGGTCATCGCCTTCTTCAATCTGTGCGCCAACGCCACCCTGCGGGCAGCGCGCATCACCCCCAAGGACGAACTCGACAGCTCGGTGTCCGCGGTCGAACTGTCCGCGATGATCGGTGAATCCCGCTCGGAAGGGCTGCTCGACGAGGAGGAACACAGCCGCCTCACCCGCGCCCTGGCCACCAGCGACCGCACCGTCGCCGATGTGATGATCCCGCTCGCCCGGGTCCGCACCGTGCCCGAGACCGTGCGGGACGACGCCGAGGCCGGTCCCACTCTCGGAGATGTCGAGCAGGCGGTCACCGCGACCGGATTCTCCCGGTATCCCACCCGCCGCCCCGACGGCACCATCACCGGCTATGTGCACATCAAGGACGTGCTCGATCTCGTCCGGGAACCGTCCACCGGGCCGGAGACCATCATCCCCGCCACCGTGATCCGTCCGCTGCCGGCCATCGGCATCGGCGACGGCTTCGACGAGGCCCTGGCCGTGCTGCAGCGCACCAACGCGCATCTGGCCGGAGTGATCGACACCACCGGAACCCTGCGCGGCATCGTCGCCCTCGAGGACCTCGTGGAAGAGTTCGTCGGGACCGTCCGCGACGCCACCCACCGCGTGGCGGACCCGCTGGGCAACCGCCCCCGCACCACCGCGCCCCGATCGACCGAGCGAGACCGATGACCTTTCCCCTCCGCACCGCCCCGCCTGCCCCGCTGCCCGGACCGCAGGTGCTGACCGAAGCCGAGTGGACCGCGCGGCGCGACCACCATCACGCGACGGTCGACGAGTTGCTCGCCGGACATGTGGCCCGGCGCGCCGCCGGGCGGTCCCATCCGGTGCACGACTTCCTGTTCACCTACTACAGCCTGCGGCCGAACCAGCTGCGGCGCTGGCATCCCGGCTACGGCACCGTGCTGCTCGGCGCGAGCGCGGTCCGCGACTACCGCGACCATCCCGGTTACGAACGGGTCGCGGTCGACGGGGTCGCCGGGGTGCGGGTGGCCCGCGAGGTGCTCGACCGGCGCGCCGACACGGTCGACTTCGTCGCGCGGCTGCTCGCCGCTACCGCCTCCCGCGCCCCGCAGCTCGGCTGCTTCGGGCTGCACGAATGGGCGATGGTGTACCGGGCGGGTGCCGACGGAGTGCGGCATGCGGCGGTGCCGCTGCGGCTCGGTCACACCGGCACCGATGCCGTGGTGGAATCAATGCAGCTTCGATGCACTCATTACGATGCGTTCCGGTTCTTCACCCCCGCGGCGGCCCCGCGCAACGCCGAGGCGCTGACCCGCGACGAGCAGATCCGCACCGAGCAGCCCGGCTGCCTGCACGCGGGGATGGACTTGTACAAGTGGTGCTACAAGATGCTGCCGCTGACCGATTCGGCGCTGACGGTCCGGTGCCTGCGACACGCGGCCGCAGCCCGTGAATTGGACATGCGGGCGAGCCCGTATGATCTCGAGGACTACGGCTACTCGCCCATCAGGATCGAGACTGCCGCCGGACGCGCACAGTACGTCCGCGAGCAGTCGGCGCTCACCCGTCGCGCCGCAGCTCTGAGACAAGAGCTGGTGAATCGATGTACCGCCCTGCAGGCGCACAGAACCACTGCGCCCGAAAATACTGGCGGGTAACATAATCGACGATTCCGTGCGGCCGGGCTGTTTCCGGCCACACAGCAACCGGAAAGAGTGAGGGTGATGACAGAACGCGTGCAGGTCGGCGGACTTCAGATCGCGCAGGTTCTCTACGACTTCGTCAACAACGAGGCCATCCCCGGCAGTGGGGTCGACGCCGAAACCTTCTGGGCAGGCGCCGACAAGATCATCCACGACCTCGCCCCCAAGAACCGGGCACTGCTCGCCAAGCGCGACGAGCTCCAGGCCAAGATCGACGGCTGGCACCGCGAGCGCGCCGGGCAGCCCCACGATCCCGTCGCCTACAAGGCCTTCCTCGAGGAGATCGGCTACCTCGTCCCGGCACCCGAACCGTTCACCATCGGTACCGAGAACGTCGACACCGAGATCGCCGACACCGCAGGCCCGCAGCTCGTCGTGCCCGTACTCAACGCACGCTTCGCCCTCAACGCCTCCAACGCGCGGTGGGGCTCGCTCTACGACGCCCTCTACGGCACCGACGTCATCCCCGAGGACGACGGCGCCGAGAAGGGCACCGGCTACAACAAGGTGCGCGGCGACAAGGTCATCGCCTGGGCCCGCGACTTCCTCGACAAGGCCGTTCCCCTCGCGAACGGCTCGCACGCCGACGCCACCGGCTACCGCATCGACGGCACCGAACTGCAGGTCACCCTCGCCGACGGCACCGTCACCGGACTCGCCCAGCCCGACAAGCTCGTCGGCTACCTCGGCGACAAGGGCAGCCCCTCCTCGGTGCTGCTGCGCAACAACGGCCTGCACATCGACATCCAGATCGACCCCGAATCCCCCATCGGCAGCACCGACGCCGCCGGCATCAAGGACGTCGTCCTCGAATCCGCCATCACCACCATCATGGACTTCGAAGACTCCGTCGCCGCCGTCGACGCCGACGACAAGGTCGTCGGCTACCGCAACTGGCTCGGCCTCAACCGCGGCGACCTGTCCGAATCCTTCGACAAGGGCGGCAAGACCCTCACCCGCAGCCTCAACCCCAACCGCGTCTACACCGCACTCGACGGAAACGACCTCGAACTGCACGGTCGCTCCCTGCTGTTCGTCCGCAACGTCGGGCACCTCATGACCAACCCCGCCGTGCTCGACCGCGACGGCAACGAAGTGCCCGAAGGCATCCTCGACGCCCTCGTCACCAGCCTGTGCGCCATCCACGGCCTGCACACCGACGACACCCACGGCCCGCTCGCCAACAGCCGCACCGGCTCGATCTACATCGTCAAGCCCAAGCAGCACGGCCCCGAGGAATCCGCCTTCACCACCGAACTGTTCGGCCGCGTCGAAGAAGTCCTCTCCCTGCCCACCAACACCCTCAAGGTCGGCATCATGGACGAGGAACGCCGCACCACGGTCAACCTCGCCGCCTGCATCCAAGCCGCCGCCGACCGCGTCGTGTTCATCAACACCGGCTTCCTCGACCGCACCGGCGACGAGATCCACACCTCCATGGAAGCCGGACCGGTCGTCCGCAAGGCCGCCATGAAGCAGCAGCGCTGGATCGCCGCCTACGAGGACTGGAACGTCGACACCGGCCTCGCCTGCGGCCTGCAGGGCAAAGCCCAGATCGGCAAGGGCATGTGGGCCATGACCGACCTCATGCGCGACATGGTCGAGCAGAAGATCGGCCAGCCCAAGGCCGGCGCCAACACCGCCTGGGTCCCGTCCCCGACCGGCGCCACCCTGCACGCCACCCACTACCACGAGGTCGACGTCTTCGCCGTCCAGAACGACCTCAAGGGCCGCAGCCGCGCCACCGTCGACGACATCCTCACCATCCCCCTCGCCGAGAACCCGAACTGGACCGACGCGGAGAAGCGCGAGGAACTCGACAACAACTGCCAGTCCATCCTCGGCTACGTCGTGCGCTGGATCGACCAGGGCGTCGGCTGCTCCAAGGTCCCCGACATCCACGACATCGCCCTGATGGAGGACCGCGCCACCCTGCGCATCTCCAGCCAACTGCTCGCCAACTGGATCCGCCACGGCGTCGTCACCGCCGACGACGTCGTCGCCTCCCTCGAGCGCATGGCACCGGTCGTCGACCGGCAGAACGAAGGCGACCGCGGCTACCGGCCGATGGCCCCGAACTTCGACGACAGCATCGCCTTCCAGGCCGCCAAGGAACTCATCCTCGAAGGCACCACGCAGCCCAGCGGCTACACCGAGCCGATCCTGCACCGCCGTCGCCGCGAGTACAAGGCCAAGTACGCCTGACCCGCACCGACGAAAGGGCCCCGATCCACACCGGATCGGGGCCCTTCCCGTCTCCTACCCCACAGCCGGAAAGGAGCCCACCCCGGCCCTCACTAGACTCGACCATCGGATCGACGAACGAAACGAGGCAGGACACGACGTGGGCGGGCGACATCGCGGCAACGGACGACGAAAGATCAGCACAAGCGTCATCGTGATCGCCGTCAGCGCAGTACTCCTCTTCCTCGCCGTCCTCGGCTGGTTCCGTGTGCGGGAGAACATCGACAGCCAGGCCACCGCCGCCGCCGAAACCTGCGTCGAAGGCGACGCCGTCCTGCACGTCGCCGCCGACCCCCTCATCGCCCCCGCCCTCACCGAACTCGCCGAACAGTGGACAGCCGAGACCCCCCGCGTCATCCGCGACCACTGCATCACCGCCGAGATCACCGCCGTCGACAGCACAGCAGCCGCCACCGCCCTCGCCGCCGGCTCCTGGGACACCGGACTGTCCCCCGAACCCGCCCTGTGGGCCCCCCTCGACACCCGCACCACCGCCCGCGCCCCCGACGCACTCGACGGCGAGCCCCGCTCCCTCGCCACCTCCCCGATCGTGCTCGCTGTGCCCACCGACCTCGGTCGCGCCCTCACCGCCGCCACCGTCCGCTGGCAGGACCTCCCCCGGCTCCAGAACGACCCCGCCGCCATGCGCGACATCGGACTCGACGTCTGGGGCACCCTCGGACTGGCGCTGCCCACCGGCACCGACACCCACGCCACCACCCTCGCCCTCGAGGCGGTCGCCGCCGGCGTCACCGGCAGCGGCACCGGACCCGTCACCCTCGAGCAGGCCGCCACCCCCACCGCGATCACCGCCGTGAGTACCCTCGCGCTCGGCGCCGACACTCTCGGAGCGATCGGCACCACCGGCGACACCCTCACAGCGCTCGGCGCCCGCCCCGATACCGATTCCCCGGTCCACGCCGTGCCCGTCGTCGAGCAGCAACTGCTCCACGCCCTCACCGATGGGCAGGTCCGCGGCCTCACCGGGCACCTTCCCATCGGCGCCGCACCCGTCGCAGACTTCCCCGCCGCCACCATCGACGCACCCTGGGTCGACGAGACCCTCGCCCGCGCCGCCGCCGAATTCACCGACTACGCACGGCGCCCCGAACAGACGGACATCCTCACCGCACACGGCTTCCGAACCGCCGACACCGTCCCGCAGCCCGCCGGAGAACTGCCGCTTCCCCGCGTCGCCACCGTCCTCGCCCCCGCCGATCCGACAGTCGACGATGTCCTCGCGGCGCTGCGCCTCGCCCCCGTCACCCCCCGCAAGATCACCATGGTCGTCGACACCTCGACCTCCATGGCCACCGCAGTCGGCGACGGTACCCGGTTGAGCGCCACCGCCGACGCCGTGCGCGAGGCCATGCGGCGAGCATCCATCAACTCCGTGATGGGCATGTACGTCTTCGACGACACCCCCTCCGGGCATCGAGTCGCTGTCATCCGCGACGGGCTCACCGACTCCAAACGTGCAGCGCTGTCCACCATCCTCGACGACATCGACCTCACCGAGGACGAACCCGTCTACGCCACCCTCACCGCCGCCTACCGCGACGCCGTGGACAACTACGACCCGACCCGACCCAACTCCGTGCTCGCGGTGATCGGAAGCGACGACCCCGACGACTCGGCCGCAGCAGAGTTCCTCGCGACGATCGAGGAAGTGTCCTCCCCCGAGACCCCGGTGCACATCGACGTCGTGGTCCTCGGAAACGACGTAACCGACACCACCACCCTCGAGCGCGCCGCCGAACTCACCGACGGCAGCGTCACCACCATCGATCCGTCCGACGCCCCCGAACTCTCCCAACTCCTCCGAAAGCTGGCTTCCTGACCGTGGTCCGACTGATCGTCATGGGGGTCTTCCTTGCCCTCGTCACCTACCTGCTGCATCGACGACTCGTCCGTGCGCCCGGCCTGTCCCGTCCGGCCGCCCTCGCCGCCGACAGCGCCCTCGTCGTCACGTTCGTGCTCACCCTCGGCGCCGCCGAGGTCGGGACCGTGCTCGACCCGGCCTGGGCACGTCCCATCGGCTTCCTCGGCTGGACCTGGCTCGCGGTGGTGCTGTACCTCGCTCTCGGGCTCCTCGTCATCGGAGTGGGCCTGCTGATCCGACGTATCACCCGACGACGCGGGCGTGCGGGCTCCGATCCCGCCACGGTCGGCATAGCGACGCCCCGGCGAGGTCTGCGCATCGCGACTGCTGTGCTCGTCGTGGCCGCCGTGGCCGCCGTCGGATACGGAACGGTCGAAGCCGACCGACCGCAGATCGTCACCGTCCCCGTCGCCCTGCAGGATCTGCCCGACGGCTTCGAGGGCGCCCGTGTCGCTCTGATCACCGATCTGCACGTCGGCCCCGCCCGCGGCGCCGACTTCGTGCAGCGGGTCGTCGATCTCGTCGCCGAACAGCAGCCCGATCTCGTCGTGCTCGGTGGTGACCTCGCCGACGGCACCGTCGACCTCGTCGGAGCGGACCTCGAGCCCCTGCGGCAGCTGCAGGCGCCGCTGGGGGTGTACGGGGTCAGCGGCAACCACGAGTACTACTCCGACGACGCGGAGTCGTGGCTCGATCACTGGGAGACCCTCGGTGTACGCGCGCTACGCAACGAACACGTCCTTCTGGAACGTGACGGTGACGTCCTCGCCCTCGCCGGCGTCCACGACTACACGGCCACCGAGCCCCATCAGCCCGACATGCCCGCCGCCCTCGACGGCATCCCGGCCGGTACCCCTGTCGTTCTCGCCGCACATCAGCCCCGCCACCTCGACGAAGCGCGCGAACTCGGGGTCGACCTCCAGCTGTCCGGACACACCCACGGCGGCCAGATGTGGCCTCTGCGACCGTTCGTCGCGCTGGCCAATCCCACCGTAACCGGCCTCGAGCGCTTCGACGACACACAGATCTACACCTCGCAGGGCACCGGCGCGTGGGGGCCTCCCGTGCGGGTGGGCACGCCCCCGGAAGTGTCGATCCTGGAGCTGACCGCCACAGCCTGATCGGCCTTCTTGGAGGCGGGTGAGGTAGCTATGCGAAGTGTGGTGGTTTCTGTTTTTCTCTTGTTTCCGTCTGAACCGGAGTAACATTGGCGACGAAGAAGGCCGACGGAGACTCCGTCGGCCTTCTCGGGTGTCAGCGGCTGTACGCCTCCAGCGGCGGGCACGAGCACACCAGATTCCGATCGCCGTGCGCACCGTCGATGCGCCGCACCGCAGGCCACACCTTGGCCCGGTCCTTCCCCATCGGGAACACGGCGACCTCCCGCGAATACGGATGAGCCCACTCACCCACCAGGCATTCTGCGGTGTGCGGCGCACCACGCAGCGGGTTGTCGTCCACCGGCCACTCCCCTGCCCCGACCCGATCGATCTCACCGCGAATCGAGATCATCGCATCGATGAACGCGTCGAGTTCTGCGATGTCCTCGCTCTCGGTGGGCTCGACCATGAGGGTGCCGGCCACCGGGAAACTCATCGTCGGTGCATGGAAGCCGTAGTCGGCCAAGCGCTTCGCGACATCGTCGACGGTCACGCCCGTCGCCTTCGTCAGCGGACGCAGATCGAGGATGCACTCGTGCGCCACCATGCCGGTCTCCCCCGTGTACAGCACCGGGAAGTACTCGTCGAGACGACGCGCGATGTAGTTGGCCGAGGCGATCGCCGTCAACGACGCACGACGCAGCCCTTCGGCACCCATCAACTTGATGTACGCCCAAGTGATCGGGAGGATCGACGCCGATCCGTAGGGCGCCGCCGAGACCGGACCCGCTCCCCCGAGCCCCGGCTCCGCGGGATGACCCGGCAGGTACGGCGCCAGATGCGAACGAACCCCGATCGGCCCCACGCCCGGTCCTCCGCCGCCGTGCGGGATGCAGAAGGTCTTGTGCAGGTTCAGGTGGCTGACGTCGCCACCGAACTTGCCCGGCCGCGCCAGGCCCACGAGGGCGTTCAGGTTGGCACCGTCGATGTACACCTGACCACCGGCGTCGTGCACGGCGCCGCAGATGTCGGCGATGTCGTGCTCGTACACGCCGTGCGTCGACGGATAGGTGATCATGATCGCGGCCAGACGCGCTCCGTGGTCGGCGATCTTCGCGCGCAGATCGTCGAGATCGACGTCGCCGTTCGGCCGGCACGCGACCACCTCGACGCGCATCCCGGCCATCACGGCCGACGCGGCGTTGGTGCCGTGGGCGCTCGAGGGGATCAGGCAGATGTCCCGCTCGGTGTCACCCCGGTCGAGGTGGTAGTGGCGGATCGCGAGCAGTCCCGCGTACTCGCCCTGGCTGCCGGCATTGGGCTGCAGGCTCACGGCGTCGTAGCCCGTCACCGCAGCGAGCCAGCCCTCGAGATCCGCGATGAGGCGGCGGATCCCGGCCGTCTGCTCCGCAGGCGCGAAGGGGTGCAGGCCCGCGAACTCGGGCCAGGTGATCGCTTCCATCTCCGTGGCAGCGTTGAGCTTCATCGTGCACGAGCCGAGCGGAATCATCGTGCGGTCCAGCGCCAGGTCCTTGTCCGAGAGTCGCCGCAGATAGCGCATCATCGCGGTCTCGGTGCGGTAGCGGGTGAACGCCTCGTGCTGCAGGAACGCGCTGGTGCGGGCAAGGTCCGGGGGAAGGGCGAGTCGCTCGCCCGGACCGGCAGGTGCGGCGCCGAAGGCGGCGAGCACCGCGTCGACGTGGGCTGCGGTCGTGGCCTCGTCGCACGAGACGGACACGTGGTCCTCGTCCACCCGGTACAGATTGATTCCGGCCTCCAGTGCCGCGGCAAGGACGTCGTCGGCGCGGCCGGGAACCCGCACGAGAACGGTGTCGAAGAATTCGTCGTGCACCACGTCGACCCCGGCGGCGCGCAATCCCGCTGCGAGTCGCCCGGCGTACCCGGCGACCCGGCGTGCGATCGCCGTGAGACCTTCGGCGCCGTGATACGAGGCGTACATCGCCGCGAGCACGGCGAGGAGCACCTGGGCGGTGCAGATGTTGCTGGTCGCCTTCTCACGGCGGATGTGCTGCTCGCGGGTCTGCAATGCGAGGCGGTAGGCGCGGTTTCCGTCCGCGTCCACCGACACACCTACGAGACGACCGGGCAGGGTGCGGGTGTGGGCGCTGCCGACGGCGAGATAACCGGCGTGCGGTCCGCCGAAGCCCATCGGCACACCGAAACGCTGGGTGGTGCCGAAGCAGGCATCGGCGCCCTGCTCGCCGGGTGGAGTGAGGAGAGTCATCGCCAATAGGTCGGCACCGACGGCCACGAGCGCACCGCGCTCGTGGGCGGCCTCGATGATCGGAGCAGCATCGACGACGCGCCCCGAAGCGCCGGGGATCTGCAGGACGACGCCGAAGAACTCACCCTCGGGCAGTCCGTCGGTCACGAGGTCGGCGGTGACGATCTCGATTCCCAGGGGTTCGGCGCGGGTCGCCAGCACTGCTGCGGTCTGTTCGAACAGATCGGTGTCGACGACCAGACGCGGGCTCTTGGACTTGCGATTAGCGCGCCGGAGCAGTGTCATCGCCTCGGCGGCTGCAGTGGCCTCGTCGAGCATCGACGAGTTCGCGATCTCCATGCCCGTCAGGTCGGCCACCATGGTCTGGAAATTCAGCAACGCTTCGAGGCGGCCCTGGCTGATCTCCGGCTGGTAGGGAGTGTAGGCGGTGTACCAGGCGGGATTCTCGACGATGTTGCGCAGCAGTACCGGCGGCGTCAGAGTGTCGTAGTAGCCGTGGCCGATCATCGACGTCGCCACGGTGTTCCGGGAGGCGAGCACCTTCAGTTCGGCGAGCACCTCGTGCTCGGAAAGCGGCGGGTCGAGCACGTCGAGTCCGGTCGGAACCTTGCCGGCACGGTCGTCGAGGATGGCGGCCGGGACCGCGGCGGTGGCGAGCGCTTCGAGGGAATCGACTCCGACGACGTCGAGGATCCGGCTCAGACCGGCGGTGTCGGGGCCGATATGACGATCGGCGAAGTTCGAGGTGACGGCATCTGTCATCGCAGCTCCCGGGCTGGTCGGCGAGGTCCACATGCGCGGTCGCGCGAAGTGGTTCCTCCCCCTCTGTCGTGAGCTCGCGAGGCGAGCGCCTGAGAGATTCGGCCGGCCAGAGCCTTTCCCCGTGGGCGGGCGGGTGCTCCCGCCGCTTTCCAGAGACGTCGGAGCTCACGCGGTCCTGGTTGCCTGAGAGATTGACGGGGAGGTGCTGCTCCTTCGGCGCCCGGATCGGTGTCCGGAACTCTCCCGCGTGACGGCGACGCGTCTTCGAGTCTAGATCACGGCGCAGGGGTGGAACGCCGCGGTCGCGGAAGGGCCGATGGTGGAGCGTCAGCCGATACGGCGGTTGATGCGCTCGCGGCGCCGCGACGCCAGTTCGTCTTCGGGGCGCTCTTCCACATCGCCGCCGTCGACACGTTCGGCGGGGAAGTCGGCGATACTGCCGGTGAGCTCACGCATCGCCCCGCTCACCGCGATACCGAAGACGCCCTGGCCGCCCTGCAGCAGATCGACGACCTCTTCGGGAGAGGTGCATTCGTAGACGGTGGTGCCATCGGAGAACAGAGTGATCTTCGCGAGGTCGCCGACCCCGCGGCTGCGGAGATGATCGACCGCGACGCGGATGTTCTGCAGCGAGACACCGGTGTCGAGCAGACGCTTGACGATCTTGAGGACCAGGATGTCCTTGAACGAGTACAGGCGCTGGCTACCGGAGCCGGCGGCACTGCGAATCGACGGAACCACGAGATTCGTACGGGCCCAGTAATCGAGCTGGCGATAGCTGATCCCCGCGATCTGGCAGGCGATCGGCACCCGATAGCCGACGAGTTCGTCCGGCACCGAGTGGTCCGGAAACAGACCCGGCTGGATGTCGTCGGTCTCGTCGGCCCGTGACGACGTCGAGCGATCGCCGGAATCGACGCCGGGCGGCTGTCCCTTCGTCCGATCTCGCACTACTGACTCCCTCTCGCACGCCCAGTTCTGCCTCGAAACGATCGACAGGCGGATCCCCGACCCATATCCGATCCTCGAGCGCTCCAGGCTCCCCGAGTCATCCCTGGCGGATCAACTCAGCGTACGCCCCGATGCCGGGCGCCGGGCTGCAACACGCCGACCGGAAAACAACCTTCGACGCTACTCTCGCCAGCGCCGACACGCTCGCCGACGACGTGCTCGCCTACCGGCCGACGGCCATCAGCCGTCCGTCGCCTTGAAGTCGTCGGGCGAGACGGAATCGAGGAACTCCTTGAACTTCTCGACCTCGTCTTCTCGTTCGTCCGGCATGACCAGCCCTGCTTCGGTGAGCACCGGTTCCTCGACGTGGACCGGCGCGCCGACGCGCAAGGCCACAGCCACCCCGTCGGAGGGGCGGCACGACACCCGCATACCCCCGTCGAAGACCAGGTCCGCGTAGAACGTTCCCTCGCGCAGGTCGACGATGCGCACTTCGCGCAAGGCATGACCGAACGCCTCGAGGAGATTCTTGATCAGGTCGTGGGTCAGCGGCCGTGCCGGCTCGACCCCCTGCTGTTCGAGGGCGATCGCGGTGGCTTCGTTCTGCCCGATCCAGATCGGCAGATATCTGTCCCCGTCGACTTCGCGCAGCAGAAGGACAGGCTGGTTCTGCGGCTGTTCGATACGAATCCCTACTATCCGCATCTCACTCATCGCGGTGCCTCCGTCCTGCTGCTCGTCGGTGGTGTACACCCGACAGGTACTGCCTGGAATTCTAGTGGCCGACAGCGCATCCGTCAGGTGGCCGGATTACCTGACGGATGCGCGTCAGCGATCGAGGGCGTCCTGTACCGCCGCTTTCACCAGGCAGGTGTGCAATGTCAGCGACAGCGCCGCCAGTTCGCGCACCATCTCCTCGGCGCGCTGTCGTGCCCCTGCGTCCCGTCCCTTCGCGATCGGCCCGGCGATCTGGGCGACGAGCGCAGCCTCGCGGTCGGCGGCGAGTTTGAAGGCGCGCAGGTGCCGCACCTCGAGACCGAACTCCGCCATCGCCTTCGCCGTGCGGGCGAGCAGCACCGCGTCCTCGTCGAAGAATCCGGCCGGCCCGGGCTTGAGCAGACCCGCTCCCAGCAGTTCGGTGAGAAACGCCGAATCGATCCCGGCCCGGGTGCACAGATCTTCGCGGCTCACCCGGATCTCGCGGTCGCTGCGCAGATCTTCGGGCGAAACCTCCCCGCGGGCGACCGCCAGCGGGCGCGGCCGGGTGATCCGCGCCTCGACCGAACCCACCGTGGCGGCGCCCCGGTCGATGGCCTCGAGCTGTTCCTTGATCACCTTGAGCGGAAGGTACTGATCGCGTTGCGCGGTCAGCACGTACCGCAGCCGCTCGCAATCGGCGATCGAGAAACGTCGGTAACCCGACGGCGTACGTTCCGGGCTGATCAGACCCTCGGCCTCGAGGAATCGGATCTTCGAGATCGTCACGTCCGGGAACTCCGGACGCAGGCGGTCGAGCACCGACCCGATCGACATTCCGGCCGGCGCCGGCTGGCGGGCCGCGGTCATCAGCTACCCGCGCCCTGCGGACCTCGCGGACCGGTCAGGAACACCAGCCGGAACTTACCGATCTGCACCTCGTCGCCGTTCGCGAGAACCGCGGAGTCGACCGGTTCCCGATTGACGTAGGTGCCGTTGAGGCTTCCCACGTCCACGACCTGGAACTCGCCCTCGTCCTGGCGGAACTCGGCGTGCCGACGGCTGACCGTCACATCGTCGAGGAAGATGTCGCTGTCGGGGTGCCGTCCCGCCGAGGTGGTCGGCTGGTCGAGCAGGAAGCGCGATCCTGCATTCGGCCCCCGCTTGACCACCAGCAGCGCCGATCCGGCGGGCAGGCCCTCGACACCCGAGACGGGCGCTTCGGCGGTGGCCGATCCTGCACCTTCCACTTCGTTCAGGAAGTCGGCGCGAAATACCGAAGTGGTTTCGGCAGGAGTCTCCTCGTAGCCCGCGTTGCCGTTCTCGCTCACCGTTTCTCCTTATCCCTTCGGCCACCCGGATGATCCCGGGTGGCCGCTGATTGGTTCGCCCCGTGCGGGTCCGATACGGCACACGCCATATCCGACCGTACCCCGCGCAGGGATACTGACGCAGACAGTCGCGATCACGTTACCTGTCGGGTCCGTCAGCCTTCCGTGATCCCGCGGTAACCGTCCGCATCGACCGTCTGCGCGAGGGCTTCTTCGAGTTCGCTCTCGCTACCGACCTCCACGTCGACGAGCCAGCCCTCCCCGTAGGGGCTGCTGTTCACGAGCTCGGGATTCGTGTCGAGTTCCGTGTTGACGGCGACCACCTTCGCGGTCAGGGGCGCGAACACGTCGGACACGCTCTTGGTGGACTCGACCTCTCCGAAGGACTCGCCGGCGACGATCTCGGTTCCCGTGTCGGGCAGCTGGACGAAGACCACATCGCCGAGTTGGGACTGCGCGTAGTCGGTGATGCCGATACGCACGGTCGTCGCGCCCGTCCTGCGCACCCACTCGTGCTCCGGGGTATAGCGCAGATCCTCGGGTGTCGCGGAAGCGGTCAAGACTTGTCCTTTCGGAGACGACGTTCGGCCGGAACGCCGGTTTCAGTTTCCGGGCTGAGAGTATTGGCGTGGTTCGATCTCCCGCAAGGCGGACACGTCCACCTGCGGGAACTGTTCCACGGACAATGATCCGCCGGAACGGGCGACCGTGTCGACCACTCCGCCGGGAATGTTGAGAGCGGCGGCGAGCGTCGGTCCGTCCCCGATGGCGGTGACGGTGTACGGGGCGTCGAGCCGCCGGTCGTCCACGGTGATCTCTCCCCCCGCGCCCGTCACCCACGAGTCGACCCCGATGCGCACGGTGTCCCCGTTTGCGCCGGCGATCTGCATCGTGTCGGCACCCGCGGCGCGCAACTCCTGGATCATGTCGACCAGCACCTCGGATCCGACACCCTCACGCGGATCCTCGACAGTGAGCACCACGCCCGGCCCGGTGGCAGGTGCGGTGCCGATCTGCACCGACAGGGTGTACAACCGCGATCGGGCCTCCTCGAGAGCGGCTTCCGAACCCTCCTGTTCGAGGCTCGAGAGGGTGCTTTCGAGTGCTGTGATCTCCTGACGGAGCGCAGCTTCGCGACGGTTGAGATTGTCGAGCAGGACGAGCAGATCTGCCGGACGTGCCGAGTCGAGGGCGTCACCGGTGTCGGTGGTCCGCACCTGGGTGGCGATGCCTGCACCGAGCAGAACCATAAGGATCCCGGCGAGCACAAGGAAGACGGGCTTGGACCGGGCGGAACGCGCCCCGGCGGGTTCGGCGGTGGCGGCGTCCTCGGTGCCCGGCATGTCGGGTGGCTGCGGCTCGTTCACGGATCAGGCTCCGAACAGGCGGCGGCGCAGGGCGGCGGCGTTGCCGAAGATGCGGATGCCGAGGACGACGATGACGGCGGTCGAGAGCTGTGTGCCCACCCCGAGTTGATCGCCGAGCCATACGATCAGGGCCGCGACGAGCACGTTGAAGACGAACGACACCACGAACACCTTCGCGTCGAAGATGTCGTCGAGGTAGGCGCGCAGTCCACCGAAGACGGTGTCGAGCGCGGCCACGACCGCGATGGGCAGATACGGCTGCACGATGTCGGGGACCTGAGGGCTGAACACGATTCCGGCGCCGATCCCGATCGCCAGTGCCAGCACCGCGTAGAGCGCGTGACCGTGTTCGACTCGCTTCACCTGTACCCCGTTTCTCCGCTGCTGCCGAGTTTCCGGACCGCGGCGGCCGGAAACTCGAGGTCGTCCTCTTCGGTGAGGGTGAATCCCACCCCGTAGAGCTGCTGTATGCCGGCGAGCCGCAGATAGGCGTCGCTGACGACGAACGACGTCTGCAGCCGGGACGGGGGCCCCACCGCCGAGACCGTGTACGGGGAGAATACGGGCCGGTTGTCGACGAGCATCGCACCCCCGGCCTGACGGATGGTCACGCCGGGCCCTACCCGGATCCCACCGACCTCGATCGCCTCTGCCCCGGCGGCCCAGAGTGCGTTGACGACCGCCTGGAGGTCGCGGTCGAGGAGGAGCGCGGTGGGCCTGTTCTCCTCCTTCGCCGCGTCGGACAGGTTCGGGCGGGCGGTGGGTTCGGTGAGTGTGACCGTCATTCCGGGACCGCGCACGGGTGTCGCGGCGGCGGCAGCCTCGGCGTCGCGGAGTTCGTCGAGGATGCTCGCGCCGGCCCCGTCGGCGAACAGGGCACTGCGGCGTTCGTCGACCGCGGCGTCGAGTTCGTCACGCTGCGCGGTGAGTGCCGCGATGCGTTCGTCTCCTGACCGGAGGGAGTCGAGGATCTCGGTCCGGGTCCGGTCGGTACCGGCTCGGACATCGGCGTTCTGGGCGAATGCGACGCCGATGACGGCACCGGCGAGGACGGCTCCGGTGACGAGCCACGCGCGCGCGGCGCGTCGGCCGGTGGAGGGCCGACCGGCGGCCCGATCCGCGGCCGAGGCGGCGTAGCCGGGGTCGAGTTGGTCCTCGAGAAGCGACTTCAGGAGCGAAGGCACCGGATTGCGCCGGATGCGTTCCCATGCGCGGCTCATCGGTTCATCTCCCGGCCGGCACGATCCGTGCGGTCGCGACAGCCTGCGCGAGGTAGAGGATCCCGGTCCAGACGTACAGCACGGTTCCCCAGATCAGGGCGGCCCAGCCGAGCGGGCCTGCGACCGGTTCCCAGGAGGGTACGGCGACGGCGGCGAGCATCAGCGGCAACGCGCACATCAGGAGGAAGGTGGCTCCCTTCCCGAGATAGAGCACTTCGGGGGGCGGCAGAGCCCGGCGGCGGTAGACGGCCAGTGTCGGCGCCAGGACCAGTTCCCGGCCGACGAGGACCGCGGCGATCCACCATGGAACGATGTCCCGGGCGACCAGCGCGACGAGTGTGGTCACCACGTAGAGACGGTCGACGAACGGATCGAGCAGCGCGCCGAGACGGGAGGTCTGGTCGAGCAGCCGGGCGAGTTTACCGTCGGCCCAATCGGTGAAGCTGCTCACGGCCAACAGGATCAGCGCCCACACGTCGGCGTGGGCCACGAGGACGAGATAGAGGAAGACCGGCACACCGAGGAGCCGGACGAAGCTCAGTACGTTCGGCACGGTGAGGATGCGGTCCGATCCGCGCGCGGCGGCGGTTCCGGTCGCATCTCCCATGGTGTGACTCGCTCCTCGTTCTCGTGGTGTCCCCGCCCGCCGGGTCGGTACGAGCGCGATCTCCAGCCTTGCACAGCCCCGCAGCCGGAGGTTCCGGGGTGTCAGCGCCAGGCGAAGACCGGCTGTTCGAGGTCGTCGATCCGGGTGGCACGCCTGCGGAGGACGACTTCGCGGAACTGGTAGACCACCGCGGCGGTCGGCGCGTGCACGAGGTGGCCGCGGAAGGGCCACTGCACCACGGGCTTGTCGGATTCGGGGATGGTGACGAAGCGCGGTTCGGCGTCGAGTTCGTCGGCGGTCACGGCGAAGAGCACGTCGACTTCGTCGGGACTGGGTTTCAGGTCGTCCACGGCGGTGTCCGACCACACGACGAACGGCGACATGACGTAACCGGAGCGTGTGGCGTAATCATCGAGTCTGCCGAGGACGGCTTCGGGTCCGAGGTCGAGTCCGAGCTCCTCGTGCAGTTCCCGAAGTGCAGCCTCTTCCGGGCTCTCCCCCTCGTCCAAGCGGCCACCCGGAAGCGCGAACTGGCCTGGATGGGCCCGAAGGCGGGTCGGTCGCCGGGTCAGCGGCATCACGGGATTGCCGGCACCGTCGTCGAGGACGGCCACGACGACCGCTGCGTGGCGTCGACCATCGAGCGGCAGTAGGCGCGAGTCGAATGCGTTCAGCGCGTCGCGGACGCTGTCGCGGGCGAGAGGGTGCGGAGCGGGCATGGGTCGACATTAGTTCGCCGCCGCCGGCCTTGCCGGTCGGTGCAGGTCGGGGGGTGATCTCGCGCCGCGCGCCGACCAGCGATTCTGGATATTACCGAATTCCGTATCGTCCGGATCTTCGGGCTTCGGGTGGGAGTTCTCCGGACACGGAAGATCGCCCGCCGTCATAGTGGGAGCCGACGGAAAGGACCTCGATGAACGATGTACCCGCCGGCCTCGACCTCGACGCGCTGGACACCCATGTCCGCACCTCCGCCCCCCACTTGTTCACCGGCCCACTTCGCGCCCGCCTGATCAGCGGCGGACGATCCAACCTCACCTATGAGGTGACGGACGGCGAACGGCGGTTGGTGCTACGCCGTCCCCCACTCGGGCACGTCCTCGCCACCGCTCACGACATGACACGCGAGTACCGCGTCATCTCTGCTCTCGACGGCACCGCGGTGCCGGTCCCCCGCACCCATCTGCTGTGCGAGGACGACTCGGTACTCGGCGCTCCCTTCTACCTGATGGATCTCGTCGTCGGGACGCCCTATCGCACCGCCGAGGAACTCGAGGCCATCGGCGCTGCGCGCACCCGGGTGGTCTCCGAACGGATGGTCGACACTCTGGCCGCGCTGCATGCGGTGGACCCGTCCGCGGTGGGGCTGGCGGATTTCGGCCGGCCCCGCGGATTTCTCGAGCGGCAGGTACGGCGCTGGACCACGCAACTCGAGAACTCGCACAGCCGGGAACTCGCCGGGGCCGACGAACTGCACCGGTTGCTCGTCGACAATCTGCCGGGCGACGGTGAAGTCGGCATCGTGCACGGCGACTACCGGCTCGACAACGTGCTCGTCGACGACAACGACGAGGTGGTGGCGGTATTGGACTGGGAGATGGCCACCCTGGGCGATCCTCTCACCGACGTGGCCCTGCTGCTCGTCTACCAGCGGCTGGCCCGGGAGGACACCGAGTTCCCCGTCTCGACGGTGTCCCGGGCACCGGGTTTTCTCGGCGACGACGAAGTGCTCGCGCGCTACGCCGCAGCCGGCGGACGGGACCTGTCCGATCTGGCCTTCCATCTCGCCCTCGCCTACTACAAACTCGCGGTGATCCTCGAGGGCATCTATTTCCGGTTCCGTCAGGGCAAGACCGTCGGTGACGGTTTCGAGGAACTCGGGCGCGGAGTCGAGCCCCTCCTTCGCGGAGGGATCGCCGAGCTGGAAGGTCGGTGACGCGACCGCAGGGTACTCGTCGTGGTCCCTCGGTACGCTGCGCACATGCCGCATCCGGTGATGTTCGACGAGGCCGATCCCCTGCTGGCCCGAGTCCGGCACCTCGCGCTGGCCCTGCCCGCCGCGTCCGAGAAGATCTCCCACGGTCGTCCGTTCTTCTCCACCAGGACGGCCTTCGCGGTGTACGGAGGCTCCGAGAAGGACACGCGCACACCGTTTCCCCGCTCCCTGATCGTCAAACCCCACGAGGAGGAACGCCGCGCACTCCTCGAAGAGCCGCACATCTACCTACCGATGTATTTCGGACCGTCGGGATGGGTCGGCTACGACCTCGCCCGCCCGGAGGTGGACTGGGACGAGGTCGCCGAGCTACTCGACATGTCGTTCCGGGTGACCGCACCGACCCGGCTGGTGCGCGAACTCGACGGGCGCCTCTGAACGGCCGCCGCGCGCTCTTCGAGTTCAGCCCTCTTCGTCGCCGATGCTCACCATCCAGGAAACGCCGAATCTGTCCGTGCACATGCCGAACAGATCTCCCCACGGGGCGCGTTCGAGCGGCAGGTCGACGCTGGCGTCCTGGCTCAGCGCCTCCCAGTAGCCGCGCAGCACCGTCTCGTCGTCACCGCTGAGCGAGAGGGAGAAGTTCGTCCCGGGCGTGTAGTCCATGCTCTTCGGGGTGTCCGAGGCCATGAGCACGAATCCGTTGTCCGCGGTGAGCATCGAGTGCATCACCTTGTCGTTCTCGCTCGGGTCCTCGGCGGCGTTCATGTCACCGAACGTGCTCACCGTCAGTTCACCGCCGAAAACCGACTGGTAGAACTCCATCGCCTGACGCGCCGAGTCGCGGAATGCGAGATACGGGTTGAATCGAGTGGTCATCGTGGTCCTTCCGCAGGTGTGGCAGCGCACGGATCGCGTGCTGCGCTTCGATAAAGGACTGTCCGCAAACGCATTTCTCATCGTGACCGGTGCGCGCCCGATCCGGGAGCGTTCGGCGTGATCCGTGTCAGGAGACCGCCACTGTGGCGCGGGCGTACTCGGGTCTTTCGACCAGGTCGGCCAGCACGCGCCCGACCGCACGTCGCGGGACCGCCCACGACGAGACGTCGCCGTCGGAAACCGTCGCTTCATCGTCGTCACTGTCGGTGAGGTTCACCGGCTGCACGATGGTCCAGTCGAGGTCGCTGGAGCGCACGAGGGCGTCCTGCCGTTCGGTGTCGGCGATCTGCGGGCCGAGCAGCGCCCGGAACATCAGGCGGTACCGGGTGGGCAGCCGGTCGCGGGTCGGGCCCGTTCCGTAGGACGTCTGGACGATCAGGCGCCGCGCGCCGTGGCGTCGCATGGCGTCGACGACGGTGCGGGTGCCGCGGGAGCGCACGTCGAGGGGTGTCCGGGCGGGGCCGAGCAGTCGTACCCGCAGCGGGTTCTCGTGGATGCCGAGCGTCACCACCACGGCGTCCTGCCCGTGCAGGGCGTGTTCGATGTCGGCGCTCCGGACGGCGTCGCCCGCCACGATCGTGACGCGGTCGGTGAACGACTCCGCGATGCCCGGGTTGCGGACGAGGGCGGTGACGTCGTGTCCGCGATCGAGCAGGGCGGCGACCGCGGCGCGTCCCGAACCTCCGGTGGCTCCGATGACCAGTACCTTCATGACATTCTCTCAATCTGTGTGTCGCAGCGGAATTCGTGTACGCGTCCACGCTATCGAGGGTGTGGTGGACGTTCCATGCCCGTCCGTCCCGGTTCCCTGCCCGTTCGTCCCGCTGCGGTGGACGTACGGGCGGGTGGGCGCGATCGTGGGAGCGTGACCGATCAGGATGGTGGAACGACCTATCCGTGGACGCCCGGAGAGCCTCTCGCGGAGGTTCTCCATCTGCTGCGCATGCGCGGGGTGTTCTACTGCCGGTCGGAGGTGAGCGCTCCGTGGGCGCTGGAGATGCCGGCCTTCGAGGACTGCGCGAGCTTCCACGTCGTGATCTCCGGTGAGGCGGTGCTCGACGTGCCGCGTGCCGACGGGAATCCCCTGCCGCTCGTGCCCGGCGATCTCGCGGTGGTGCCGCACGGGGCCGGGCATGTGATCCGCAGCGACCCGGCGCCGCTGCATGCGGGGCGGGTGGATCTGCTGCCGCAGGAGATGATCGGCGAGCACTGCTCGGTGTTGCGGTACGGAGGTGGCGGTGAGCGCACCGTATTGGTGTGCGGGGTGGTGGAGTTCGAGCATCCGACGGCCGGGCGTCTGATGCGGTCGCTGCCGCCGGTGCTGCGCTCCGGCACGGCCGGTGCCTCCCGAGCAGACACTGTGCGGTTTCTGCTCGATCTGATGGCCGAGGAGGCGGTTCGGATGCGGCCCGGCGGCGAGGCGGTCCTGACGCGACTGGCGGATGTGCTGGTGATCCTGGCGATCCGGGAATGGATGGATTCCGGTGCGGGCGATCGCAGCGGTTGGCTTCTCGCACTACGCGACCCGCATATCGGTCGCGCACTGGCGGCGGTGCACCGTGCCCCGGAGCGGCCCTGGACGGTGGCGGCGCTGGCGCGGGAGGCGGCGATGTCGCGGTCGGCGTTCGCTGCGCACTTCACGGATCTCGTCGGCGAGCCCGCGATGCAGTACGTGACGCGGTGGCGAATGGAGTGCGCCCTGACGGCACTGCGTGAGGGCGCCTCGGTGGCACAACTGGCGGCGCGGTCCGGTTACGAGTCGGAAGCGGCGTTCGCGCGGGCGTTCAAAAGGGTGATGGGGCTGACGCCGGGGTCGGTGCGCCAGGCCGCCCCGAATGCGACGACACCCCGGTGAGGCCTCCGGGGTGTGGTATCGATCGTGTCGGTGGTTGCGGCTCGAGGGTGCCCGGGTTCAGAAGGTGCGCATCCGGCAGGAAGGCTCCGGCGTCGCCCGCACTGCTCGTCCCCTCAGGACGACGCAGATCCGATTCCGCCATCGTCCTCACGGGCCAAGATGGCGCATCTGCGAACAGGAACCAGCACCTGACCTGTCCCGGCAACGAGAAAACCCCTTCCGACCGAAGTCGGAAGGGGTTTCACTGTCGGGCTGACAGGATTTGAACCTGCGACCACTTGACCCCCAGTCAAGTGCGCTACCAAGCTGCGCCACAGCCCGTCCGCGCTCTCGTCGAGCGCTCGTTGAGATTACAACAGGGACGGGCCGAAAGGCTAATCGCCTGGTCAACGGCCTTTCACCAGCGGATCACCGAGTAGGGTTCACTTGCGGCGGTCGCGCTTCTCGCGCACCCGCACCGAGATCCGCACCGGGCTGCCATCGAACCCGAACTCTTCTCGCAGGCGGCGTTCGAGGAAGCGCCGGTAACCGGCTTCGAGGAAGCCGGTGGTGAACAGCACGAAGGTCGGGGGCCGGGTGGCTGCCTGGGTCGCGAACAGCACCCGGGGCAGGCGGCCGCCGCGCATCGGCGGCGGGGTCGCGGCCACGACCTCCTTGAGCCAGGAGTTCAGGCGCCCGGTGGAGATGCGCTTGTCCCACGATTCGAGCGCGGTCTCCATCGCGGGGACGAGCTTCTGCACGGCTCGCCCGGTCTTGGCGGAGATGTTCACACGCGACGCCCAGGGCACCCGCGACAGGTCGCGTTCGATCTCGCGGCCGAGTTCGTAACGGCGGTCCTCGTCGACGAGGTCCCACTTGTTGAAGGCGATCACCAGGGCGCGACCCGATTCGACGACCATCGTGATCACCCGCTGATCCTGCTCGGTGATGGGCTGTGAGGCGTCGATGAGCAGCACCGCCACCTCCGCCGCGTCGATCGCTCCACGTGTGCGTAGCGAGGCGTAGAACTCCGCTCCGGAGGCGTGCGAGACACGCTTGCGCAGACCGGCGGTGTCGACGAACCGCCACGGCTTGCCGCCGAGTTCCACGATCGAGTCCACCGGGTCGACGGTCGTGCCGGCGACATCGTGGACCACCGAGCGTTCGTCTCCGGCGAGCTTGTTGAGCAGGCTGGACTTGCCGACGTTGGGCTTTCCCACCAGGGCGACCCGGCGAGGCCCCTCCCCTCCGGTGCCTTCCCGGGGCGTGGCGGGCAGCTTGGCGAGCAGTTCGTCGAGCAGGTCGCCGGTGCCGCGCCCGTGGGTGGCCGACACCGAGTACGGCTGGCCGAGCCCGAGCGACCACAGCGCTGCCGCCTCGGCCTCGACACGGTCGTCGTCGACCTTGTTGGCGACCAGCAGAACCGGAGTTTTCGACCGGCGCAGCACCTTCGCGACGGCCTCGTCGACGCTGGTGGCGCCGACAGTGGCATCGACCACCACGAGGATCGCGTCGGCGGTGCGCATGGCGACCTCCGCCTGGCGGGCGACGGATTGCTGCATGCCCTTCGCGTCGGGCTCCCACCCTCCGGTGTCCTGGACCATGAACCGCCGGCCGTTCCACGAAGCCTCGTACGAGACACGGTCGCGGGTGACACCGGGCACGTCCTCCACCACGGCTTCGCGGCGGCCGATGATGCGGTTGACCAGGGTGGACTTGCCGACGTTGGGGCGCCCGACCACGGCGACGGTGGGGACCGGCACGAACTCTTCGAGCTCGCTGTCGCCGGCGAACTCGATGTCCCAGTCGGCTTCCTCCGACCAGGTGCCGTCACCGTCGTAGCCGGTGTACTCGATGCTCACGTCGTCGCTCACAGCTTCGCTCCAGTCTGCTCGGCGACCACCGCGAGCAGCGCGGCGATCACCTCGTCGATGTTCATGTCGCTGGTGTCCACGACGACCGCATCGTCCGCCGCGCGCAGCGGGGACACCGCGCGTGTGGAATCGAGGTGGTCGCGGCGCTGGACCGCGGCGAGGACCGCCTCGTAGTCGTCGCCGCGACCCTCGGCGATGTTCTGATTGTTGCGCCGGTGCGCACGGGCCTCTGCCGAGGCGGTGAGGTAGATCTTGACGTCGGCGTCGGGGAAGACCACGGTGCCGATGTCGCGTCCTTCGATCACAACGCGATGCTCGGCGCGTCCGAGCCGCTGCTGGGCCTCGACGAGCAGGGTTCGGACCTCGGGGACGGCCGCGACGGCGGATACCGCAGCGGTGACCTCGGCGCCGCGGATGATCTCGCGCACGTCGTCTCCGTCGAGGCGGATGTCCTCGACGGCCGGATCGGTGCCGATGGACCACGGCAGATCGGCGGTGACGGCGGCGATGGCGGCCGGGTCTGTCAGGTCGGTGCCGCGACGCAGGGCGTGCAGTGTCGCGATGCGGTACATCGCCCCGGTGTCGAGATAGGCGGCTCCGAGATGCTGCGCGAGTCGCTTGGACACGGTCGACTTGCCGGTGCCGGACGGTCCGTCCATTGCCACGATCAGGGCGTCGCGGGCGGTGGTGGTCACAGCTTCACCGCCTGGTAGAGGCCGCCGACCTCGTTGCGGCCGAGAACCCGCAGGGTGCCGGGTCGCTGGTCGCCGAGGGCGACGGGGCCGATGTTGGTGCGCACGAGGCGGATCACCGGATGTCCGACGGCGTCGAGCAGACGACGCACGATGTGCTTGCGACCTTCGTGCAGCACGAGACGCACGAGCGACTGGCCTTCGTGGACTTCGAGCAACGAGAACTCGTCGACCTTGGCGGGTCCGTCCTCGAGCTCGATACCGGCCTTGAGTTGCTTGCCGACCCCGCGCGCGAGCACGCCCTTGACCGTCGCAAGGTAGGTCTTGGGGACCTCGAAGGACGGATGCATCAGTCGGTGCGCGAGTTCACCGTCGTTGGTGAGCAGCAGCAGGCCTTCGGTGTCGGCGTCGAGACGTCCGACGTGGAACAGGCGCTGCCCGGCGGCGACACGTTCGGAGACGATGTCCCCGACGCAGGGGCGGCCGAGATCGTCGGACATCGTGGACTGCCATCCGCGGGGCTTGTTCAGCACGAGGTGCACGAGATCCTTGTTGATGACCACGCGCACCCCGTCGACGCGGATCACGGCGTTCTCCGGGTCCACCCGCAATCCTTGTTCGACAACGATGTTGCCGTCGACCTCGACGCGGCCGGCGGCGATGAGTTCCTCGGCCGCGCGGCGGGACGCCACGCCGGCCTGGGCGAGGACCTTCTGCAGACGCACGCCTTCGCCGGCCGGGAGTTGGGCCGGGCCTGCTTCGCGATGCTGGTGGCGCGCGGGGCGGGCGTTGCTCACGGTCGGGACGACACGCTGCGGGGTGCGCTTGGATGCGCCCCGAGCGGGCTTGCCGCTCGTGGTGCCGCCCTTGCGGTGGGGTTTGCGGCCGGTGACCGGCTGGGAAGGATTCGATCGGCGGTCGGAGCGGGGGGCTTCGGAACGCCCTGCCGAGCGAGGAGCTTCGGTGCGTCCCGCCGAGCGGGGAGCTTCGGTGCGTCCCGCCGAGCGAGGAGCTTCGCTGCGTCCCGCCGAGCGGGGAGCTTCGCTGCGTCCGCCCGAGCGCGGTGCGTCCGCGCGTCCTGAGCGGGAGGCCCCGTCTTTGCGCGTACTCGCGCTGCGGGGGTTGTTTCTTCTACGGTCCGGTGTGCCATCACGGCGAGCGGGTGTATTCACTTGGTTCCT
Source organism: Rhodococcus sp. NPDC047139 (assembly GCF_040643435.1). Taxonomy (NCBI): domain Bacteria; kingdom Bacillati; phylum Actinomycetota; class Actinomycetes; order Mycobacteriales; family Nocardiaceae; genus Rhodococcus; species Rhodococcus sp. NPDC047139. The sequence continues at coordinate 39,315 of NZ_JBEYUH010000024.1, forward strand.
GTCAGTTCTCTGGGTCGAACTCCGCGGGCGAGAGAGTCTCGGGACGCGCGTTCTTACCCATTCTCTCAAATCGTGGGTCGGCCTCGAGACTCTCCGCGATGTCGTCGATCACATCGACGTCGGGCAACAGCGGTGCAACCGGCGGCAGATCCTGCAGGGAGGCCAGTCCGAGGCGTTCGAGGAACAGGTCGGTGGTGACGTAGAGGGTGCCACCTGTGTCGGGGTCGGTCCCCGCCTCGGCGATCAGATCCCGGGCGAGCAGCGTGCGCATCACCCCGTCGACGTTGACGCCGCGCACGGCACCGACGCGGCTGCGGGTGACCGGTTGCCGGTAGGCGATCACGGCGAGAGTTTCGAGTGCCGCGCGGGTGAGCTTGGTGCGGGCGCCGCCCTGCAGCAGTTTCTCGACGTAGGGCGCGAAATCGCGGCGGGTGTAGAAGCGCCAGCCGTCGCCGGCGAAGCGCAGGTCGATGCCGGATCCGCGCGCGGTGAGGTCCTGCGCGAGTCGGCGCAGCCGGGTTTCGGCCCGGTCGGCGGTGACCCCGATCGCGGTGGCGAGTTGTTCGGTGGGCGCGGGGGTGTCGACGACGAGCAGCAGGGCTTCGAGTGCGGCGGTGAGTTCGTCGTCGGTGATGTCGAGGAGCTCACCGTCCCATGCGCGGTCGTCCGCGCCGTCCGACGCCTCGCGATCGTCGCCGCCGTCTCGTGCCGCGGCGGTGTCGTCGCTCACCCGTAGTCCTCCTCGAAAGTGATGGTGTCGTCGTCGGTGTCGCCCGTCCATGCGATCTGCAGGTGTCCGAGCGGATCGGGTTGCTCGAATGTGACGGCGCGTTCGCGGTACAGCTCGAGCAGCGCCAGGAACCGGGCGACGACGAGCAGGCCGTGATCGCAGTCCGCGACGATTTCGTCGAAGCCGACCCAGACGCCGGCGCCGCGGGCGCGCAGAAGGTCGAGGATGTGGGCCGCCTGTTCGGGGACCGACACCTTCGGGGTGTGCAGGTGGTCGAGACCGACGGTCGGTGGCGGTTTGGGCCGGAAGGCCGCGGCGGCGATCTCGGCGAAGCGTTGTGCGTCGACGCCGAGGACGACCTCGGGCACGAGATTCTCGTAGCGCTCCTCGAGCGACACCGCGCGCGGATAGCGGCGCAGGGCGGCGGCTTCGAACGCCGCGAACTGTTCGGCGATCTGTTTGTAGGCGCGGTACTGCAGCAGCCGCGCGAACAGCAGGTCGCGTGCTTCGAGCAGGGCGAGGTCCTCGGGGTCGTCGACCTCACCGGCGGGCAGCAGCCGGGCGGCCTTGAGGTCGAGCAGGGTCGCGGCGACCACCAGGAATTCGGTGGTCTGGTCGAGTCCGAGTTCGGGTCCGAGTGCGCGGGTGTACGCGATGAAGTCGTCGGTGACCTCGTGGAGGGCGACCTCGGTGACATCGAGTCGGCGCTGCGAGATGAGGGTCAGCAGCAGGTCGAAGGGACCTTCGAAGTTGCGCAGCCGTACCTGGAAGCCGGTGGGGGCCGGCACCTGGGGTGCGGTCGGCGCGCCGGCGTCGTCGAGGGGCACCGTCTCCGCCATCCTGCCGGTGTCCGCCGCCTCGTGTGCGGGGGTATGCACGGGGCTCAGCGACCGCTCCGGTGGATCACTTCGCGCGCGAGCGCGCGGTACGACTCGGCGGCGGCGGACGCGGGTGCCCAGCGGGTGATGGGCTCGCCGGCGACGCTGGTCTCGGGGAACTTCACGGTGCGGTTGATCACCGCGTCGTAGACGAGATCACCGAAGACCTCCACGACCCGGGACATGACCTCGCGGCCGTGCAGGGTGCGCGGGTCGAACATCGTGACGAGGATGCCCGCAACGCTCAGTTTCGGATTGAGGCGGTCGCGTACCTTGGCGACGGTGTCGTTGAGCAGCGCGAGACCGCGGAGGCTGAAGAACTCGCATTCCATGGGGATGAGCACCGAGTCGGCGCACGCGAGGGCGTTGACGGTGAGCAGTCCCAGTGACGGCTGACAGTCGACGAGGATGTAGTCGTAGCGCTCGAGCATGGGGTACAGCGCACGTCCGAGCGCCTGCTCGCGGCCGACCTCGGAGACGAGCTGGATCTCGGCCGCAGACAGGTCGATATTGCTCGGCAGCAGGTCGAGGTTCTCGATATGAGTACGCACGAGCACGTCGTCGGTGGACACCCGTGGTTCGACGAGCAGGTTGTGCACCGTGAGATCGAGATCGTGGTGGGCGACGCCGAGCCCGGCGGACAGAGCGCCCTGCGGGTCGAGGTCGACGAGCAGGACACGGCGCCCGTATTCGGCGAGGGAGGCGCCGAGGTTGATCGTCGAGGTGGTCTTTCCCACTCCGCCCTTCTGGTTGCACATCGCGATGATGCGGGCCGGGCCGTGCGTGGGCAGTGGTACCGGCTCCGGAACCGGGCGACGCGGCCGCCCGGTGGGCCCGAGAGCTGTTTCCGCGGCGGCGGAGCCGGTGTGCTCGGCGACCGGTGCGGGGCCGGTGTCGGTCCGGCCGGATGTGTCGTCGGGGACGGTGTGCGGTCGGAGTTGTTCCGGCGCCATGTCTGTGGCGGGTGGCCGAGGTGTGCCCACGTTCGGTACTCCCCCTGTCTTGCGACCCAGATGTTCTCGTGGCTCCGCCGGTTGCCCGGCGGCTCGCCCCCAGAACGCTACCGCTTCGTCGCCGGGATCACCGCACGGACACGCGTCCGCAGTGGTGTCGTTCATCTGGCCCGGGGATGGGCCTGGGCCCACACTTCCCGGAGGGCACCGGCGGTGACCAGGGTGTATATCTGCGTCGTCGTCACAGAAGCATGCCCGAGTAACTCCTGCACCACCCGTACGTCGGCTCCGCCGTCGAGCAGATGGGTCGCGAACGAATGGCGCAGCGTGTGCGGAGACACGCCGACGCCGATTCCGGCGCGCTCGGCGGCGGTCTGCAGTACCTTCCACGCGCTCTGCCGTGACAGGCGACCGCCGCGAACGTTGAGGAAGACCGCCGCGGTGCGGCCGGTCGCCAGGGCCGGTCGTCCCCGCACGAGATAGGCGTCGAGCGCGTCGAGCGCGGGGCGGCCCACCGGCACGAGCCGCTGTTTTCCGCCCTTGCCGCGCAGCAGCACGGTGCGGGATTCGGTGTCGATGTCGTCGATGTCGAGGCCGATCGCCTCGGAGATGCGGGCGCCTGTGGAGTACAGCAGTTCGAGCAGGGCGCGGTCGCGCAGACCGCGCGGGCCGTCGGCGTCGGGTCCGGCGGCATCGAGGATCGCGGTGACCTGATCGACGGTCAGGGCTTTGGGCAGTCGCCGGCCGGGGGCGGGGGGTTTGACGGTGCGGGCGACGTCGACCGGGGTCTGTCCCTCGGCCGCGGCGAAACGGTGCAGGCCGCGCACGGCGATCAGGGCACGCGCGGCCGACCCGGCCGCCAGCGGCGGGCGGTTGCGGTCCGGGTCGCCGCGTCGCAGGCTCGACGCGAAGTCGCTGATGTGTTGTTCGTGCACGTCCGCGAGGTCGCCGATGTGCAGGTCGGTGAGGTGCTCGACGTAGCGCAGCAGATCGCGCCGGTAGGAGGCGAGGGTGTTCGCCGCGACTCCGCGTTCGACAGTCAGGTGGGCCAGATACGCGTCGAGCTGCCCGGTGAGGATCGTGGACGGCTGTGCAGCGAGCCGAGCCGGAGGGCGGTCTTCACGGGGCGGCACCGGTCACCCTCCCGCCCGGGTACGGGCGAAGGTGAGGGGACGGTCGGGCCACGGCGCGTCGGGTGTGCGGGTGGCAGTGCCCGTCGCGCGTGCGGTGGCGAAGGCGAGGAGACCGGACACCGCGGTGGCGTTGACGATCTCCCCGCGCAGCACCATCGCCACGGCCTCGTCCACGGGTACGCGACGGACCTCGAGGTCGGCCTCCTCGTGCACGGGATCGGGCCGGTGGACCGCGCTCAGGTCGCGCGCGGCGAACACGCGCACCGCTTCGTCGGTGAAGCCGGGCGAGAGCGCGATGTCGACGAGGAGTTCCCAGTCGGCCGCGGCGAGACCTGTCTCCTCGGCGAGTTCGCGGCGGGCGGTGTCGAGGGGGTCCTCGCCGGGCGCGTCGAGCAGCCCGGCGGGCAACTCCCACAACCGCCGGCCGAGCGGGTGCCGGTACTGGTGCACGAGCACCACCCGGTCCTGATCGTCGACGGCCACGACCGCGACCGCGCCGTGGTGCTCGACCACTTCGCGTTCGGCGGTCTGCCCGTCCGGCATCGCCACGTCGTCGACGCGCAGCGACACGATGGCGCCCGTGTAGATCCGACGGCTCGACAGGGTGCGGAATTCGTGCCGCTGCGCCATCTCCACTACTCGGCGTCGCCGGCGGGCGCGGAGACCACTGGTTCCTCGGTCTGCGGGCTCTCCCCGTGGATGTCGACCGGCAATCGTTCGGCGGCCTTGTACTGCAAGGCCGCGGCGACGAGCCCGGAGAACAACGGGTGCGGGCGGGTCGGGCGGCTCTTGAGTTCCGGATGGGCCTGGGTGGCCACGAAGAACGGGTGCACGTCCGCCGGGTACTCGACGAATTCGACGAGTCGGCCATCCGGGGAGGTGCCGGAGAACACCAGTCCCGAGCGGGCGATCTTGTCCCGGTAGGCGTTGTTGACCTCGTAGCGATGCCGGTGCCGTTCGGAGACCTGTTCGGTGCCGTACGCCCGGGCCACGACCGAGCCCTTCTTCAGCACGGCCGGGTAGGCACCCAGTCGCATGGTGCCGCCTAGATCGGCCTCACCGGCGACCGCCTGTTCCTGATCGGCCATCGTGGAGATGACCGGGGCGGTGGTGTCGGGATCGAACTCGGTGGACGAGGCGTCGTCGATCCCGACGGAGCGGGCGGCCTCGATCACGACGCACTGCAGACCCAGGCACAGGCCCAGCAGCGGGATCTTGCGGGTGCGGGCGAAACGGATCGCGCCGAGCTTGCCTTCGATGCCGCGGATGCCGAAGCCACCGGGGATCAGCACCGCGTCGACGTCACCGAGATGCTTCTCGGCGCCGGCTTCGGATTCGCACTCGTCGGACGCGACCCAGCGGATCTTGACCTTTGCTCGATGCGCGAAGCCCCCGGCGCGCAGTGCCTCGGTGACCGACAGATATGCATCGGGCAGATCGATGTACTTGCCGACGAGCGCGACCTCGACGGTCTCGCGGGGGTTGTGGACCCGTTCGAGCAGGTTGCCCCACACCGTCCAGTCCACGTCGCGGAAGGGCAGACCGAGCTGACGCACCACATAGGCGTCGAGGCCTTCGCTGTGCAGCACCTTCGGGATGTCGTAGATGCTCGGCGCGTCGGGGCAGGAGATACAGCCGGCGACGTCGACATCGCACATCAGCGAGATCTTCGCCTTGAGCGAGGCGGGCACGTCGCGGTCGCAGCGCAGCACGAGGGCGTCGGGCTGGATACCGATGTTGCGCAGCGCCGCCACCGAATGCTGGGTGGGCTTGGTCTTGAGCTCGCCGGACGGGCCGAGATAGGGCACGAGCGAGACGTGCAGGAAGAAGCAGTTCTCGCGGCCCACCTCGTGCCGGACCTGCCGGGCGGCCTCGAGGAACGGCTGGGACTCGATGTCGCCGACGGTGCCGCCGATCTCGGTGATCACCACGTCCGGGGCGTGGCCCTCGGCGTCGGGGGCCGCCATCGCGAGGATGCGTCGCTTGATCTCGTCGGTGATGTGCGGGATGACCTGCACGGTGTCGCCGAGATATTCGCCGCGGCGTTCCTTGGCGATGACCGTCGAGTAGACCTGGCCGGTGGTGACATTGGCGTCGGCGGACAGATCGCGGTCGAGGAACCGCTCGTAGTGTCCGACGTCGAGGTCGGTCTCGGCGCCGTCCTCGGTGACGAAGACCTCACCGTGCTGGAAGGGGTTCATCGTGCCGGGATCGACATTGAGATAGGGGTCGAGCTTCTGCATCGTCACGCGCATGCCGCGTGCGGTGAGCAGAGTGCCCAGGCTCGACGCTGTGAGCCCCTTGCCGAGCGAGGATGCGACGCCCCCGCTGACGAAGATGTGCTTGGTAGGGGTACGCGAGTGGCGTGACTGTGGCAAAGAAGCTCCCGTGACGTCAGGTGCAGGACTTTTGGACTGATGCGATACAGCTGGGGCCTGCCGACCCACGGAACTTCACGGTAACACCTCCGCGGGCGGGCGCGTACCCGACTCGCGATTGCACACCCGCCAGTGCAACGGACGTCACAGATGCGGCCACGCTCGCCGGTTTCGGCACGGTTCAGCGCGCCGGTGAACCGACTGTGACGGCGGTCGCGCTCGGCCCGGTCCCGTATCGCCCACTGCCTCCGTCGAGCTGTTCGCGGAGCGCGAGGATCGTCGTGAGACGCCCCGATTGGCGGTCGAGGTTGTCGACGGTGGACAGGACCGCAGCCAGTGCGGTGTCCGCCCGCACCACCGCGATGGGGCCGTTGCCCGCAGCGGCCCCCGCGCGACCGGCCAGCACCGCGCCCGCGCCGCGGCCGTCCACGACGCCGGCGAACCGGGCGATCAACGAACCGCGGTTGCCGCCGGATTCCTCGTTGTCGCTGTGGTCGCCGGTGACGACGAGCGCACTCTGCGCCGGTTCGACCTGCTCGTCCTGGTAGGTCACGAAGCCGCCGCTGCGCAGTGTGGTCAGCGCCAGTGCCCGTTCCTCCGGTGTGCTCCGCGGTTGTCCGGTGGCCGGATCGACGAGCAGCACCGCACCGAGCAGGTCACCGGCCAGGCTGCCCGGGTCGACGGCGCCGGTCTGCAGTTCCACTCCGGCAGGCACGACATTGGTGACGGTCGTGCGGAGTTGATCGGCGCCGGCCGCGTCGACGAACGAATCGGTCAACGCCAGTCGTGCGGTGACCCGGCCCCCGGCGTCCTCGACGGTGCGGATCACGGCGTCGACATCTTCGGGTGCTGCGTCGGGGGTGGTCACGACGAGCACGGTGCGGTCGATCAGTTCGTCGCGCACGATTCGTGGGCCCACGGTCGCGTCGAAACCGTCGGCGGCGAGCAGTTGTGCTTCGAGCCGGCTGCCTCGGTCCTCGGCGTCCTGCACCTGTCGGCGCAGATCGGCCTTGTCGTCGCGCAATCCCGAGACGAGGCTGTCGGCGAGCACCCCGGAGCCGAGCACGATCCCGACGGCCAGGGCCAGGAACACCGCCACCAGGGAGACGGCGTGATGGCGCATCGAGATCACGCGCGCAGACCCTGTACCCACTCGACGGCGGTCTCCCACCACTGACGGGCGAGTTCGACGACGTCGCCACCGAGATTCGACACCGCGAGCGCCGCGATCACGGCGATCAGCGCCGCGAACACCAGCAGAGCGATCACTCCGCCGGAGACGCGGCTGCGGTAGAGGGTGGCCACAGCTTTCGCATCGACGAGTTTCGGGCCGACCTTCAGGCGGGTCATGACCGCCGACGGGTTGGTGTCGCGGCGGCCGTGGTCGAAGAACTCGTCGAGCGAGACGGTGCTGCCCACGGTCACCACCAGCGCCGCACCGTGATGGTCGACGAGCAGTAACGCCAGGTCGGTGGGGGTGCCGACGGCGGGGAAGGTCATCGCTCCGATACCGAGATCCTGGATCCGCTCGAGTCCCGGGGCGTGACCGTCCGGGTCGGCGGGCAACACCACCTCGGCGCCCGACTTGAGGGTCGCGGTACCGATCTCGTCGGGGTCGCCCACGATCAAGTCGGGACGGTAACCCGCCTTGGCGAGGCTGTCGGCACCGGGGCCCACACCCACCAGGATCGGCGAGTACTCCTTGATGAAGGGTCTGAGGTCCTTGAGATCCTGCACGTGACCGGGGCCGTCGGAGACGACCACCACGTGCCGGTCGCGCAGGTCGAGATCGATGTCGGGGATGCCGACACCATCGATGAGCAGCGGGCTCTCCGACCGGATGAACTCGATCGTGTTGCCCGAGAACGCTTCGAGATGGTCGACGAGTCCGGTCCTCGCCTCGATCATGCGATCGGAGATCTCGATGTCGGTCTGTTCGTCGCCCTCGATGAGCAGCCGCTCCCCCGCGTACACGCCGCCTTCGTGCACGCGAACCTTCGCGCCGTCCTTGATCTTCTTGAAGACCTCGGAACCGACGTTGTCCACCAGGACGATGTCGTGCGCGACGACGACCTCGGGTCCGAGATTGGGGTAGCGGCCCGAAATGGACGGGGCCGCGTTGATCACCGCGGTGACGCCGGCCTCGACGAGGGCGTCGGCGGTGACGCGATCGAGATCGACGACATCGAGGACCACCACGTCACCGGGACCGATCCGGCGCAGCAGTTTCGCGGTGTTCCTGTCGACCCGGGCAATGCCACTCACTCCGGGCAACGTTTCGTTGTTACGGGACAGCAGCGCCGGCATCTTCATGGAAGAGATGATGCGCCGGTACACGAGTGAGGTTGTGGAGGCGCGCCGGGGCAGGAGAGAACATCACCCGGCGCGCCCAGCGCGTCAGCCGGCGCGTTCGGCGTGGGCGACGGCGAGCAGTTCCTCGGCGTGCGCGCGCCCGGTTTCGGTGTCGTCGAGACCGGCGAGCATGCGGGCGAGTTCGGTCACCCGCTCCTCCTCACCGAGGGTACGCACGCCGCTGCTGATCACCCCGGACCGGTCGTCGACCTTGTCGACGACGAGGTGGGTGTCGGCGAACGCCGCGACCTGCGGCAGGTGCGTGACCACGATCACCTGATGGGTTCGCGCCAGTCGCGCGAGACGCCGTCCGATCTCGACGGCCGCCCGGCCACCGACGCCGGCGTCGACTTCGTCGAAGACCATGGTCGCACCGCGTTCGGAGCCGGCGAGGACCACTTCGAGAGCGAGCATGACGCGGGACAGTTCGCCGCCGGAGGCGCTGCGGGCGAGCGGTCGGGCCGGGGCGTCGCTGTGCGGGGCCAGCCGGAACTCCACCTCGTCGATCCCCGATTCACCGGCGTGCAGGAGCCGGTCGCCGACCTGCAGCGGCGCAGCGTCGCTCGCCGTCGCCAGGCGTTCGGCGATATGCACGTCGAGCACGGCGCGTCCCATCGCGAGCCCGGACAGTTCCTTGCTCACGGCCTTGGCGAGTTTTCCTGCGACCTTGTGCCGCGCCGTGGACAGTGCCACCGCAGCCTCGGCGGTGGCCACCGCTTCCGCCTGCACTTCGGCGGCGAGCTTGTCGATGGCCTCGGCGGAGACGTCCAGCCCGGACAGGCGTTCGCGGGCGTCCTGTGCCCAGGCGAGCACCCCGTCGATGTCGGCGGCGTATTTGCGGGTGAGATTCTTCAACTCCGCCTGCCGGTTGAGCAGCGTGTCGAGGGCGCTCGGGTCGGAAGGCAGGTCCGACAGATACCCGGAAATGTCCGCGGTGACGTCGGTGACGACCGCGATCGCCTCCCCCAGCCGGGGGCCGAGCTCGCGCAGAGCAGGGTCGTCGCTGCTTTCGAGTCGCGCGCGGGCCTCTCCGAGCAGGTCCAGCGCCGCGGAGTAGGCGTCCGCGTCAGCACTGTCGTCTCCGGCCAGGGCCGTGTGTGCGATGGTGGCCGCCTCCCGCAGCGAGTCGAGATCGGACAGTCGCCGCACTTCCTCGACGATGCGGGTGTCCTCCCCCGGTTCGGGAGCGACGCGGTCGATCTCGTCGAGCCCGAAATGCAACCGGTCGGCCTCCTGCGCGAGTTCGCGCGAGCGTTCGGTGCGTTCCTGCAGTTCGGTCCGCGCCTCGAGCCATCGGCGCCGCCGGGCGCGATAGCGCTCGAGCAGACCGGTGACGGTCTTGCCGCCGAATCGGTCGAGCGCGGCACGCTGCTCGTCGGGCCGCAGCAGCCGCAACTGGTCGTTCTGGCCGTGCACGGTCAGCAGCGGACCGGTGAACTCGGCCAGCACACCGACCGGAACGCTGCGGCCACCCAGATGTGCCCGGGACCGGCCGTCGCTGCCGACGGTGCGTACGGCGATGATGCTGCCGTCCTCGTCGCGCTGGGCACCGGTGGACTCGAGCAGTTCCGCAATCTGCCGTTCGATGTGGCTGGGCGCGGGTTCGATCTCGAAACGTCCTTCGACCACGGCGCGGCTCGCGCCGACTCGCACGCGGGACGGATCGGCACGTACCCCGGAGAGCAGGTGCAGGCTCGTCACGACCATCGTCTTGCCGGCACCGGTCTCGCCGGTGAGCACCGTCAGGCCGCCGTCGAATCGTGCGTACGCCTCGGAGATCACGCCCAGGTTGTCGATCCGGATCTCTGCGAGCATCTCAGAGTTTCCTTCCCCGCCAGCCCTTCACCGGAAGTTCGAACTTGCGCACCATTCGATCGGCGAACGGCGCCGAATCCAGCCGCACCCAGCGGACCGGATTGCATCCTCGCACCACTTCGAGCCGCGCACCGGCCGGCACCTCCAGGGTGCGGCGACCGTCGCAGAACACCACCCCGTCGTGTCCACCGGCGAGTGTCTCGACCGCGATGATCGATTCGGGACTGGTCACCAGCGGGCGCGCGAACAGTGCGTGCGCGTTGCTCGGGATCACCAGCAGCGCTTCGAGTTCGGGCCACACGATCGGCCCGCCGGCCGAGAAGGCGTAGGCGGTCGAGCCGGTGGGGGTGGCGACGAGGACACCGTCGCAGCCGAACGACGAGACGGGCCGGCCGTCGACCTCGAGGACCACTTCGAGAACCCCGAGCCGGGACTTGTTCTCGAGGCTGGCCTCGTTCAGCGCCCATCCGCGGTCGAGTATCTCGTCGTCCATACGCACCGTCACATCGATGGTCATCCGCTGTTCGACGCGGTATTCGCGGCGCACCACCTGCAGCAGCGCTTCTTCGAGGTGCTCGGCCTCGGATTCGGCGAGGAAGCCGATGCGGCCGAGGTTGATGCCGAGGACCGGCACCGCCGCGTACTGCGCGAGTTCGGCGGCGCGCAGGAAGCTGCCGTCGCCGCCGAGGACGATCACCATCTCGCACCCGGCGGCCGCTTCCGGTCCGGGTTCGACGACGCTGATGAAGCTCCCCGGCAGAGCGAGGACACCGAGGCCGTTGCTCACCGCCTCGTCGTCGAGGGTGCGCAGCCCGATGCCGGCCTCGCCGAGGATCTTCGCCACGCGCATGGCGGTGCCGGCGATCTCGTCACGCCCGGAATGGGAGACCAGCAGGATCTCCCGGTCCGATCGTGCCGCGTCGGTCTGTGTGCTCACTGTGGTCCTTCCTGCACCGCACGCTCGATCAATTCGATCACCGCCGGGTCGAGCTCCTCCGTCCCGGGCGCTCCGGCGCGCAGCCACAGGAAGTACTCGACGTTCCCGGACGGACCGGGCAGCGGGCTGGCCACCGCTCCGAGCGTGCGCAGACCCTGCTGCTGCGCCTCCCGAGCGACTTCGAGCACCGCCTCGGTGCGCAGCGCGGGGTCGCGCACCACACCGCCGCTGCCGACCCGGTCCTTGCCCACCTCGAACTGTGGTTTGACCATCGGCAACAGGTCGCCGCCCGGGGCGACGCAGGCCACGAATGCCGGCAGCACCAACTTCAAGGAGATGAACGACAGGTCCGCGACCACCAGCTCCACGGGCCCGCCGATCTTCTCGGCGTCGATGCTACGCACATTTGTTCGATCGATCACGTGGACACGCTCGTCGGACTGCAGGCGCCAGATCAGCTGGCCGTAGCCGACGTCGACCGCGACGACCTGCGCAGCGCCCTCGTGCAGCAGCACATCGGTGAAACCGCCGGTGGACGCCCCGGCGTCGAGGCAGCGACGCCCCGCCACCTGCAGACCCTGCGGGGTGAACGCCTCGAGCGCACCGAGGAGCTTGTGGGCCCCGCGCGAGGCCCACGACACCTCGTCGCCGACCTCCGTGACGATCAGCGGCGTGTTCGGTTCGACGGCGGTTGCCGGCTTGGAGGCGACTGTTCCCGCGATGAGGACCCGACCTGCGGCGATCAGTTCGCTGGCGTGCTCGCGCGAGCGCGCCAGACCTCGCCGTACCAGTTCCGCGTCGACGCGTGCCCGGCGTGCCACGTCAGATCTTGTCCACGGTCGACAGCGCCTGCACGAGGATCTCGTGGGCACGTTCGAGCAATTGCGCCTGCTCGAGCAGAACGGACTGGTCGGTGCTCTCCGGATCGGGGACGCGTGCTCCCTCCCGCACACGCGTCAACAACACATCGACCTCCTCGCGGACGCGCGCGGGATCGACGGTGGGGCGTGTGCCGGGAAGATGTTCGCCCGGACGTGGAATCGGCGTGCTCATCGGCGTCCACGCTAGTCGATGGGTGCGACCGGGCCACACTGTCCGGGGCGGATCAGGCCGTCGCTGCCCACGCGTCCACGACGGAACGCGCGTGCTCGTCCAGGGGCCGGATCCGCCCGAAACCGGGGTTGGCCCAGGCGATATCGAGAAGCCCCCGCAGTGCTTCCATCGGATCGGCGGTCTCCCCCACGGCCGCGAGGTGAAGATCCCCGTCGTCGACGGTGACATTCCAGGAGGTGTGTGGGGCGACGCGGAGCTGTGCGGCCGGCTGATCGAGGCTCGCGAGCGAGGTCGCGACATAAGTCGGGCGCTGGGCGGCGGGGGCCCGGAGCAGATCGTCGACGGTACTCACGCCGGTGAGCACGAGCAGTGAATCCGCGCCCACGGCGTTGGCGCCCTCGACGTCGGTGTCCAGCCGGTCCCCGATCACGAGCGGGCGCCGCGCCCCAGCTCGCCGGATCGCATCCTCGAGCAGTGGCGCGGCGGGTTTGCCCGCGACGATCGGTGTCGCGCCGGTGGCGTTGCGTACCGCCGCGACCATCGAGCCGTTGCCGAGTACGAGCCCGCGTTCGGTGGGCAGGGTCGAGTCGACATTGGTGGCCACCCACACGGCGCCGGCGCGGACCGCGAGGGTCGCCTCCGCGAGCATCGACCAGCCGGTGTCCGGGGAGTGCCCCTGCACCACCGCCGCCGGCTCGGCGTCCGCGGTCCGGACCGGGACGAGACCGACACCGGCGACTTCCTCGGCGAGCGCGTCGGTTCCGACCACGAGCACCGGCGCGCCGGCCGGGAAGCGCTCGGCGAGCAGGCGCGCAGCGGACTGCGAACTCGTCACCACCGACGAATCGTCGGCGGGGAATCCGAGTTCCCTCAGGTGCAGCGCGACCTCCGAAGGCCGGCGGCTGGCGTTGTTCGTGACGTACAGCACCGTGTCGCGGCCACCCGTCAACGCCTCACGAGCACCCGGGACCGGTTCGGCTCCCCGATAGACGGTGCCGTCCAGATCGAGCAGCAGGACATCGTAGCTCCGGCGCAACGTGTCGCTCGGGCCGTGCCCGTCGGTCACGGGGCCTCTCCGGTGAGCTCCTCCACCCGGTCCTCGGCGTCGGTGATCCCTTCGATGTCCGCGGACGCGGAGTGAAGGAACCACTGCAGACCTTCCTCGGTCCGTCCGGCGGCCACCAGCGCGTCGGCGTACGCGTAGAACAGGCGAGCTGCCGGCGTGCCGGTACGGTCCGGATCCAGATCAGGGGTCTGCAAGGTCACCACGGCCTGGTCGTACTGGCCGAGATCCATGCGGGCACCGGCGAGCACGATACGCAGCTCTGCTGCATCATCGCCCGTCAGCTTGCGCGCTTCCTCGCTCCGGCCGAGTTCGAGGGCCTTCTCAGGACGTCCGAGTCCGCGTTCGCAGTCGGCCATCACGGCGAGGAGCCCCGTGCCACCGGACATGCGCCGGGCTGCACGCAGCTCGGACAGCGCCTCGGCCCACTCACCGGCATGGTATGCGGTGATGCCTGCGGCTTCGCGGACCACGGCGATGCGACCGGCACGTTGGCGTGCCGCTCGCGCGTGAGCGAGTGCGGCGCGCGGATCGTCGTCGAGCAGTCTCCCGGCCATCACCAGATGCCTGGCGACCGCGTTCGCGTTCGACTTGTCCAGGCTCAGCAGGTCGCGGCGGATGGTCGGGTCGAGCTCGGACGCCTCGACGTCGTCGGGCAGGTCGGGCTCGTCCGGGCGGGCCTCGCGACGCTGCGGCGCAATGCCCTCGCGTCCGCGGCCGGGACCGAATCCGCCTTCGCCTCCGCGGCGGCGGGGTGCGCTGTCGCCACGGCGGTCGCCGCTCTGGGGGCCTCGACGATCACCGGAGTAACCTCGCCGTTCGCCGCCGCCGCGCTGGTCGCCGCCACGCGGGTCGCCGGCTCGGCGATCGTCGCGGCCGCGTTCTCCGCCGGGACGCGACGGACGATCGTCGCGATTGCCGTAATTGCGCTCGCCCCGGGGGCGATCCGAATCCTGGCGGGGACGATCCCCGAACTGGCGACCGCGGTCGTCGCTGCGGCGGGGCCGTTCGTCTCCGGCACGCTCCCGATAGGGGCGGTCACTCCGCCCGGTTCGCGCGTCGTCGCGGCCGCGATCCCGACGATCGCCACCTTGCGGAGAGCGCCGATCCCCACTCTGGGGGGAACGGCGGTCGTTGTGCTGCGAGCGGCGTTCGTCGCCACCCCGAGCGTTACGGTCGTCGCCTCGTCCTCGGCCGCGTTCCTCGCGGCTTCCCTCGGCGCGATCGTTGTGCTCGTCCTTGCGGCCCGACCACGGAGTGGATCCTCCACTCCTGAAGGACCGACGTTCACCGTTGCCGTCGGACACAGAAAAATCCTCTCATGAAAACACGAAAGGGGACCCAAACGAGTGGGTCCCCTTTCGGAACGGGTGTTCGGCGGTGTCCTACTCTCCCACACCCTGTCGAGTGCAGTACCATCGGCGCAGACAGGCTTAGCTTCCG
>NZ_JBEYUH010000025.1:0-49358 GCF_040643435.1 Rhodococcus sp. NPDC047139
CGAGCGGATGTGGGCCTTAGACAAGCCACACCCCACTCGGAGGTTCTCTTCACATCAAGCCGACACGCCTGCTACCAACGTCACGGCCGAGTACACCTAGACCGGGATCCTCACCGGCTCGTAGGAGGTTCCAGGCGGCTCAGGAAGTCCTCCACGGCCGCACGGTACTCGTCGGGTCTGTCGTCGTGCACGAGATGCCCGGCCTTCTCGACGAGGGCGTACTCGGTACCGGGACGGGTCGCCATCCGCCGCATCTGACCCTCCGGCGTGATGGTGAATTCCCCTTCGAGGAGCAGCGCCGGTACCCGGATCGAATTCCACTCGTCCCAGAAATGCCGCGACCCCCATTCCTCCGAGATGTCGCGGAATGTCGACACGTCGCCGTGCAGGTACCAACCGTCCTCGCGGTGGACGAACGAATCGAGGAAGTACCGGCCCGCGACGGCACCGAAGAAGTCGAGCACCGCGTCCTCCGTCGGGAACGGTTGCGGCCACTGCGCGACCATCGCCGCCCAGTTCGCCGCGGTACGTCCCCGGAAATCGGGAGCCATGTCCTCGAGCACCAGCGCGGCGACACGATCGGGATGCGCGGCAGCCAGACACCACGCGTGCAGGGCCCCCATCGAATGCCCGATCACCACGAGCGGTTCGCCGATCTCGTCGAGATGTCCCACGAGATCGGCGACGAACGCCTCCGTGACGAGCTCGGCGGGAGCGGGCCTGCCGTGTCCGGCGGCATCGAAGGTGTACACCTGCCCGTGCTCGCGCAGCCACGGCACCTGGCGACGCCACGTGCGGGCGCTGCCCATCAGTCCGTGCAAAAGCAGGATGGGTCGTCCGGTTCCGCCCTCGTCGTGCAACACAATCGACCAAGTTAGCGGAGTAGGCTCTCGCGCATGGCAGTCGTGAAGATCAACGCAATCGAAGTTCCCGAAGGCGCCGGCCCCGAGCTGGAGAAGCGGTTCGCCAATCGTGCGCACACCGTCGACAACTCCCCCGGCTTCCTGGGCTTCCAGTTGCTCCGCCCCACCGCCGGCGAGAACCGGTACTTCGTGGTGACACAGTGGGAGACCGAAGAGGATTTCGCCGCATGGCGGGACGGCGGCGCGCGAGCCGCACACGCCGGTGAGGCTCGGAACCCTGTCGCGACCGGCGCGTCGCTGCTCGAATTCGAAGTCGTCCTCGACGTCAAGAAGTCCTGAGATGCCGGCGTCCGGTCTCCCCGGACGCAACCTGACCTATCCGGAGGTCGGAGCGAGCGCGCGGGCGTTCCGAGAAGCGTCCCCGCTCCCCTCCGGCTACCGGCATCTGCGGGTCGAGCGGGAACTGGGCTACGGCGCCACCGACTTCGATGTCGCCGCGACCCGGCTGCTCACCTGGGAGATGCACCGGCGCGCGGGAATTCGCGTACCACCGGAGACTCCTCGCGCGGCAGCCGGGCTCGACGTACAACTCGGCGTGGGCCTCGGGCCGATACGCACCACCGCTCCGTGCCGCGTGATCGAGGTTTTCGGCACCGATCGGCAGCGAGGCTTCGCCTACGGCACGCTTGCCGGGCACCCGGAGAGCGGTGAGGAGACGTTCGTCGTCGAACTCGGTGAGGACGAGCGGGTGATCGGCACGGTCCTCGCGTTCTCCCGGCCGTCCCGCTGGTACACCCGACTCGCCGGCCCGGCCGGGCACCTCGTGCAGCGACGTATCGCGCTCCGCTATCTCGCCGCGCTCACAGTTTGACCGTCACATCGTCGACCGCCCTGCGCAGGAATGCGAGAAAGACGTCCGTCGGCTGAGCTCCCGAGACCGCGACAGCGCGATTGGCCACGAAGAACGGAACTCCCTGCACTCCGATCTTCCGTGCGGCGAGGAGGTCGGCGGCCACAGCGTCGCCGGACGCCTCACCGGCGGGATCGTCACCGTCCAGCGCAGCGCGCACCCACTGCGGATCGAGCCCGGCCGCACCCGCGACCTTCACGAGGACGTCGCGGTCGTCGACCACCTCACCCTCGACGAAGTGTGCCCGGAACAGAGCCTCGAGGACCTCGTCACCCTTGTCACCTGCAAGATGGACGAGACGGTGCGCATCGAACGTGTTGGCAGCGATCACGTTGTCGAAATCGATCGAGATTCCGACCTGTGCGGCCGTATCCGAGACCTGACCGAACATCTGTCGTACCTGTGCGGCCGGCATGCCCTTCATGGCGGCAAGCGCTTCGACCTCCGGTACACGCCGGCCGACGGGTGTGTCGGGCGAGAGCTGGTACGACCGCCAGGTGACCTCGATGCGGTCGCGCTCCTCGAAGGATGCGAGGGCCTCGGCGAAGCGGCGCTTGCCGATATAACACCAGGGGCAGGCGATATCGGACCAGATCTCGATGTGGGCGGTCGGAGCGGATATCTCGGGAGTGCTCATGTGCGGATCAACCCGGCTCCGACCGGCTCTGTTCCCGCCGGGCTCACCCGTCGAGTGCAGCGTCCAGCGAGATATCCACTCCTGTGAGCGCCTTGCTGACGGGGCAGCCGGTCTTGGCGTCCTGTGCAGCTTTGGCGAAGCCGTCGGCGTCGAGTCCGTCGACCTCGCCCCGCACCTTCAACGTGATGCCCGTCAGCCGGAAACCACCCGCGGGGTCCGGCCCCAACGAGACGTCGGCCGTGACCTCGAGGCTTTGCGGGGTGCCGCCTGCTTCCGCAATCAGCGCAGACAATTGCATCGCGTAGCACGACGAGTGCGCCGCGGCGATGAGTTCCTCGGGACTGGTGGTGCCGTCCGCGTTCTCCGCCGAGCGCTTCGGGAAGGACACGTCGAACGTGCCGCGGCCCGAACTCGTGAGTTCGACCTGTCCCGAACCCTTCTGGAGGTCGCCGTTCCAGGCGGTCCGTGCAGTACGTGTGGGCATGAGGATCGTCCTTCCTGTCGCGGGTGCGCGAGCGCTCGTCCACGAACCACACTCGCAGACTCGCCGACGCCACGAGGCAGGTTCCGGGCAGACGGTTCCCGAGGTGCGGATCTACGCCGAACGCAATTCCCGGTCGCGCTCGCGGATGGTCTGCACTGCCGCATCCCGCTCGTAGGGCCGTACCTCGAGTCGCTGCTTCACCTCGGCGATCGTCCGCATGCGCTCGGCGTGGCCTCTGTGTGCGGCACGCTCGGCGCCGCCAGGCACCATGACACTCAGACGGTCCCGTACGAAGTTGCGCGCGAACCACACCGGATACAGCGCCGCCATCGGGCTCAGTCGCGGAATGCCCACGGCGTCGGAGTATCCGGTGCCCAGCGAGAGCCGGGCCAGGTCGGCGTGGAAGTGATAGTGCGCCCAGCCCTTGATGCGGTTGAGCGGGCCGGGGGCATCGACTCCGTAGATGCGGGGAACGGCTTTCAGCGCAGCCTCGGTGAGAGCCGCCGAGGAGTCGTCGGGATCGACTTCCGACCAGACCGCGAGCCAGATCAGGCGCAGAAGTTCGTCCAGGGAAGTGACCTGCAGTTCGGCCGTGACGCCCATGGTGTGCGCGATATAGCGGTACAGGTGGACGATCGCGTCGCGCTCGCGTCGCGAGTACCAGTGCCCCGCCGCCATCACCGCGAGCGCGACGCCGGCGATCGGAATCATCGTCACGCAGTAGTGCAGTTGGTTCACGGGTCTGCCGTGCGTGTCGGTGTTCCAGTCCTCGACCCGGTCGATCCCGGCGCGGATGTATGCGTGCACGACACGCACCCGAGCGGTGTTCTTCGTCCCGGCTCCGAAACGTTCCATCCCGCCCGGTGCCGTGCAATCCATCGACCAGGAGACCGTCTCGACGATCCGGGCTGCAGCACGCTTGGCGAGATCGCCGCCGCGCAGCAGCACGTCGTTGACACGTGGGGACACATAGCTGGCGGGGAAGGCGATGGCCGCGGTGAATGCCATGAGGGTGCTCACCGGCATCCGGGCGATCGCCCGCGCAGCGAGGTCGAGTTTGTCGTAGTCGACCCAGAACGGCACGTCGTCGAGGGCAGCGATGAAGGCTTCCACCTCGGGAGCGGGGTCGTCCACGGTCTCGATCCCGTGCTCGAGCGCCTGCTCGAACTGTGGGCGGATCCGGAGCCGGTCGCGCCGCATTGCAGCCACCAGATCGTCCGCCACCGGATCACAGGTGTTCGCGAACTTGGCGAACGCCCTGGCCTGTGCTCGTGTCGGCCGCACCGAATCGCCTGCGAGAAGCGACATCGCCAGGCGGGGACCGCCCTCTCTCAGGATGGCTTTCGGTGCGAGTCGATCGGCTCGGTCGTGCAAACGGGCAGTCGACGGTGCATCGATCGTCACGGTTTCCTCCTCGTCCGGATTCGGGGATCGACTATCGCAAGGATGCCTCAATTAGTAAACAGATGATTCCGGAATCGATGGATTCCGAACAGTCGACGCTGCTGTGCCACACTCGGGATGTGCCCGAACCCGGAACCACCCGCGCGTACCGCGGCGTCGCGCCGGAGGATCGGCGCGCCGAGCGCCGGAAGCGCCTCGAGAACGCGGTGATCGAGGTTGTGGCCAACGAGGGGTGGTCGGCCGCGACCGTCCGGAAGGTCGCGGCCACCGCAGGGGTCGGACCGCGCTTCTTCTACGAGAGCTTCACCGACATGAACGACCTCGTCACCACCGCCTACGACGAACTCGGTGCCGCACTGTTGGCAAGTGCCGTCGACGCGATCGCATCGGCTCCCGACGACCTGTCCGCCAAGGCACGGGCCGCCGTCGGAGCGATCGTCGGCGCGGTCGAGCGCAGTCCCCGGCAGGGCCGCTTCCTGATCTCGGATGCTCCCCCGCTCGCCGAGCGGAAGAGCGCGTTCATCCGGGCGGCAGCCGACGAACTCGCCGAACAGAGCGATGCGGTGGGTACACGCCTGGATGCCCGACAGGCGGAACTGTGCGCGGTGGTGGTCATGGCCGGAGCCGTCGAACTCCTCCGCGGATGGCTCGACGGCACTCTCGACATCCGTCCCGAGGAACTCACCGACATCGTGGCGAGCACGCTGTCGACGCTGGCCACCCATATGCCCAATATCGGCAGATGAGGGTCGCGGAGGACGGTTCCGGCGTCAGCTTCGTAGTGCAGAGAACCGCCGGCCGGGGGTCGAGTCCGAAAAATCTCCGGTGAAGAGGCACTTACAGGGCGCAGCATTGAGCCGTGACCACGATGCAGCAGGATCCCCGTCCCCTCGTCCGTGCAGCGCTGGACCGCGCACGCAGGATCGTCGGTGGGGTCTCGATCGAGCAGCTGGCCGGCCCGACCCCCTGTCCCGAGTTCGATGTCCGCACACTCATCGGCCACCTCGCCGCGACCCTCGAACGAAGCGTGGCCATCGGCACCGGGCACGATCCGGGAACCCTCCCGGAATTCCTCACTTCGGAGAACGACGACTGGCCCGCCGTGCTGGATGCGGCGGCCGACCGTTACTGGCAGGTGTGGGACGACGACACACTCCTGGACAAACCAGTGACCGCACCCTGGGGCACTTTTCCCGGCCGGGTCGCGATGTTCATGGAACTCGACGAACTGCTCGTGCACGGCTGGGACCTCGCCGTCTCCACGGGACAGGATGCGGATGCCGATCCCGAGCTTGCGGAGGCTGCTCTCGAGATCATGAAGATCACCTTGCCGGAGGCACCTCGTGAAGGGTTTCCGTTCGGGCCGCCGGTCGTGCCCGCGCGCGATGCCGGACCGACCGAGCGTCTCGTGAACTGGGTCGGGCGTGAGAGCGCCCCCTGGACGGGTCACCCAAGCTGAGCGCACACAACGGCAGGGGCGGCACCCTTACGGATGCCGCCCCTGCCGTGTGAATCATTTATCCGGCGCGCACCGGGGACCGGTTATCCGGCGTCCGACTCGCCTTCGCTGGTCTTGGCCAGAGCCACTGCCGGGGTGTCGGGCACCTCGGCCGGCTTCTCGCTCGGCGTGAACGTGAACTTCGCGTTCTCGCCTGCACCTTCGCCGTCCCAGCCCTCGACGTCGACGAGCACGATCTGGCCGGGGCCGATCTCGCCGAACAGGATCTTCTCGGAGAGCTGATCCTCGATCTCGCGCTGAATCGTGCGACGCAGCGGACGTGCGCCGAGCACCGGGTCGAAGCCGCGCTTGGCGAGCAGTGCCTTCGCCTTGTCGGTGAGCTCGATGCCCATGTCCTTGTTCTTGAGCTGCGCCTCCACAC
Source organism: Rhodococcus sp. NPDC047139 (assembly GCF_040643435.1). Classification (NCBI taxonomy): domain Bacteria; kingdom Bacillati; phylum Actinomycetota; class Actinomycetes; order Mycobacteriales; family Nocardiaceae; genus Rhodococcus; species Rhodococcus sp. NPDC047139. Next base: position 6,179 of record NZ_JBEYUH010000025.1, read on the forward strand.
GTCCGATCATCAGATCGACCATCTGGATGATCTGATCCTGCGTGAGCTGGTGGAAGACGATGATGTCGTCGATACGGTTGAGGAACTCGGGCCGGAAGTGCTTCTTGAGCTCGTCGTGGACCTTGTTCTTCATCCGCTCGTAGTTCGACGCCTCGCCCGTCCCGGCGGAGAACCCGAGCCCCACGGCCTTCGAGATGTCGGCGGTGCCGAGATTCGACGTGAAGATCAGCACGGTGTTCTTGAAGTCGACCGTACGTCCCTGACCGTCGGTGAGGCGACCGTCCTCGAGGACCTGCAGGAGGGTGTTGTAGATCTCCTGGTGGGCCTTCTCGATCTCGTCGAACAGGACCACGGAGAAGGGCTTGCGGCGCACCTTCTCGGTGAGCTGGCCACCCTCCTCGTATCCCACATAGCCGGGAGGAGCACCGAACAGGCGCGACGCGGTGAAGCGGTCGTGGAACTCGCCCATGTCGATCTGGATGAGGGCGTCGTCCTCACCGAACAGGAAGTTCGCGAGCGCCTTGGACAGCTCCGTCTTACCCACGCCGGACGGACCGGCGAAGATGAACGAACCGGACGGACGCTTCGGGTCCTTCAGGCCCGCACGGGTACGACGGATCGCCTTGGCAACGGCCTTGACGGCATCCTCCTGGCCGATGATCCGCTTGTGCAGCTCGTCCTCCATGCGGAGCAGACGCGTGGTCTCCTCCTCGGTGAGCTTGAACACCGGAATACCGGTCCAGTTCGCGAGGACCTCCGCGATCTGCTCTTCGTCGACCTCGGCAATGACGTCGAGATCGCCTGCACGCCACTGCTTCTCGCGCTCAGCACGCTGCGCGACGAGTTGCTTCTCCTTGTCGCGCAGGCTCGCGGCCTTCTCGAAGTCCTGCGCGTCGATCGCCGATTCCTTCTCGCGGCGGGCGTCGGCGATCTTGTCGTCGAACTCGCGCAGATCCGGCGGCGCGGTCATCCGGCGGATACGCATGCGCGCACCGGCCTCGTCGATGAGGTCGATCGCCTTGTCCGGCAGGAAGCGGTCGTTGATGTAACGGTCGGCGAGAGTCGCCGAGGCGACCAGCGCCTTGTCGGTGATCGAGACGCGGTGATGTGCCTCGTACCGGTCGCGCAGACCCTTGAGGATCTCGATGGTGTGCTCCACCGTCGGCTCCCCGACCTGCACCGGCTGGAAGCGACGCTCGAGAGCGGCATCCTTCTCGATGTACTTGCGATACTCGTCGAGGGTGGTGGCGCCGATGGTCTGCAGCTCACCGCGGGCGAGCTTCGGCTTGAGAATCGACGCGGCGTCGATCGCACCCTCGGCAGCACCTGCACCGACCAGCGTGTGCAGCTCGTCGATGAACAGGATGATGTCGCCGCGGCTGTTGATCTCCTTGAGGACCTTCTTCAGGCGTTCCTCGAAATCACCGCGATAGCGGCTGCCGGCGACGAGCGATCCCAGGTCGAGCGTGTAGAGCTGCTTGTCCTTGAGAGTCTCGGGAACCTCACCGTTGACGATGGCCTGCGCAAGGCCCTCGACGACGGCGGTCTTGCCGACACCCGGCTCACCGATGAGCACCGGGTTGTTCTTGGTGCGGCGCGACAGCACCTGCATGACGCGCTCGATTTCCTTCGCACGACCGATGACCGGATCGAGCTTGCCTTCGAGCGCGGCCTGCGTGAGGTTGCGGCCGAACTGGTCCAGAACGAGCGACGTGGACGGAGTGCCGGTCTCGCCACGGCTCGTGCCCGATTCTGCGGGCTCCTTGCCCTGGTAACCGGACAGCAGCTGGATGACCTGCTGACGCACCCTGTTGAGATCAGCACCGAGCTTGACGAGCACCTGCGCCGCCACGCCTTCACCCTCGCGGATGAGACCGAGCAGGATGTGCTCCGTGCCGATGTAGTTGTGACCGAGCTGGAGCGCTTCGCGAAGGCTCAGCTCGAGGACCTTCTTGGCACGAGGAGTGAAGGGGATATGCCCCGACGGCGCCTGCTGGCCCTGGCCGATGATCTCTTCGACCTGGCTGCGCACACCTTCGAGGGAGATACCCAACGACTCGAGCGACTTCGCCGCCACACCCTCACCCTCGTGGATGAGGCCGAGGAGGATGTGCTCCGTGCCGATGTAGTTGTGGTTGAGCATCCTGGCTTCTTCTTGAGCCAGGACGACGACGCGCCGCGCGCGATCGGTGAACCTTTCGAACATCGCACTCCCTCACACTCTCCGGCCGCCGGTCCGGTACGCCGATCGTCCCGCACCATGCTGCCGCTCTTAGCTCCGGCACTCGAGTCGTTCGTCGGAACCGATGGAGGTTCCACACTTCCACTCCACACTCTAGTGGTCGTGGTATCGACTCGCTTTCCCTCTACCCTTCGGAAGGCGGCGAGAAAACCCGGTCTCAGAAGTCAACGCTGCACGTGGCGGATACCTTTCCGCAAGCTGTACGCCACGAGCGAACAGGCGGCCGACCCTCGAATCCGGCGTGGCTGCCCTCGCTCCGCATCAGCGAGCGAAGAACCGCTCGATCCTCCGTCCGAGGCTCCGTGAGGCACGTTCGGGATCGGCCAGGGCACTTTCCGCGAGGACACTGTCCTCGTCCGACACGGTACCCGGTTCGAACGGTCGCAGCGAGCGCCCCGGGCCGCGCAGGCGTTCGATGGCGGCGATGAGCGACCCACCGTCCGCCGTCGCTTCGGCGACCACCTTGGGTTCGACGTCCAGATGCTCGGCCACCAGGATGTTGCGCAGCTCGACCGCGGCGTCGCCGACGGCGTCCCCGGGTTCGGCGGATTCGATGACGAGATCGCACTCGGTGTCGAATCCCATCGAACGGTTGTTCAGGTTCGACGAACCGATCCGCAGCAGCGTCTCGTCCATGACGACGACCTTCGCGTGGACGTAGATCGGCTCTCCCCCCGCAGTGACGGGATAGTAGGCGGCGAAGCGGCCGTGGACGTCGGCCTCCCAGAGCATGTGCAGCAGCGCCCGCCGGGCACCGTCCATCGCCTTGCGTTCGAGCCAGCCCTCGGCGTTCCGAGGGATCACCAGCACTATCTCGGGACCTTCCGGTTCACGCAGCCGCTTCGCGAGCGCTTCCGCGAGCGTGCGCGAGGCCAGATACTGACTCTCGAGGTAGAGCGTGTGACGGACCTTGTCGATCACCGACAGGTACAGGGCCTCGATCTCGTGGACGCCGTCCTGTCCACCGTAGGTGGGCAGTGTCCGGGCGATGCCGACGTCGACCCCATGGAGCGTCGGTTCGAGGCCGTCGGGCCAGATGGGATCGGGTGCCGGGACGGGAGGGAGCTCTTCTCCCGTGGCCGCCTTCCAGCGTGCGCGGGCCTGGTCGCCGAGTGCCCGCGCAGCGTCACCGTCGACCGCAGTCGTCACGTCGTGCCAGGGTCCGTACCGTTTGCCGCTCGGCTCGCGACGGAATCTGCTCCGGTCCGGATGCTCCGAGGTATCCCAGCGGTCGACGGTCATATCGATACCGCCGCAGAAAGCGATGCTGTCGTCGACGACGAGAATTTTCTGATGGTGTGCCGCACCCACCGGATGTGCGCCGTCGATTTGGAAGTGCAGTCGTGGATCGGTGAGCCAATCGAGCACGAACACCGGCGTCATTCCCCGTGCCACAGCACTGAACGCGCCGATGTTCCACTTGAGCAGATAAATATCGAGTTCGGGACGTCGCTCGGGCAACCATTCGAGGAATTGACCGAGTTTGTTCGGCCCTTCGAGAGTCTGATCGTCCGGTTCGAACTTGATGCGGGTATCGAAATCCCACCCGATCAGCATGATGCGTTTTTGTGCCTGAAGCATCGCCGACTTGGCATGGCGGAAATAGTCGGCGGCGTCGACTATGCAGGTCAACCGCTCCGCTCGTGCGATACGCCAGCAGGTTCTACCCGGTTGGAGCACGGTCTCACCCATGAGCGGATGCTACTCCCGGCACCACAGCCCCATCACGACCGGAACCCGGAACGTGTGACGGAGCGCACCGAGGCACAGGCGAACCCGCCGCCGAACGTCCGTGGGGCGCCGTCCGACGAGATGGACGGCGCCCCACGGACGGTACGACGACGATCGTCAGTGCGCCTTGTTGTACGCCTCGACGATCTCCGCAGAGATACGACCCCGCGCGGAAACCGGGAGATCGTTGTTCCGTGCCCATTCGCGGATCGCGGCCGTCTGCTCGCGACCGGCGCCCGCCGATGCACTCTTACGCGCAACCGGCGCCGTTCCGGTCGTAGCCTTGCTGCGCTTGCGGCCACCGACCTTCCGTGCGTGCTCGATCCAGAATTCCAACTGCTCGCGCAGGCGGGCCGCATTGTCCTCGGAAAGATCGATCTCGTACGTCACACCGTCGAGCCCGAACTCCACCGATTCGTCTGCCGCCGATTCCTGATCGACATCATCGATCAGGGTGACAGTGACTTTCTTCGCCATGTGGTGTAAATCCTCTCGCATGCGTTCCCCCCGCGGGACGGGCACCACACTACCCGCCGATTAACGCCTCGCAATATGAACCGGCGAAAATCTATTAACGGGTGTTCGGTCGCACAATCGGGAAGAGGATTGTTTCCCGGATTCCCAGACCCGTAAGGGCCATCAGAAGACGGTCGATCCCCATTCCCGTACCCGTCGTCGGCGGCATTCCCTGTTCCATCGCCGCGAGGAAATCCTCGTCGAGAACCATTGCCTCGTCGTCACCTTCGGAGGCCAACCGTGCCTGATCGACGAAACGTTCCCGCTGAATCACAGGATCGACGAGTTCCGAGTAACCAGTGGCGAGTTCGAAACCACGAACGTACAGATCCCATTTCTCGGTGACGCCACGTACATTGCGATGATCCCGCGTCAACGGCGACGTCTCCACCGGGAAATCACGCACGAAGGTCGGCTCGTGCAACTGGTCGCCACACATGTGTTCCCAGAGTTCTTCGACGAGCTTGCCGTGACCCCATCCCTTGCCTTCGGGAATCTCGAGACCCACCCGGTCGGCGAGTGCCTTCAATTCCTCGACGGTGGTGTCGGGGGTCACCTCCGAACCGATCGCCTCGGACAGCGAGGGATACATTTCGAGGGTTTTCCATTCACCCCCGAAGTCGTATTCGGTGCCGTCGGCGAGCGTCACGACATGGCTGCCGAAGACCGCGAACGCGACCTCCTGAACGACCTCGCGGATCATCTTCGCCGAATCGTCGTAGGTGCCGTACGCCTCGTACGTCTCGAGCATCGAGAATTCCGGCGAGTGCGTCGAGTCGGCACCCTCGTTACGGAAATTGCGATTGATCTCGAATACCTTCTCGATGCCGCCCACGACACACCGCTTGAGAAACAGTTCCGGGGCGATACGCAGATACAGATCGATGTCGAGCGCGTTCGAGTGCGTCACGAACGGACGGGCGGCTGCGCCACCGTGAAGGGTCTGCAGCATCGGCGTCTCGACCTCGAGGAAGCCTCGGCGTTCGAGCGCGTTGCGCAGCTCGCGCACCACTGCGACGCGCATCCGCGCGTTACGGCGCGCCTCGGGACGCACGATCAGGTCGACGTAGCGCTGGCGCACCCGTGCCTCTTCGCTCATCTCCTTGTGCGCGACGGGCAGCGGTCGCAGCGCCTTCGACGCCATGCTCCACGAGTCGGCCATGACACTGAGTTCACCGCGACGGGAACTGATGACCTCGCCGTGCACGAACACGATGTCTCCGAGGTCCACATCGGACTTCCAGCCGGCGAGAGCCTCTTCGCCGACGCCGGCGAGGCTCAGCATGACCTGCAGCTGGGTGCCGTCACCTTCCTGCAGCGTGGCGAAGCACAGCTTGCCGGTGTTGCGCGAGAAGATCACGCGTCCGGCGACACCCACGATCGTGCCGGTAGCGGTGTCGGGTTCGAGCTCGGGGTACTCGGCGCGGATCTCCGCGAGAGTATGGGTGCGCGCAACGGCGACGGGATAAGCATCCGAACCCTGCGTCAGGAGCCGTTCGCGCTTCTCGCGGCGGACCCGCATCTGCTCGGGGGTGTCGTCGGGCTGCTGGACGGTGGCATCACTCACGGGTAACCAGACTATCGGACCCGCGAGGCCGTTCTGCCTGCAGATCCGTGCTTTCAGTGCGCCGTGACCCGTGCCACGTCCTCGGAGACGTGCTGGGCCCGGGCAACCGCTTCCACCAGGCGCGCGGCACGGATGGCCTCGTAACCTCCGACGAGATGGGTGACGCGACGCAGACCCTGCGCGTGCAGGTCGGCGACCACGCCGTGCGAGCCCGTGCCGTCGGACGAGACGAGGATCCACTCGACATCGCGATCGCCAGCGAGGGCGAGGCTTCCCGGACCGCTCGGATCGAGACGCTCTGCGACGATATCCGCGGAGATGGCAAGGGCACCGGGAAGTGTCCCCTGTGCGGCACGTTCGGCGTGGGATCGGATGTCCACCACCACAGCGCCGCGGGCGACCGCGGCGGACAGTTCGGTGGGGTACGTGCGCTCGACGGCGAGCCGATGGAAAGCGACCGGAGCGGCGACAGGAACCGGAGCTGCAGAGGAAACGGACGTAGCGGAAAAAAGCGCAGCGCGCATGAGGAGACTCCCAGGAATGTGTTATCGGTCGAGGCGGACGTCAGCCTCGACAACACTCCTGGGCGCTCATGCAGCGGATCACGGGAGCCATCTTTACACAGAATGACGCTCAGCGGAACCCGCGGAACCGCGTGCCGCTCGTCTCACCTGGTTCCGTTCGTACACCAGACGCAATCCCTCGAGTGTCAGGTCCGGTTCGTGATGCTCGAGCGTGCGCGACTCCGGCATGATCAGCGGCGCGCTGTCGCCGGTACCGATCACGGCCACGTCGTCGCCGTCGAAACCGGGAACCTCCGCGCAGATCCGCCGCACGATCCCGTCCACCATGCCGGCGAACCCGAAGACCGCCCCCGACTGCATGCACTCGACGGTGTTCTTACCGAGAACGCCTCGGGGACGGAGCAATTCGACCTTCCGCAGGGCCGCGGACCGCGACGCCAGCGCGTCCATCGAGATCTCCACGCCGGGAGCGATCGAGCCGCCGAGAAACTCGCCCTTTCCCGACACCACGTCCACGCACGTAGAGGTTCCGAAATCCACCACGATGCACGGGGATCCGTAGAAATGGTAGGCCGCGAGACTGTTGACGATGCGGTCGGCGCCGACCTCCTTCGGGTTGTCCACCAGCAGCGGCACTCCCGTCCGCACCCCCGGCTCGACGACCACGTGTGGCACCGTCGACCAGTAGCGGTCGAGCATGACACGCAGTTCGCGCAACACCGACGGCACGGTCGACAGCGCCGCGACCCCGGTGATCTGCTCGGCGGACTCACCGAGCAGACCACGGAACAGCAAGGCGATCTCGTCCGCAGTCATCCGGGGATCGGTGCGAACACGCCAGTCGCGCATCAGTCGCGCGTGCGACCCACTGCCCGCGAACACCCCCAGGACGATGTTGGTGTTGCGAACGTCGACGGTGAGAAGCACCTCTAGACCAGCGACGGCGCGTCGAGGGTCGACAGCATGCGCGGGGTGATCAGGCCCGAGCCCTCCGGAGCATGGGCGGGATCATTGCCGAGCTCGACCTGACGGTTGTCGGCGTCGACGAACACCACGCGGGGGTTGTACTCCTTGCATTCCTGTTCGTTCATCACGCCGTAGGCGATGAGAATGACGAGGTCGCCGGGGCTCACCAGACGTGCAGCGGCCCCGTTGATCCCGATGACGCCCGATCCGCGTTCGCCGGCGATGACGTACGTCTCGAGCCGGTTGCCGTTGTCGATGTCGACGATGCAGACCTGCTCGCCCTCGAGCAGATCCGCGGCGTCCATCAGATCCTGGTCGACGGTCACCGATCCGACATAGTGCAGATCCGCGTGGGTGACCGTCGCACGGTGGATCTTCGACTTCATCATGGTGCGGAACATGCTCGTCCTCGGTTTCTCTTTTTCTTTTCCGGACTCGATCAGCGGGTCTGCAGGTTGTCTTCGGCGCGGGGATCCACCGGGCCGGTGGCACGCTCGAGGAAGCCGGTACCGACGGCGACCCCGACGTTGTCGATGAGGCGGGTGGTGCCGAGCCGAGCGGCGACGAGCAACCTGCCGTCGCCTCGCTCGGGCGCCGGCCCGAGATCGGCGCCGCGCACCTCGAGATAGTCCACCTCGATCCGAGGACTCTGCGCGAGCACCTCACGAGCCGTGGACAGGATCGCCTCGACCCCACCCGACGCGGCGTGCGCTCCGGCGACGAGCGCCGCCGACAGCGTCGTCGCGATCTCGCGCTCCTCCGCGTCGAGATAGCGGTTGCGGGAGGAGAGCGCGAGTCCGTCCTGCTCGCGCACGGTGGGAACGCCGACGATCCGGATGTCGAGATCGAGATCGGCGACCATCTGGCGGATCAGCGTGAGTTGCTGGTAGTCCTTCTCCCCGAAGTACGCGGCGTTGGGGCCGACGATGTTGAACAACTTCGCGACGACCGTCAACATCCCCGCGAAATGACCAGGGCGCGAAGCACCTTCGAGTTCCGATCCGAGCGGCCCCGGGTGGATCGTGGTGCGCCGCCCATGGGGGTACATCTCCGACACCGAGGGAACGAAGGCCAGTTCGACCCCGGCTTCGCGGAGCAACTCGAGATCGGAGTCGAGAGTGCGCGGATAGGCGTCGAGGTCCTCCCCCTGCCCGAACTGCAGCGGATTGACGAAGATCGACACGACCACGACCGCCCCGGTGAGCTTCGCCTGCCGCACGAGTTCGAGGTGACCGGTGTGCAGGGCGCCCATCGTCGGTACCAGCGCGACGGTGCGGCCGACGCCGCGCAGAGCCTTGGTGACCTTGGTCAGGCCCGCGGGATCGTGGTGAACGGTCAGTTCACCTCGAACGTATCCGCGCTGTCCTGCTTCACTCACCGTATTCAGCTCCTTCGAGAATTGCCATGAGTTCCGGCTTCGAGCCGGCCCGCTGCGCCGATCGCAGCGACAATGCGCGATAACCCGCGGCGATCTGCGGGTCGACGGCTTCGAGTGCGCGCAGGTGCGCGGCCACGGCGTCCGCGTCACCTCGCGCGACGGGCCCGGTCAGCGCCGCGGGGCCGCGGCGAAGCGCGTTGTCCAGCGCCGCCGAGAGCAACGGCTGCAGGACGCGCTCGGCGACACCCCCGGGTGCATCCTCCACGAGTTGCTGACCGAGCAGTTCTTCACCCTGCAACGCGCTGCGCAGCGCTTCGACGGCGTCGGCGACCAGCGTGACCAGGTGGTTGCTGCCGTGTGCGAGAGCCGCGTGATAGGTCGGCCGCATCGATTCGGGCACGCGGACCGGTTCGCCACCGATCTCCAGGACGAGGGACTGCGCGATGGCGTAGCCGATCTCGTCGGCGGCCGTGATACCGAAACATGCGGAGGTGAGCCGGTCGATGTCCTCGTCGTGACCCGTGAACGTCATCGCCGGATGAATCGCGAGCGGCACGGCGCCCTGATCGGTCAGCGGTTCGAGGATCGTGGTGCCGTGAGCACCGGAGACGTGGGCGACGATCGTGCCGGCCGCGACCGAACCGGTGGTCGCCAGCCCCTGAACCAGAGAGGGCAGTTCGGTGTCGGGAACGGCGAGAAGGAGAAGATTGCAACGCCCGGCAACTTCGTCGACCGGCAGGATCTGCGAATCGGGCAGACGTGTAGCGGCGCGGTGCCTCGAAACGTCGGAGACGGCGGAGCACGCCACGACGACGTGGCCGACACGCTCCAACGCGACGCCGAGTGCGGTACCGACCCGTCCGGCGGACACGATTCCTACCGACAGGCGCGCAGGCGCAGGTGCGTTTGTGATCCCGAAGGAATTCACGGGAGTCCTCTCGTTCGTTCCAGTCCCGCTCAGCGGGTACCGGACGTTCCGATCGACAATAGCGCGCACATTCTGAGCCCCGCCACGATCCCACCGAGTGATCTGCGCCTCATCGACCGAGGTCGGTGGGTCTCCCGGGGCGGCTGGGTCGCTGCCTGCTCAGCGCTCGGCCGACAGCGACGCGATGATCTCCGCGACCGTTCGCCCCTCAGTGTGGGCGCCGCCGTCGGCCCGCCGACGACGAGAGCGTCGACCCGCCGACTCCTCGTCGGATTCGTCCGGCTCCTCGGTCTCCGGCCCCTCGGTGTCCTCCGCCGAGGAGACCTCGACGCCCTCACGCGCGGCCGCCGTGTCGACCGATTCGGTCTCCGCGGTCACCGGTTCGTCGTCGGGAGACGCGAAGGCCGGCCCGGACGGCCGCGGCGCGGATACTCGCGCGGCCTCGCTCAGTTCGCGCAGCCTCTCCGCCTGGCCTTCGAGGGCGACGGCATCGTCCGGCAACCGACCGTCGAACAGCATCTCGAGCGTGCGGCGCAGGGTCGCCAACTCGGTACGCAAGGCCGTCATCTCGTCGGCGTCGAGTGCGAGGTCGGCCCGCACCTTCTCCTCGACGGTCAGTTCGTACTCGCGCCGTGCCGCGATCTCCCGCTGCAACTGCAATTCGTACACCGTCTTCAGGTCGTCGGCCTTGACCCTGTCGAGCGCCGATTCCCGGCGGTATTTGTTCATCGCGATGGCTCCCACAGTGGCGGCCCACAGCGCGACCACCACCGCGACCCGCAGCAATTGCACGCTCTCGCTGAAAACCAGCAACAGCGAGGCGATCATGGCCAGAGCGAGAAGACCGGCGACGATCGTCGAGCCGGTGCTGCGCCACGGACGACGATTTCTGTCTGCTCGCGCCGAGGAAGCCATATCCCTCAGGGTACTTGGGCGTCTCTGCCGATCGGCGCCGTACGAGACGCAACTCTCTCGCGGAACAATCCGCAGGTCAGAGAGCCGGTTCGCTAGGTTCGTCGGGATCTTCCGGTGTCCTGCAGCAGTATTCGAGCCACAATGCGGCGGCCACGAGGGCAAGGCCGGCGATCGCTCCGACGATCACCCCGGAGGTGTCCTCGGTAGCCGCCTGCACATCCCCGAGTTGCGGCACCAGATAGAGCAGGAATCCGGCCCACACGCCGACGCTGGCGGCACCCACCAGCGCGGACGCCTTCGCGAGCGCGACCGCCCGGGCCGCGGTGATGGGGTGCAGCCGGCCTGGTCCCTCACCGATCTCGCGCTTGCCCACCCGCGAGCGAATCATGAACGCGAGGATCACCTCGATCACCGCGACGGGATAGAGCGAGGCACCCGCGTAGACCGGGATGGGCGGTAGCGAGCCGTAGATGGTGCGTACGAGCAGCCACGCGATGATCGCCGCCAGCGCGGCCAGCGCCAGCAGATCGCGGATCCGAGTCTGTTTCAGCACTCGGTGCGACCCTCGATCGTCGGCCCGGCCAGCGCCAACTCGGTGCGGTGCACGCCCTCGCGTTCGGCATCGTCGAGTTCGTCGAGCCACTCTCCGATTCGCAACTGCCTGCCCTCCGCAGTGAGCACTGCTTCGGGCTGCACATCGAGCCAGGGGACGAGCACGAACGCCCGCTGATGGGCCCGCGGATGGGGCAGGAGCAATTCCGGATCGTCGCTGTGCACCTCACCCTCGGCCGTCTCGCAGGTCACCACGTCGACATCCAGACTGCGCGGCCCCCAGCGCTGCACCCGGACGCGCTCGGCGGCTTCTTCTCGCTCCCGGCCGAACCGCAGCCAATCCTGCGGCCCGAACTCGGCGTCCTCGGCGACGACGACCGCATTGAGGAAGTCGTCCTGCTCGACACCACCCCACGGTGCGGTCGAGTACACCGCCGAGACCGCGACGAGCCGCGGCCCCAGCGCTTCGACCACCGACTGCAGGTGCGAAAGCCGGTCGCCGACATTCGAGCCGATGGACAGCACCGCACGACTCATGGCGCAATCCCGGAGGTGTCCTCGCGGGAGCGATCGATCACCACGGCGACGTCACCGAAGGTCAGGGGGATCGGCGCCGACGGCTTGTGGAGGGTGACCTCCACCCGTGTGACACGCGGGTCGGTGAGCACCTCGTCGGCGATCTCCCCGGCGACCGTCTCGATGAGATCGCGGCCCGGACCGGCGATGATCGCGGCGGCACGTTCGGCGAGCTCACCGTAGTGCAGCGTGTCCGCGAGATCGTCGGACGCAGCGGCGCGTGCGAGATCGAGCCACGCGACGATATCGACCACGAAATCCTGACCGTCGCGCTTCTCATGGTCGAAGACGCCGTGGTTTCCGCGGACCGTCAGTCCCCGCAGTTCGATGCGGTCACTCATGCGTGCACTCCTTCTGCGCTGCCGCGCTGCCAGGCACGCACCACCGCGAGGGCATCGCGGGAGGCCTGCACATCATGGACGCGCACGCCCCAGGCGCCGTGGGTGGCCGCCAGTGCCGAGACCACGGCCGTGGCGATCTCGCGACCGGCCGGTGGCCGGACCGTACCGTCGGGCGCGGCGAGCAGAGAACCCAGGAAACGCTTTCGCGAGGCACCGATGAGCACCGGGAATCCGAGATCGGTGAGTTCGGGGAGTCGCTGGAGCAGTTGCCAGTTGTGGTCGGGTTCCTTGACGAATCCCAAGCCGGGGTCGAGCACGATCTTGTCCGAGTCGACACCTGCGGCAACTGCGATGTCGACCTGGGTGAGCAATTCGTCCCGGACCTCGCGGACGACATCGTCGTAGTGTGTCGACCCGCCCGCATGGACGTACTCACCCACCGGTCGCCAGTGCATCAGGATCCACGGCACTCCCGACTCTGCGACGACCGCGGCCATGTCGGAATCGGCACGCCCACCCGAGACATCGTTGATCATCGTCACACCGGCCTCGATGGCAGCCTCGGCTACCGAGGCGCGCATCGTGTCGACGCTCGTCGGGATGCCCGCCTGTGACAACGCCTCGATGACGGGCCCCACGCGGGACGCCTCGACCTCGGCGTCGACGCGCACCGCACCGGGCCGGGTCGATTCACCGCCGACGTCGACGATGTCGACGCCGAGTTCGCGCAGCTCGAATCCGCGGGCTATCGCGGTCTCGCGATCCAGATACCGACCGCCGTCGGAGAAGGAATCACTGGTGACGTTCAGTACGCCCATGACGACGGGCCACTGTTCGGCAGGAAAGACGGTCACCGGCGCAGGATCAGGTCCAGGGCCTCGGCACGCGACGCCGAACTGGTCTGGAACAGCCCCCGCACCGCAGAGGTGGTCGTGCTGGCACCGGGCTTGCGGATGCCGCGCATCGCCATGCACAGATGCTCTGCCTCGACGACGACGATGACGCCGCGTGGCTGGAGCTTGCGCATCATCGCATCGGCGATCTGGCTGGTCAGACGTTCCTGAACCTGAGGGCGCTTCGCGTAGAGATCCACGAGCCGCGCCAGCTTCGACAACCCCGTGACGCGTCCCGTGGGCCCGGGGATGTAGCCGACGTGGGCCACCCCGTGGAACGAGACCAGGTGGTGCTCGCACGTCGAGTACATCGGAATGTCGCGAACGAGAACGAGCTCCTGGTGGCCTTCGTCGAAGGTGGTGTCGAGAACCTCGTCCGGGTCCGTGAACAGTCCGCCGAACACTTCTCGATACGCACGAGCCACGCGGGCCGGGGTGTCGCGCAGACCCTCACGCTCCGGATCCTCACCCACCGCGAGCAGCAGTTCGCGGACCGCCGCTTCCGCTCGGGCCTGGTCGAAGGTTCGCCCTGCGTCCACACTCAACTCGTGGGTCGTCACAACATCGTCCGGATCGGAATTCGTATCCGACTCCAGGTGGTTCACCGACACCCGCTCGCCCTCCACTCTTGCTCACTCGTCTCCATCGGAACCGACCGCCCCGATGCGCGTCCGGTGCCGACTGCACCGGTGCGGATCAGTGTCGGCCGGCCGGGCCTTCCCACGGCTGTGTGGGAGGGGGCTCGGGAGTGCCGTAACCGTCGCGCGGTTGCGAGTCTCCCATGTGATGCTCACCCCGGTGCGGATCCCCCGCACCGTTGTCTCCGGATTCCTGCGGCCGCACCTGCCCCTGATTCTGATCATGCTGGCTCTGATCACGCGGGGGCCAGCCGGGGGCCGACCAGCCTGCCGGAGCGCCGTAGTCGGGTCGCGTCGCGTGTCGCGGGCCACCCGGATACGGGGCCGGAGGCGGGAAGCCGGGAAGCGGCTCGGACGACGGCACCGGTTGCGGCGCGGGATAGCCGTTCGCCGGCCGGCCGGACTGCGCCGGCTGATACTGCGGCTGGGGGCCGGGCTGATACGCCCCGGCAGCGGGCACTTCGTCCCGGCCGGGATATTGCGGGTGCCGATGCGCCGGCTTCGTGAGCGAGGGCGGCTCCGGCGGCCACGGCTCGCCGCGCTCGGCTGCGAGTTCTGCAGGCGTCTTGATCGGCGGCTTGTCGGACGGAACCCGATCACCGAACTCATCGAAGGTCGTGATGCGCGGACGCTTCTTCACGTCGGCGAGGATCCGTTCGAGATCCTTGCGGGTCAACGTCTCGTGCTCGAGGAGTTCGGCCGCGAGCACATCGAGGGCATCACGGTACTCGTTGAGGATCGACCACGCCTCGGTGTGGGCCGCCTCGATGAGGTTGCGGACCTCCTCGTCGATCTCACGTGCGACCTCGTGCGAATAGTCGGACTGCACGCCCATCGAGCGGCCCAGGAAGGGATCGCCCTGCTCCTGGCCGTAACGCACGGCACCGAGCTTCGCGCTCATGCCGTACTCCGTCACCATCGCCCGCGCGATCTTCGTGGCCTGATCGATGTCGGACGACGCACCGGTGGTGGGCTCGCGGAAGACGAGTTCCTCGGCGGCACGGCCACCCATCGCCATGACGAGGCGCGCGATCATCTCCGACCGGGTCATCAGGCCCTTGTCGTCCTCGGGCACCGTCATCGCATGCCCGCCCGTGCGACCGCGGGCGAGGATGGTGACCTTGTAGACAGGCTCGATGTCCGGCATCGCCCAGGCAGCGAGCGTGTGCCCGCCCTCGTGGTAGGCCGTGATCTTCTTCTCGTGCTCGCTGATGATGCGGCTCTTGCGGCGAGGACCGCCGATGACACGGTCGACCGATTCCTCGAGAATCGCCTCGGTGATCACCGTGCCGTTCTCACGAGCCGTGAGCAGCGCGGCCTCGTTGACGACGTTCGCGAGATCGGCACCGGACATGCCTACCGTGCGCTTGGCGAGCGCGCCGAGATCCGCGTTGGGGTCGATCGGCTTGCCCTTCGAGTGCACGGCGAGGATCGCCCGGCGACCGGCGAGGTCGGGGTTCGTGACCGGGATCTGACGGTCGAACCGACCCGGGCGCAGCAGCGCCGGATCGAGAATGTCGGGCCGGTTAGTCGCGGCCATCACGATGATGCCCGAGCGGTCGCCGAAGCCGTCCATCTCGACGAGAAGCTGGTTGAGGGTCTGTTCGCGCTCGTCGTGACCTCCGCCGAGGCCGGCCCCACGCTGGCGGCCGACCGCGTCGATCTCGTCGACGAAGATGATGCACGGAGCATTCTGCTTGGCCTGCTCGAACAGGTCGCGCACACGGGAGGCGCCGACGCCGACGAACATCTCGACGAAGTCCGAACCGGAGATCGTGAAGAACGGAACGCCTGCCTCACCGGCGACCGCGCGTGCAAGCAGCGTCTTACCCGTACCGGGCGGGCCGTAGAGCAGGACACCCTTGGGGATCTTCGCGCCCAGCGCCTGGTATCGCGACGGATTCTGCAGGAAGTCCTTGATCTCGTAGAGCTCTTCGACGGCCTCGTCGGCACCGGCGACGTCGGCGAAGGTCGTCTTGGGCATGTCCTTCGACAGCTGCTTGGCCTTCGACTTGCCGAAGCCCATCATGCCGCCGCGGCCTGCGCCCTGCATACGGCTCATCACGAAGAAGAACACGCCGAGCAGGATGATCATGGGCAGGACGAACAGAAGGATCGACGTCAGCCAGCTCTCCTGGGTGACGTTCGTGTTGTACTTCTGCGCCCCCGAATTGGCGACCAGGTCGAAGATCTGCTCGGATGCCGAGGCCGGGTACTTCGCGATGATCTCGGTGCTGCCCTCGGTCGCGTCGTTGCCGCTCTCGAGCCACAACCGCACCTGCTGTTCGCGGTCGTCGATGCGTGCTTCACTGACGTTCTTCGACTCGAGTTGCGTGACCGCGACGGAGGTGTCCACCTGCGTGAATCCGCGCGTGTCGTCGCCGAAGTAGCTGAAGGCGTAGATCACCAGCAGAATGCCGGCGACGATCGCCAAATTACGGAACACTGTCTTGCGGTTCATACAGGCTGGGCCCGGGCGGCCGGTCCTTTCGGTCGAGTTCGTCGGGGTCTCGCGGTCGCGGCGCTTCGCGCCCGGTGTGGTCGCATGGAACGCGACGGTCAGTGACCAGGCAACGCAAGGTTACCGCGTGTCGACGAGTGGCCGCCCCGGCGCCGGACCGATCCGGCTCCGAGGAGACCTCGTATGTGTCAACGACCGGACCGCCCCTGTAGTTCCAGACGAACAGGACCTGCGGCTCGGCTCGGCCGCAGGCTAGCTGCTGTAGACCTTGGGATCGAGGGTGCCGATGTACGGAAGGTCGCGGTAGCGCTCGTCGTAGTCGAGGCCGTATCCGACGACGAACTCGTCCGGGATGTCGAAACCGACGTCCTTGACCTCCACATCGATCTTCACCGCTTCCGGCTTACGCAGCAGCGTGACGACCTCGAGCGAGGCGGGATTGCGCGTCGAGAGGTTGCGGAGCAGCCACGACAGCGTCAGACCGGAGTCGATGATGTCCTCGACGATGAGGACGTTGCGACCGGCGATGTCCTTGTCGAGGTCCTTGAGGATGCGCACGACACCCGACGACGACGTCGACGACCCGTACGAGCTGACGGCCATGAACTCCATCTGCGTCGGAATCGGCATGGCCCGCGCGAAATCGGTCATGAAGAAGATGGCGCCCTTGAGCACACCGATGAGCAGCAGATCGCCTTCCGGCGCACCCACCGGGTATCGCTCGGCAATCGACTGCGCCAGTTCTGCGGTCCGCTCTTTGATCTGCTCCTCGGAGATCAGCACCGCCGCTATGTCGTTCTCGTACACCGGGGTCCTTCCTACCTTTCGCCGGTCGCCCATGCCTTCGGCGGGTCGACGTACTCCACGGCAAGCCTGCCACGCCGACGCGACACCACCAACCTCGTCCCCGACTCGGGGCCTCGCCCGACCGCAACCGGTCCCTGTCCGCGCCACGCCGCTACCAGGTCGTCGACCGCCCGCAGCATCGTCTCGTTCGGCGAGGCAGTGTGATCGATCAGCCATGCTCGGACGGCCCTGCGCCGTACGGCTGCAGGAGCCTGCGCGAGCACGTCGGCGTCGAGCAGGTCGCCGTCACGGGAGGCAGCCGCACGCAGCTCGTCCGCCCAGCGGTCGAGGGCGCGGCCGTCCTCCTGCAGCTGCCCGGCCGTTCGAGCGAGGGCTTCGGCCACGCCTCCACCGAGCACGTCCTCGAGCAGCGGAAGTGCCTCGCGACGCAGTCGCACCCTGGTGAATCGGTCGTCGGCGTTGTGCGGATCCTCGTAGGGGTGGTAGCCGAGCTCGTCGCACGCCAGCCGGGTCGTGACGCGGCGCACACCGAGAAGTGGACGTCCCCAGGGCGACTCGAACGACGCCATCCCCCGGATCGAGCGGAGCCCCGAGCCGCGGCCGAGGCCGAGCAGCACCGTCTCGGCCTGGTCGTCGAGGGTGTGTCCGAGCAGCACCGGCCGGTCGTCGCGATGCTCGTCGAGTGCCCGGTAACGGGCGGCACGTGCGGCAGCTTCGAGTCCTCCTCCGCCGGTGACGTCCACGCCGACCACAACGGCGGTCGCGCAACCACGGGCGCGTGCGAACTCCGCGGCGCGTGCCGCGACGACCTCGGAGCCGGATTGCAGCCGGTGGTCGACGACGACGGCGTGCACGAACTCCGCTTCGGCGACGGCGGCGGCGGTCAGGGCTGCCGAATCGGCACCACCGGACAACGCGACCGTCACCTCACGAACCGAGTGGGCGTTCAGCCAGGCCCGTACCGCGAGTCGCACTTCGTGGATCGCCGCGGTTTCGGGAAGGAGTGGGCGATCGGGTGATGGTGATGCCGACGAGCGTGAGGCCACGGTCAACTCAGCACCCGCGCGATCCACGCGTCGGGGTCGTCGATCTCCGCCAGTGCGGGGAGAGCCTCCGGCCCGGACCACACCGTATTGAAGGCATCCATGCCCACCTTCGCGACGACGGCGTCGACGAACTTCTTCCCGTGCACGTACTGCGCCATCTTGGCGTCCATGCCGAGGATGAGGCGGATGAGCCGGTGGACGGGGCTGCTGTTGCGGTGCCGACGGTTGTCGAACGCCCGCCGGATCCGCGCAACCGACGGGACCACCGCCGGCCCGACACCGTCCATCACATGGTCGGCATGCCCCTCGAGGAGGGTTCCCAGCGCGAGCATTCGATCGAATGACTCGCGTTGCGATTGTGCCTGCAGCGCCCGCACGACGCCGAGCATGCCGCGTTCCGACATCGGCTTCTCGCCGGGAGTGCGCAGATCCTTGACCGCCGACACGACGCGGGTCGCCACCTCGCTCACCGGTTCCTCGACGGCAGTGGCGAGGTCGGTCGCGGCGTCGCGCATCAGATCGGCCATCCATGGTGCCTGTGCGAACTGCACCCGATGGGTCACCTCGTGCAGGCACACCCACAGGCGGAAATCGGCGGGCGGCACCTTCAGCGCACGTTCGACCGCGACGACGTTCGGCGCGACCAGCAACAGCGAGCGGGAGAACGGATCGTATTGGCCGAGCACCGCGGACGACAGGTAGGCCAGCATGGCGCCCGCCTGCGCACCCGCGGGCTTGCCCACCCAACGTCGGGTGCTGCCCGAATCCGCGCCCGGCGCCGCCGTGAGATCGGCCATGGACGCTGCGGCTGCGCGCACCCATTCCGGACGGTCGACGACCCGCGCCGGCAGCGGCTCGGCTCCGTTGTCGAGTCGTGTGTGTTCGCGGACGGGCCCCTCGGCCCGCGCAGCCGACGAGAACAGCTCGTCGTGCACGGCGGTGCGCGTGTACCGCGACATCGCCGGTTCGGAGCGGGTGAGACGCACACCGACCCCTGCCGCGAACGACCAGTCGATCGCGTCGCCCAGGGCCCGCTCCTTGCCGGTCATCGGCAGCCGCACTCGCGGAGGACCGACGCGACGGCGTCGAGGGCGGGACGGGCCTCGCTCGGGGAGCGTCCGTTGGAGAGCAGAGCGAACGACAGCACGCGGCCGTCCGAGTCGACGACGTACCCGGCGAGTCCGTTGACCTCGGTCAGAGTGCCGGTCTTCGCCCGCACCCATCCCGCTCCGGCACGCGTGGTGGTGCCGTAGCGGTCCGCGAGAGTGCCGGTGGCTCCGGCGACGGGGAGATAGTCCAGCATGGGCCGCAGCTCCGTCCTGTTCGGTCCGGCGGCTTCGGAGATCACGCGGTCGAGCGTGCGAGCGGAGATCCGGTTGTCGACAGAGAGCCCGCTGGTGTCGCGCAGCGTCACTCCGGTGACGTCCAGACCCGCTTGCTGCAGCGTACCGGTCACAGCCCTCGTGGCTCCTGCGAACGAGTGCTCGTTGCCGGTCGCGATCGCGATTTCCCGTCCGATCGTCTCCGCGAGGACGTTGTCCGATCGGCGCATCATCTGGCCGAGGCGCTCAGTGAGCGGCGCCGACTGGACCGACGCCATCGGCGCTGCGCCCGCTGCGGCGGATCCGGTTGCGACGCGTGCCGGGTCGGCACCGAGCGCCGTGGCCAGTGCACGACCCGCATCCAGCGCAGGAGTTTCGCTGCGGGGGGACTCGTCCTCGAGCGGCTGCAACCGGCCACCGTCCAGCATGACGGCTTCGATGGGTGCGACGTAGCCCGCGCCGACGTCCTGTGGGGACCAGCCGGGCGCCAACGGATCTCCGCTGTACAGACTCGTGTCGACGAGAACGGTGTCGACCGCTGCACCGCTGCGACGGATCTGTTCGGCCAGATCGTCGATGCGGGGCCCACCCGGGTAGAAGCTGTCCTCCTCGCGGGGCAGTGCCGACAGCGTGGGGTCGCCCCCGGCGATCAGGACGATTTCCCCCGGCTTCGACCCCTCGACGACACGCGTGGTGATCCGGTGATCCGGCGGCAACACGAGCATGGCGGCCGCGGCGGTGAGAATCTTCGTGGTGGAAGCGGGGATCAGGGCACGACCGGGGTCCTGCGACCACAGGACGGTGCCGGTCGCCGGATCTGTGATCGATCCGGTGAAGTCACCGAGCCCGGGATTCTTCACGGCCGGTTCGAGCGCGGTCGCCAGCACCTCGGGGTCGGGCATAGGGGCGTCGGCTTCGACCGCTTCGATCGCCGGAGTCGCGACGACCGGTGCCGGTGCCGGAAGCACCGCTGTGCCGGAGGACGCCTGCACGTCGTAGATCGCGAAGGCCCCGCCCACGACCAGAGCGAGGAAACCCGCTCCCCAGATCCCGAACAGGATCTTCATGTTCCGCCGCCGCCGGCTTACCAGCGAACCCTGCTTCTTGCTGCCACCCTGCCCCGCCAACACGCCTCCGCTGCATCCTGCACACTCGTCGACCAGCCATCCGCAATTCCCGCTGCCGGCCGCACACTGCGCTGTAACGCACTCGGGGCCCGGTACCTGCGCCTCCAGACTAGCGCCGCGACCGTTATCCTCTCTCCGGACCATCACCGCAGATACGGATGTCGTATCGGCCGGAAAATACCGACGAAGTGAGGCAACGCGTGGAGTTCGAGGTCACCATCGAGATCCCCAAGGGGCAGCGGAACAAGTACGAGGTCGATCACGAGACCGGACGCGTCAAGCTCGATCGTTACCTGTACACCTCGTTCGGCTACCCCGCCGATTACGGCTACATCGAGAACACCCTCGGTGAGGACGGCGATCCGCTCGACTGCATGGTGCTGCTGCCCGAGTCGGTCTTCCCCGGCGTGCTGGTCGACGCCCGCCCGATCGGCATGTTCAAGATGGTCGACGAGGCCGGTGGCGACGACAAGATCCTGGCCGTTCCGGCCGGCGATCCGCGTTGGGATCACATCCAGGACATCAGCGACGTCGACCAGTTCGAGCTCGACGCGATCAAGCACTTCTTCGTGCACTACAAGGATCTCGAGCCGGGCAAGCATGTCGAGGCCGCCGACTGGGTCGGTCGCGCCGAGGCGGAGGCCGAGGTGACCGCGTCGATCGCGCGCCTGAAGGACAACGGCGGACACTGAGCCGTAGAACGAAGGTCTCCCGGACGATCGAATCGTCCGGGAGATCGTCGTTTCGGGGGTTGCGGGGCTACTCCCCCTTGAACTGCGGCGGACGCTTCTCGAAAACGGCGGTGATCGCCTCGGTGAGATCCTCGGACGGCAGGAACGCCGCATTCCACGCCGCGACGTAACGGAGGCTGTCGTCGACGCGGGCAGACCGGGTGTGGTCGAGGACGTTCTTGATGCCGTGGACCACCAGCGGCGGGTTGGCGGCGATCTCGGCCGCAGTCGCGTGAGCCGCGGCGAGAACTGCCTCCGCGTCGTCGAAGACGTCGTTGACGAGTCCGATCTTCTCGGCGCGCGTTGCGTCGATGTCCTTGCCGGTGAGCGCGAGCTCGCGGACGTGACCGTCGCCGATGATGAGCGGGAGCCGGGCGAGCGTGCCGACGTCGGCGACCATCCCGACCTTGACCTCGCGGACGCTGAACTTGGCGTCGGCGCTCGCGTAGCGGATGTCGGCGGCGGAGATCAGGTCCAGCGCGCCACCGATGCACCAGCCCTGGACGGCGGCGACCACAGGTTTGCGGCAGTCGGCGACGGCCGTGATGGCCGCCTGCATGCTCTTGATCATCGCGTGGAAATCCGTACGCGGTTTCGCGAGTGCCTTGCCGGACACGACGGAGCCGAGGCTGCCGCCCATGGCGACGAGGTCGAGCCCGTAGGAGAAGTTTCTGCCCGAGCCGGCGAGCACGACAGCGCGGACGTCGGGATCGGCGTCGAGTTCACCGAAGAGGACGGGCAGTTCGGCCCAGAAGTCGGGGCCCATTGCATTGCCCTTACCCGGGCCGACGAGCGTGACCCGCGCGACGTGGTCCGCTTGCTCGACGGTGAATGCTTTCCAGGGAGAGTGATCGGTCATTCTGTGTTCGACGGTCCTCGGTCCATGAGGGCGAGAACCGCCGTCCTCCTTCCAAGGTCGGGTCGAGGGCGTGTCGACGAAATCTGTCCGCCGCAGGCGGGAGAGGCTTTGATACTGGAGAGTAACTTGCGTGGAGGCATCCCCGCACTGCACCACCGGTCGACGAGGCCACGACGCGTGTCCGGAACAGTGCCGATCGTGCGGCGATTTCCTACTCTTGTTGCATGACCAGGTCGCTGGATCCGAATTCCCACCGCGTCTCGGACACGCTCATAGCTCGCGGCCACCACGGTCTGATCGTCGAGCAGCCGGAGAACGTGCACACCGCCGAGCAGGCGGCTGCCGCGGTGGGCGTGGAGGTGGGCGCCATCGTGAAGTCGCTCGTGTTCCTGCTCGACGACGATCCGATATTGCTGCTGGTCTCCGGAGCGCACCGCGTGGCGGTGAAGCGGACCGGCAAGCGTCTCGGCGGCGAACTCGTCCCGGCCTCGCCCGACCTGGTCACGGAGGTCACCGGGCAACCGCTCGGGGGAGTCGCGCCTCTCGGCCACCCCACCAACCTGCCGACCTACATCGACCGCTCGTTGCAGTACCACCCGGAGCTGTGGGCGTCGGGAGGTTGCCCCCACACGCTCTTCCGCACCGTGTATTCCGAGTTGATGCGCATCACCGCCGCAATCGACGTGGAAGTGGACTGAGATCTCCCGCCTGCCGGTACCGACGGCACGCCCACCCGGGTACACTCGCCGTCGTGACCGTCCGAGCGTGGAGCCGCAGGCATGTCGACCTGTGCCGCACCCGCTCGTGCCTGTGTGCGACCTGAGATCCACACCATCCCTTACTCTTTCCGGCGCCTCGCATTCTCGATAGTTGCCCGAGGGCGCCGTTCATCTTCCGACCAGCGGAGTCCTTTCATGACCACGTCCCCAATCGCGAATCCGGCCACCGGGCCGATCGATTCACCCGAACTCGTTCTCATCGTGCAGATCTCGGACACGAATGCCGGATCACCCGGCGATCTCGCGGTCCTCGCGGACGCACTTCGGGAGACCGCTCTCGACCTGCTTCCCGGCGCCCGCACCCGCACACTTCTCAGCCCCGGTCCGACACCCCTGGTGATCGACCTGCCGGCCCGCGGCCTCGTCCTCGACGGCGAGCGAGTCGAATTGAGCCACCGCGAATTCGAGATTCTCGGGCATCTGGTTCGACAACCTCGCGTGGCCGCCTCCCGCGCGTCGCTCCGGCAGCTCGGCACCGGAGACGCCGACAACGGCGAAATCGACGCCGAGCGCGGCAACCGCAGCGTCGACGTCCACGTGTCTCGAATCCGGTCGAAGCTGGGACGCTTCGGAAGCATCATCACCACAGTGCGCGGATCCGGCTACCGTTACGACCCCGATCCGCGTGTGCACGTGGTCGAGGCGCTAGACCGCCGTACGGCGTGAACACGCGAAGGAGGGGAGAGACGAGTCTCTCCCCTCCTTCGTGATATGTACCGGAAAACCGGGGTCAGGAAGCGCGCATCGGACGCGATGATCGATTCCGGATCGGCGAGATCACGGGCCTACACGCACGGCGAAGCGCTACCGGCGGCCTGTCCGAGACCCGGCCGCGTTTCCGGCGAAGGGTTCCACACGCCATCGGTCTTCGCATGCACCCACGACGGCCCGTCCGCGACCAGCGACCGCAGCGCTGTGAGAAGCCGTTCGATGTCGTCGGACGAACTACCGAGGCCGAGTGAGGCTCGGACGGCACCTCCGGCACGACCGACTCGTGCAAGCAACGGATGAGCGCAGAAGCGCCCGTCACGAACCCCGATGCCGTGTTCGCCGGACAGATACGAGGCGACGTGCCCGGGCTCGTACCCGTCGACCGTGAAGGTGACGATACCGACGCTGTCGGTCGAATCGCCCCAGAGGCGAAGCACTTCCACGCCGTCGATCGCCCGCAGACCCTCGACGAGCAGGGCGCACAGGGCTTCCTCGTGGCGGGTCACCGCATCGGGGTCGAAGCCGGCGAGGGCATCACACGCGGCCGCAAGTGCGGCAACCCCGAGCACGTTGGGGGTTCCGGCCTCGTGACGCGCAGGGGCGCACGCCCATTCCGTGCCGTCGAGACGTACCTCGCGGACCGCCCCGCCACCTGCCAGATACGGTTCGGCGGCGTCGAGCCAATCCCGGCGACCCACGAGCGCTCCTGCACCGAACGGTGCGTACAGCTTGTGGCCCGAGAATGCGAGGTAGTCCACGCCGAGCGACGCGAGATCGACACGTCGGTGGGGCACGAGCTGAGCGCCGTCGACCAGAATCCGCGCACCGCAGGCGTGAGCGAGTTCCGCGAGTTCGGCGATGGGCAGAACTTCGCCGGTCACGTTGGAAGCACCGGTGACGGCGAGCAGAGCCGCGGGCGCGCGCTGAAGTTCGACCGCGAGCCGCCACACCGTCTCCGACACCGTGTCCGCCGCCTCGACGATACGAGAGTTCTTCCACGGCAGCAGATTTGCGTGGTGCTCGATATCGAGCACCACGACGTCACCGGGTACCGCGCTCGCGAGCAGATTCAGCGAGTCGGTGGTGTTGCGCGTGAAGACCACAACCTGGTCGGCGTCCGCACCGACGAACCGCGAGACGGACGTACGAGCGTCCTCGTAGGCCGTGGTGCTGATCCGCGAGGCATATCCGGCACCGCGGTGCACGCTCGCGTAGAACGGCAGCAGTTCCGTGATTCGTTCGGTGACGGCCGACAGCGCCGGCGCGCTCGCCGCGTAGTCGAAGTTCGCGTAGGTGCAGGTTCCACCCTGAACGAGCGGAACCTGCACGTCACAACCGGAAACGGTGGCGAACGGAGCGATGCAGGTGGTGGTGGCTACAGCAGTCATGACAGATCCCTCGTGCAATCAGGGACCCGCCGGTGACGCCCACAACGGAGAATTCTCGTCGCCGGCGGAGTCCGCGCTTGCCGTGTCCGGAGGTGGATTCACGGCCTGGTCGTCACCCGGAGCACCCCACCGCGGTTGGAGGGTTGCCGACCAGCAAGCCGGGGCTTGACGCTGGTACTCATGACCTGGCGAAGACAATGACAGGACGGACCATCCGTGTCAACCCCACGATCTCGGCACCCGCCCACCGCACGTTCACCTGTCGTCCATCAGGACGTGAGATAACCGGAAGAACCATCGAGCAGAAGGACCCGCGGACTTGCCAGCCCCATCCTCCACCCCCGTCGGCCGGTCACCCATCCCGGACGAGTTCCTCCGCGCGTCGCACGCCCCGCCCGCACGCACCCTCGTCGACCTGCTCAGGAGGACTGCCGAGGCGCATCCGAGCGCTCCCGCTCTCGACGACGGCACCACTGTCCTCGACTACGCCGAACTCGTCGAGGCGGTGATCGCGGGGGCGTATGCACTGAACGATGCGGGCGTGGGGGCCGGCGACAGGGTCGGCGTGCGCATGACATCCGGGCGCACGGATCTGTATGTGACGATTCTCTCGATTCTGGCGGCGGGTGCCGCCTACGTCCCGGTCGATGCCGACGACCCGGACGATCGAGCCGAACTCGTGTTCTCGGAAGCACAGGTCACCGCCGTCATCACCGATGAAGGCACCGGTCCCGGAACGGCCGTGCCGCCCGGTGCCCCGGTCGTGCGCGGTCCGCAGCCCGAGGACGACGCGTGGATCATCTTCACTTCCGGCTCGACCGGCACGCCGAAAGGTGTCGCGGTCACCCACCGCAACGCCGCGGCATTCGTCGACGCCGAGGCCCGGATGTTCTGTCAGGCGTCGCCGCTCGGCCCCGGCGATCGCGTCCTGGCCGGCCTGTCGGTGGCGTTCGACGCATCGTGCGAGGAGATGTGGCTGGCGTGGCGGCACGGCGCATGCCTGGTTCCGGCACCGCGCGCGCTCGTCCGTTCCGGCATGGATCTCGGCCCCTGGCTCGTCTCCCGCGACATCAACGTCGTCTCCACCGTCCCGACGCTTGCGGCGATGTGGCCGGCCGAAGCACTCGAAGCGGTCCGCCTGCTCATCTTCGGCGGCGAAGCCTGCCCACCGGATCTCGTCGAGCGCCTCGCCGTTCCGGGACGCGAGGTGTGGAACACCTACGGCCCCACCGAGGCCACGGTGGTGGCGTGCGCGTCGCTGATGGACGGCACCGGACCGGTCCGCATCGGCCTTCCTCTCGACGGCTGGGACCTCGCCGTCGTCGATGCCGAGGGCAATCCTGTCGAGGAAGGCGCGACGGGTGAACTCGTCATCGGGGGTGTCGGTCTCGCGCGCTATCTCGATCCGGTGAAGGACGCCGAGAAGTACGCTCCCATGCCCACTCTCGGCTGGGACCGCGCCTATCGCAGCGGCGATCTCGTCACCCTCGACCGCGACGGCCTGCTATTCCAGGGTCGCGCCGACGACCAGGTCAAGATCGGGGGCCGGCGCATCGAACTCGGGGAGGTCGACAACGCACTGCAGAACCTCCCCGGCGTGGCCGGTGGCGCGTGTGCAGTACGCCGGACGGCTGCCGGGCACTCGATCCTCGTGGGGTACATCGCTTCGACCGACCCGGGGTTCGACATCGCGTCCGCACACGACCTGCTGTCCGAACAACTCCCCGCCGCGCTCGTCCCACGGCTCGCGCTCGTCGACGAACTCCCCACCCGCACGTCCGGCAAGGTGGACCGCGACGCTCTGCCGTGGCCGCTGCCCGGCGCCGACGCCGGCGCGGTGGAAGCGCTCGGGCTCGATCCCACGGCCGAATGGGTCGCCGAATTGTGGACCGACATCCTCGGCGTCCGAATCGAAGGTTCCGACGACGACTTCTTCGAGCTCGGTGGCGGATCTCTCGCGGCAGCACAGCTCGTCACAGCTCTGCGGAGCAGATACCCGGAGATGACGGTCGCAGAGCTGTACGACCATCCCCGGCTCGGATCGCTCGCGGTCTATCTCGACGAACTCGCGCCGACCGAAGCCACCGCACCTCGTGAGGTGACTCCCGTGCCCCGGCGCGCCCAGTTCACCCAGGTCGCTGCGACCGTCCTCCTCAGCACCCTCACCGGATTGCAGTGGGTGACCTGGCTGGCGCTCCTGAACAACATCATCGCGCTCGTCGTCGACGTGCCGTGGACCGTCACGTTGTCGTGGTGGTGGATCGCGCTCGGCGTCCTGTTGTTCCTCACCCCCGCCGGGCGTATGGCCCTCTCTGTCGCGGGTGCACGTCTGCTGCTGCGCGGGGTGGAAGCCGGAAGCTACCCGCGCGGCGGAAGTGTCCACCTCCGGCTGTGGACGGCCCTGCGACTGTCCGACGCGGTAGGGGCCACGAACGTCTCGAGTGCGCCGTGGATGCGGCAGTACGCGCGTGCCCTGGGAGCGAAGGTCGGACGCGATGTCGACCTGCACAGCCTTCCGCCCGTCACCGGGCTCCTCGAGCTCGGGGACGGTTGCTCGGTCGAGCCGGAAGTGGACCTCGGCGGCTACTGGGTGGACGGCGATGTCGTCCACATCGGGAGCATCGGAATCGGCGCCGGTGCGACCGTCGGTGCGCGATCGTTCCTCGCGCCGGGCGCGCGCATCGGAAAGAACGCGCGGGTGGAAGCCGGATCTGCTGTATTCGGTCGCGTGAAAGCCGGACAGAGCTGGGCCGGATCTCCCGCCCGGAAGGTCGGCAAGGCCGACCGGCCCTGGCCTGCACAGGTGCCTCCTCCCGGAAGACGATGGGTGCCGGTCTACGCGCTGTCGTCGCTGCTGCTCGGGGGCCTGCCGATCGTGTCGATCGCTGCCGGTGTGGCCCTGCTGGTGTGGTGGGTGCACGACACCGCGACCGTTTCCGACGCCGTGCTCCGCTCCCTGTCGATGCTGCCCGTCGCGGCGCTGCTCACGATGTTCGTCTTCGCCCTGCTCACTTTGTTCTCCGTGCGGCTGCTCGCCATCGGGATGACGGAGGGCTGGCATCCGGTGCGCAGCCGCGTGGGCTGGCAGGTGTGGTTCACCGAGCGCCTCATGGATTCCTCGCGCACCTTCCTCTTCCCGCTCTACGCGTCGATGCTCACCCCGATCTGGCTCCGCTTGCTCGGTGCCGACATCGGCAAGGACGTCGAGGCGTCGACCGTGCTCATGGTCCCCAAGTTCACGAAGGTCGCCGACGGCGCCTTCCTCGCGGACGACACGATGGTCGCCTCCTACGAACTCGGCGGCGGCCGGTTGTACATCTCGCATGCGAAGGTCGGAAAACGCGCATTCCTCGGCAACTCGGGCATGGCGGCACCCGGCCGGCGCGTACCGAAGCACGGACTCGTCGCGGTGCTCTCCGCAGCTCCGGAGAAGGCGAAGTCCGGGTCGTCGTGGCTGGGCAGTCCCCCTGTTCGTCTGCGGCGCGCGAGTGGAGAGAGCGATGCGAGTCGCACTTTCGAGCCATCGCTGAAGTTGAAGATCGCGCGCGGCGCCGTGGAGACCTTCCGTCTCGTGCCCATGATCGTCACCTTCGGCATCGGACTCGGTGTGTTGTTCACCCTGAACACTCTCGCCGTGCACTGGGGGTATGCCGTTACCGCACTGCTCGGTGGCGTCGTGCTCATGATCGCCGGGGCCGTGGCGTGCCTCGTGACGGTCGCCGCGAAATGGCTCGTGGTGGGACGGATCGGACGCGTCGAACACCCACTGTGGAGTTCGTTCGTGTGGCGCAACGAGGTCTCGGACACCTTCGTCGAAACCGTGGCCGCCCCGTGGTTCGCGCGGGCCGCGACCGGCACCGTCGTGATGAATCTGTGGTTGCGGGCACTGGGGTCGAGGATCGGCCGTGGCGTATGGTGCGAAAGCTACTGGTTGCCCGAGGCCGACCTGGTCTCCCTGGGCGACGGCGCCACGGTCGAACGGGGTTGCGTTGTACAGACCCACCTGTTCCATGATCGGATCATGTCCATGGACACCGTGACCCTCGGCGCCGGCGCCACGCTCGGTCCGCAATGCGTCGCGTTGCCGGCGTCGGGCATCGGCGACGGCGCCACCGTCGGACCGGCGTCGCTGGTGATGCGCGGCGACGTCGTCCCGCCGTCCACCCGCTGGCAGGGCAACCCGATCGCCCCGTGGACCACACCGAACGATTGGTCGCCGCGGTGAAACCCGTCAAGCCCGTCGCGCCTGTCGCTGCCGACCGCCCGCTCGACCCCTACCTGCCCGAGAGTGGGAACCGCGGATACCGGGTGTCGCGTTACGAACTCGAGCTCACCTACAAGGTGGTCTCCAACAGGCTGGACGGCCGAGCGAAGATCATTGCAACGACGACGGACGTACGGCCCAAGTACTCGCTGGATCTCGCACAGTCGATGCGTGTCTCGAAGGTGACCGTCAACGGGCGTCGCCCGGCGAAGTTCGCGCACCGGGACGGAAAGCTCACCGTCACGCCGGCCGAGAAACTCCCCGTTGGTGCCGTGCTGATCGTGGGCGTGCAGTACTCCGGCACTCCCGCTCCCCTGCGGACCATGTGGGGCGAGGTGGGCTGGGAGGAACTCGACGAGGGGTCGCTCGTCGCGAGCCAGCCGAACGGTGCGCCCACATGGTTTCCCTGCGACGATCATCCCGGCTCCAAGGCCACCTATCGGATCTCCATCACCACAGATGCCCCGTTCGTCGCGATCGCGAACGGAACGCTCGTGCACAAGACCACGAAGTCCAGTCGGACCACCTGGGTGTACGAGCAACCCGAGCCGATGGCGACCTATCTCGCGACTGTGCAGACCGGGCAGTACGAGGTACGCAAGCTTGCGTCGGATCCGGTGCCGCAGTACGGGATCCATCCGTCCCGCCTCCGCGCCTCGTTCGATCGGGATTTTGCTCGTCAGACCGAGATGCTCGAAGTCTTCACGCGCCTTTTCGGACCGTATCCGTTCGCGCACTACACCGCACTCGTGACCGACGACGACCTCGAGATCCCCATCGAGGCACAGGGGCTGTCGATCTTCGGAGCGAACTTCTGCGACGGCACCGGACGCGAGGAGAGACTCGTCGCCCACGAGTTGGCCCACCAGTGGTTCGGCAACAGCCTCACCCTGTATCGCTGGTGCGACATCTGGCTCCACGAGGGGTTCGCCTGCTACGCGGAATGGTTGTGGTCGGAGAGTTCCGGCGACAGGTCCGCACATGCGCACGCACTCGATGCCCACCGCGGACTTGCCCGCAAGCCACAGGACATCGTGCTCGAGGACCCGGGTCCGGAGGCTATGTTCGACGACCGGATATACAAGCGGGGGGCACTGACCCTGCATGCCTTGCGGTTGCACCTCGGTGACGATTCGTTCTTCGATCTTCTGCGGACGTGGACCTCGGAACACCGGCACGGAAACGTCACGACGGCCCAGTTCAAGGATCTCGCAGCCCGCTTCTCCGATACCTCACTCCGTCCGCTGTGGGAGGCGTGGCTGGGCACCGAGTCCCTTCCTGCCGCCCCGACCGCCTGAAGCGGCACGTGGTCAGGGCAGGTCGACCTTCGACGCGAGCCACCGGCCGTCGGCGAGTTCCATCGTCATCACCACCCGACTGCGATCGAGCCGAGGTTCGGGAACCAGGGTGTTCGTGACGCTCTGGTCGACGAACAGGAGCACTTCGACCTTCGTCGTGGTCGCCGACTTGATACCCGACTCCACGACGACACCCTCGGCGCGCGCCTGATTGTCGATCAGCAACTGTTCGAGTTGTTCGCTCGACTCCGCATACATCTGCGCGAATTCGCCGGTGCTTCCTCGGAGCACCGCAGCGAAGTCCGCATCGAGACTCGCGGAGTCCACGGACGTCAACGTCACCGCGAACTGCCTTGCAGCCTCCGACGCCGCTCGTGCCGCATCGTCCACTGCACGAGCGTTCCGCAACTGTGTGCCCAGCACTGCGGCAGCGGCCAGGGCTGCCACCGCCACGACGGCGGTGAGTACGAGCAGCGAACGCGTGAGTCGCCCTCTTCCCGAACGGTTTCCGTCCTCGTTGTCGTCGGTACCGGCAACCCTCGCGTCCGTGCTCTCGTCCGTGACGGTCTCGTCCGTGACGGCCTCGCTGTCGATGCTCATGTCGGTTCTCCTGGTTCGGTTCTTCACGGAGGTTGCGGCACAGGTCAGTTCGGCACCTTCGGGCCGCCGTAATCGAGCGGAATGCTGTGCGGTCCTATCGGAGCAGGATCGGACGTGCGCAGCGGATCGACGCCCGGCGGGATGCTCGCCGCGCCTTCCTCGCCGGGTGGACGAGGCGCGTTGCGGGCACCGCGGACGAGCGTCGACGGGTCGGGGTCGGCGCAGTAGGTGTAGAGATACGGTTCCGGGCTGTCGGCAATGGTCGGTGCTCGTCGCGGCAGGTCGTAGTCGCACGAGTTCCGCGGATAGATGTTCACGAGCGCCCAGACGCCTCCGTCGCGAAAAGCGGTCATGAGCGCTTCGAGCGTCGACCCGTCCCGTTCGCTCGGGAAGAAGAATTCGTGCAGGGCAGGTACGCGCACGTGAGCCATCTGCGCGACAGTCGTCAGATTGCCGAGCAGTTGCACCATCGTCGGGGAGTTCTCCGCGAGGAGGTTGTCGACGGAGTGCATCGTCGCGGGTGCGCGGTCCACGAAGTCGCGAAAACCCTCGTCCATCGATTCGACTCCGCGCAGCAGGGCCGACATCTCCCCCGACATCTCCTGCAGTCCTGGTTCGGCGTCGGCGAGCGTGCGAAGCACGATCTTGCCGGAGCGCAGCAGTGACACCGTCTGCGGTAGTACTTCGTCGAGTGTGGAGATCAGGAAGGTGCCGCCTTCGATGATGTCGGTGAGTTTGCGCGGCCCTTCCGGTCCGACGCCGAGTTCCTCCACGACGACTCGGAGAGATTCGGGTTCGATCTGCGCGAGCATGCCGTCGAGATCGTGCATCAGAGTCGAGAGAGGGACAGGTGTCGACGTGTTCTCGGCCGAGATCTCGGCACCGTCCTGCAGATAGGGACCCCCGTCCCTGTCCGGACGCAGGTCGAGGTATTGCTCTCCTGCAAGCGACAGTCCTGCCACGCGGATCTCTCCACCCGCCGGAATCGATACCTCCGAGTCGATCTCGGCGACCGCGACCACGCCGTCGTCGGTCAGCTCGACGGACGACACGGTACCCACCGGCACCCCGCGCAGCGTCACGTCCCGCCCCGGGAGCAGTCCACCCGAGTCCTCGAAGTGCACGCGGATGCGGAAGGTCCCGGCCGTCGGATCGGCATCGAACACGCCGAGCACGAGGTAGGTGAAACCGACGACGAAGGTGGTGACGAGAGCGACGACCGAGAGGCCGAGCCGGTGGCCGTAGCCGTAGCGCACCCCCGCGACGATTCCGCCCGCGACGAACTCGACGGCTCCTCCCCGGTTCACGGACCTTCTCCGTCCAGGCGGTTCTGCAGTCGCATCAACGTATATGTCAGGGTTCCGACGAACGCCTGCCAGTCGGTCTCGTCCGGCAGTCGGCTCCCCGGATCGCCCGAATGTCCCGGCGACGGGACCGCACCGATGACGAGCTGTTCGAGATCGGCGTCGACATTCGCAGAGGTGCTGTTCGTGACCCTCATGATGGGTGCGAGTAGTCGATTGACCGCGTTCAGGCTTGCTTCCGGGTGGGTCGCCGCGACATTCAGCTGCTCGGCGATCCGATCGAGGTCGGCGATCGTGCTGCGGGTGTCGGTGCCCTGTACCGAGGGGAATCGCTCGATCTGCCGGCCGATCCGATCGATCTGCCCGACGAGGTCGAGAATTCGGGCGGTGTCGGCCGCTACGACATCGAGTGCCGGACGTGCGGCCAGCACCACCTCGTCGATGCTCGCTCGCCGATCGGCAAGAGTCGCGATGAGTCCTTCGGTGCGGGTCAACGACTCCTCGATCTCGGCGGTGCGAGCGGTGATGAGACCCGCCAGCCTGGTCGACTCGTCGACGAGCGCCGCGAGCCGATCACCGCGCCCTCCCACGGCTTCGCCCAATCCGTCGACGATCTTCGTGAGGTTGCGCAGGGCACCACCGTTGACGAGAACCGATGCGGTGGAAAGCACTCCCTCGATGGTCGCCGCAGCTGCGGTCGATGACAACGGGATCGTGTCGCCCGGAGAGAGGGCCGCTCCGTCTACGGCATCGACCGGTGGTTGCAGCGAGACGAACACATCGCCCAACGGTGTGGCGGATCTCAACTCGGCGGCGGTGCCCACCGGGACGGACACATCGTCGACGATTCGCATGGTCACGATGGCCGTGTAATCCTCCACCTGCATGGACGCGACCTCACCGACGTCCGCACCCGCGAGTCTCACCTTGGCTTTGGTCGGAAGGTTGAGCGCGTTCTCGAAAACCGCGTGGAGGACGTAGGAGTCGCCCCCCACACCCGGTTCCGGAAGCGGAAGACTCTCGAGCCCCGAGGAACACGCGGTCGTGCCGAGCATCGACGCTGCGATCGTCACGAACACGCTCCGTGTCCATCGCCTCCGGCGGGTGGCCACATGCGTCATCGCGGCAACCCCGCAATCCCTTCGAGCATCGAAGCGATACCGAATCCCGGACCGAAATCCCTCAGATTCCCGGAAGTACAACCGACATCGCGCATCTCCAGTGCCGCACACACCTGGGAAACGAGATGCCCGTCGAAGAAGACCTTCTCGAGTTGGGCGTGTACGCGCGCGGCACCGTGCTCCTGGTCGATCGCGTTGTACGCGTTAGCGAGAAGAAGCGGTGACAGATCGAGGAATTCGGCTACCTCGTTGCGGTAGTCGACGATCGCGCGGACGACCGACTCTGCGTTCGTCACGGTCGACTGCACCGCACCGCGATTGGACTCGAGCAATTGTTCGGCCTGCCCGAGGATCTCGTTCAGCTTCGTTCCGGTGTCCCCCTCGCCGATGCGAGCATCGGCGAGTACTTCACCGAGTCTTCGGGTGGCTTCTCCGAACTCGCGGATCTCGGTGTCGTTGGCGGCCGCGATGTCTGTCAGGACGGAGAGATTGTCGATGATCGTGGTGATCTCGTTGCCGGTTATCGCGCCCTTCTCGGCGCTCATTCGCAGCGCGTCCGACAGTCGGCCGAGGGCGGCTCTGATTCCGACACCGTTTCCTGCCGTCATTGCTTCGCCCACATCGAGCAGTCGCGCAACCGGCCCGTTACCCGCTCCGTCACCTTCGAGTTCGAGGGCCAGAGTGTCTGCCATCGCAAGCAGGCGATCGAACTCGATCGGGGTACGTGTGCGGTCCGAACCGATGACCGCCCCGTCCTCGAGCGTAGGTCCGCTCCGGTAGACGGGGGTGAGTTCGACGTGCCGGTCGGTGAGCACGGAGGTGGACACGGCGACCGCCTGCACATCTGCCGGGATGTCGATGCCTGCGTCGATCTCCATCGTCACGGCGACGTGGGTGCCGTGTGCCGCGATCGCGGATACTCGCCCTACCGGTATCCCGAGGACCGACACCTCGTTCCCCTCGTAGAGACCGGCCGCGTTGTCGAACCGTGCGGTGACGGTCACGGCCTCCTCGGACGTGCGGACCCGGTCGAGAACGAAGAAGGAGGTCACGCCTGCGATCGCGAGCAGGGCGATGCCCCTCACCACCCACTTGATCGTCATCGGCACTCCCCGAGGTAGTCGCGTAGGGTCGGCTCCTCGGTGTGCCCCACCAGAGCACACATCCACGAGTCGATCATCGGTCCGGCCGGCGCCGTGAAGTCGACCTCGTTGGCCGTCCCCGACGCATTGGTGAAGTTGCGGATCGGTACCGGCAGGATCTGGAGAATGTTGCGGAGCAGCGCATCGTTGTTCGCCAGGGACTCGAGGAACTCGTTCAGGTCGGTGATCATAGCGTCGATGTGGGTGCGGTCCTCCACGACGACCGAGTGCAGCGATTCCACGAGCCGTGTGGTCGACTCCAGCAGGCGCTGAACGAGATTGCGACGGTTCTCGAGTTCGGCCAGCATGGCGTGCCCGTCGCGGACGAGTACGGCGAGACTGTCCTGCTGGGACCGCACGACAGTGGTGATCGATGCGGTGGCTTCGAGGATCGAGCCGATCTGGCGGCGCCGGTCTGCCAGGGTTCCGGAAAGACTCTCGATGTTCTGCAGAACCTGCGGGAGAAGTTCGGGTACCCCGTCGAGTTCACCCGCGAGGACGTTCATCGTCTCACCGAGTTGCTCGGCATCCACCTGCTCGAAGGTGGTCGTCGCATCCGCGAGCACGTCCTGCAGGTCGTACGGAACGACAGTGTTCTCGATCGGAATCCGGTTGTCGTCCAGAGGCTCCCGGCCCGCCGGCCGCAGTTCGAGATATCGGGATCCGAGCAGAGTAGTGAGTTTGATCGACGCCACGGTGTCGGAACCGAGTTCGACCCCCTTGTCGATGTCCATGGCCACCACGACGTGGTCCCCGGCAAGGCGGGCCCCTTCGACCGTCCCTACTTGGACGCCCGCAATCGTTACGGCGTCTCCCGTACTGATCCGTGCCGCCTGTGCGAATTCGGCTTCGTACCGCACGGAGGACAATCCGATGCGGGAGACGCCGACGGTGGCTGTCAGCGCGACGGCGATCAACACGACCGCAACGATGCCGATCGTCAGGGGATTGCGCTCCTCGAGCGTCACCTTTCGCTTCGGAGTGCCTCCGCGGCTTTGTCTTCTGCGTGCGAATTTCACGGATTCACCTGCAGACCGGGGAGTGCGTGATCCGCCCTTCGGGCGTGACCTCCGAGACCACGGACGGAATGATCGTACCGACCTGGGGAACCAGAGTGACGTTGAAATTGCACAGGTAGGTGTTCAGATAACTGCCCTCCTGACTTACACGTGCCAGCCCTTTGAGCAATCCCGGCAGGTTCGCCCCGAAGTACGCGAAGCTGTCCTTGTTGTCGAGGAAGTGCCGGGTGAATCCCGGTTGCCGGACGATCATCTCGTGCATGTCGGGCTGCACTTCCCGGCTGATCTGCGCGATTCTGTCGACCGTAGCGGCGACGGAATCGAGCGAGTCGATGGTCTCGTCCCGCCGTGCCGACAGTTCGGCGAAGATCGCGCGGGCACTGCTCAGCACGGCCTCGACATCCTCGCTCTGCGTCGCGAGCTCTCCGATGACCGCATCCAGGTTGACGATGATGTCACCGAGAACCCGATCGGGTTCGTCGAGTGACTCGGCCAGGCGCGATGTTTCGGCGACGAGCACCGTCACGCCACCACCGTCGCCCTGAAGTGCCGCGATGATCGCACTCGTGATCCGGTCGACCTGCTCGGGATCGAGCACACTGAACAACGGCTCGAAGCCGTTGAGCAGCACGGAGATGTCGAATGAGGGATCGGTGTGTTCGAGGGGGATCTCCCACTCGGGTGGGACGGGCTTCCCGGCTCCGCCCTCACTACGCGTGAGTGCCAGATACCGCTGCCCGATGATGTTCTGGTAGGTGATCGCGGCCTCGGTGTCGTCGTACACCGCCTGTGTGTCCTCGATGCGAAACGCGACCTTCGCGACCGTCGCGTCCAGTTCGATCGCGTCGACGCGCCCCACCCGTACGCCCGCCATCCGAACGTCGTCGCCCACC
This sequence comes from Rhodococcus sp. NPDC047139, assembly GCF_040643435.1. Taxonomy (NCBI): domain Bacteria; kingdom Bacillati; phylum Actinomycetota; class Actinomycetes; order Mycobacteriales; family Nocardiaceae; genus Rhodococcus; species Rhodococcus sp. NPDC047139. The sequence goes on from NZ_JBEYUH010000025.1 coordinate 42,818, forward strand.
CGCAAGCCCGATGCGTCGCTGAAGACGGCACTGTAGGCGACCGTGTCGCCGTGGACTTCGCGCTGGAGCGTGACGACGACCGGCCAGGTCGCCCCGAGGCACACCAGGAGGAAGAGGACGAGACCGATCAGGGGCTTGCGGTAGTTCACCTCGGACCGCTCCCCTCGTCCGGCCGAACCGTGATCAGCGCTCCGCGCGCCACCGGTCCGAGCAGCATCTCTGCGGCCGCCGACGGATCGCCCCCGAGGAGCGCGCCGAGCAACCTCTTCTCCTCCTCGCTGCCGATCGAGCCGACGTTGCCGCCGGCCGGGACGCTGCTGAGCACTCGTGCTCCGGTGTCCAGGGAGGCGACCGGCGGCGCTCCGGTCTCGGGTGCCGTTTCGCAGCTCGGGCCGGCCAGAGCGCCGTACCTGGGGCAGTCGGCACGCGTGTACATCCTGTGCGGGGTGAACTGGAAGATGAACTTGCCCATCCCGCGCGGTGCACCGTGCGGCCAGAAGTCCTCGAACCACTTGTCGGAGATGCGCCGCATCCGGGTGGTGATACGGGGGAACTCCTCCGCACCGTCCGCCATGACGCCCAGTACCGGAGTGAGCGCCGTCGTCACGCCGATGACCTGCTCTGTGTGTTTCTCGAAGCCGGTCGCAACGAGGTCGAGAGTGGCCGCGCTCGACGCCAGGAACGTCCCCAGTTCCGCACGCTTCTTCGAAACGGTCCGCATCGGCAGCACCGCGTGGTTCACGGCGTCGAGCAGGTCCGGTGCGGATTGTTGGAGTCCGCGCACCGCATCGGACAGAGCCACCAGTGTCGACGGACCACCGTCGGGTGTGAGGACGGCCCCCAGCTCACGGACCATACGATCGAGTTTCTCTCCTGCCGAGACGATATCGGCTCCGCGGCGATCGGTTGCCTCCGCGACGGTTGCGAGGATCCCGAGGGTGTGCCGCTGGTCGACGCGAGCCGTGGCCGCCGTGATGTCGCGGAGTTTCGTCAGCGCTGTCTGCAATTGGACGGTCGCCAGGCTCGTGTCCTGCGGAATCGACGCACCGGCGCGCAAGGGTGATGCCGCGCCGTTGTCGACGAGTTGCACGGACGACACGGCGAAGACGTTGCTCGGCACGACACGTGCAGTGACGCTGCTCGGAATCGATTGCACGTGTTCCGGTTTCAGCGACAGCCTCACAACGAGGGAGGACGTGGCGTCCGGGCGCACGACCTCCCGCACCTCCCCGACCAGCACGCCCCGGAACTTGACGTCCGACCGTGCGAGGAGTCCGTCACCGATGTCCGAGAGCACGGCGTCCACCTCGACGGTCCGGGTGAATCTGCCGTCGGCCTTCGCCAAGACCACTCCCACCGCGATGAGGCCGACGAGCAAGGCCAGCGCACCGGCGACGAACAGCCGGGCCGGGGTGGAACGTCCGACGTCGCTCTCGAGCAGAATCGACATACCTACCCTCCGAGCCTTGCGCCCGAACCGATACCCCACAGGGCGACGGTCATGAGGAGATTGACCACGATCATCGCGGAGATACTCGCCCGCATGGCCCGGCCGGCAGCGGTCCCCACCCCCTGCGGTCCACCAGCCGCATAGAATCCGTAATAGCACTGGATGGTGGTGGTGATGACGACGAACACCACGGTCTTGAGCAGGGAGTACGCGATATCCGTGCCGCTGAGCACAAGTGAGAAGTAGTGGCCGTAGGTGCCGGCCGACACACCGCCCGCCAGTCCGATCACCGATTGCACGGCAACGTAGTTCACGGTGAGGCACACGAGATACAGGGGCACCACCGCTACCACCGAGGCGAGCAGCCGCGTCGTGACGAGATACGGGATCGACCGGATCGCCAGCGACTCCAGAGCGTCGATCTCCTCCGAGATGCGCATCGCACCGAGTTGGGCAGTGAATCGGCAACCTGCCTGTGCTGCGAAGGCGAGCGAGGCCATGATGGGAGCCAGCTCACGGGTGGTGGCCGTCGACGAGACCATTCCCGTCGCGGGTTCCAAGCCGAGCAGGTGCAGCGCGTTGTATCCCTCGATTGCCACGATTGCTCCCGCGGAGGCGCCGAGGACGATGATCACCCCGGCCGTGCCGCCCCCGACGACGAGAGAACCGTTGCCCCAGGTGACATCAGAGAGGATGCGTAGGAACTCCTTCCGGTAATGCCGCAGTGTCGTCGGGATCGCTGCGACAGCTCGGAACAGGAAGACGATGATGTGCCCGAGTCGCTGGACCGAGCGAGCATGTGCAGTCGCGAAGACGACGAGCGGGCGGGTGCCGGGCGGGAAGTATCGTGACGCCATTTCAGAATCCCGTCCGGGGAAACAGCAGCACGTAGAGCTGGGTGAAGGCGACGTTGACGATCATCAGAAGCAGGATCGATGCGACGACGGTCGCATTGACCGAGTTGGCGACGCCGGCAGGTCCTCCGCGTGTCGTCAAGCCCTTGTGACAGGCAACCACGGCGACGATCGCTCCGAAGACCGCCGCCTTGACCATGGTGAGGACGAAATCACCCAGGGTCGCGAACGACGCGAAAGTGGTCACGAAACTACCTGGAGTACCGTTCATTACGAAGGTGTTGAAGATGTAGCCGGACAGAAAGCCGACGAAGCACACGAGGCCGGTGAGCGCGAGACCGACCACGATCGCAGCCACCAGGCGCGGAACGACCAGGCGCCGGACCACCGAGAGACCCATCACCTCCATGGCATCGATCTCGTCGCGGATCTTGCGCGAACCGAGGTCGGCGCACACCGCCGAACCGGCCGCCGACGCCATCAGCAGAGCCGCCACCATAGGCGCGCCCTGTTTGATGACCGCGAGACCACTGGCGGCACCGGCCAGTGAGGTGGCCCCGACCTGCCCGGCGAGAAGACCGAACTGTATCGACAGGGTCACCCCGATCGGGACGGCCACGAACATCGTGGGCAATGCCGATGCCGACGCCATGAAGGCTGCCTGGCGCACGAACTCCGCGAACGGGAATCGCAGGGTGGCGATGTCGAGGATCAGGTACTGAAGGGCACGGATTCCCAGAACGCATTGACCGCCCACGGTTTCGAGTGCCGCAACAGGATGTCGCCGGATGTACCCTCGCGCCCAGTTGCCGATCTCGTCTGTGGCCGGCGTCCGCATCGCGGGATCACCGGGCCCATCCGGTACCGGACATATCCACCCGCCCGGGACTGCACTTCGCCGTACCCGAAACCATATGTGCCACGGGCGCTCCCCTTCAGGAATGAACGAGTACGTGTATGACACCGGACGATCGATCGGCCGCAATCATTACCGAGATCGGTTGCGTTCGGATGGTTTTCGAGAGAATCTCCGAATCCGTCCGATGTCACGACACGCGCCACGAAACTTCGCTTCGGCCACCCGCGGGCGATCGGGCGCCGAAGCAGGGCTGTCTACCCCAGCCCAAAAGTAGAATACTATTCTCGAACTTGCAATACATGATTTCGGAATACTTCGCCCACCTCCACGGGAGCCTCCCCACGCAAGACGATCGCACTACACGTGATCGCGATGCCTGCCACTACGGTCACCGGGAGGTTCGACGTCTCGTTCGAGCACCGACAGGCACCACTCCACCAGCTCGAAGGTCTCGGCATGACCTGCGGTGAGCCCGAGGGCCTCCTCCATCACCACCACACGGGAGATGCTGGTCATCAGCACCGATACCACGACGGGCGGAAGGCGGGCCATGTCGTATCCCGACCGCGCGAGGGCTGCGCGCGCGGCGTCCCGTTGACCTGTGCGGAACAGTTCCGAGTATCGGGCGATCTCGCGACGAAGGGCGTCGCGATGACGAGCGAGTGCGATGAACTCCGTCGTCACGGCCACCGCCGCGGGATCGATGCTGAACTCCCACAGCGCCCGCAGTGGCTTGTCGGACCTCACGACCTCCGCCTGGATCGCCAAGCCCTCCTCGGCACGTCGGCGGAACATCTCGAGAAACAGGTCGTCCATGGTTCGGAAGTAGTAGTGGACGAGCTGCGGCTTGAGACCGGCACGCTCGGCTACGCGCCTCGAAGTGACGGCCGCGTAGCCCTTTTCGAGCATCAACTGCTCGGCCGCGTCGAGCAGCACCGTCCTGTTCTTCGCATCCGGTGCACCGATCCGTCTCGACGACGTCATCTCCCACCCCCGTGTAGCCGACACAGCGCGACCCGTATCGCAGGTGACCGGCCGGCCCGGCGGTCGCGAAACGCCGGTCGGCCACTCATGTCTACTGCATGAGCAATGTGTCCTTGACCACATTCGAGGTCCATGCTATCCATATATCCAGCACTGCTAGGCAGGCGCTCAGCATCGGGCGAGGCTGGCGTTCTCATCGGAAACATCCGCAGTTGCACATCTCGTGTGTGCACAACGTCAGGAGCCCCGAGTGAACGACGACTTCGACTCGAAGGATTTCTTCACAGACCCTTCGTTCATCCCGGATCCACATCCCTATTTCGATCATCTGCGCTCGCAATGCCCGGTGCGGTTCACCGCTCCCCGCGGCGTGGTGGCCGTGACCGGCTACGACGAATGTCTTGCCGTGCTTCGGGATACGTCGACCTACTCCAACATCAACGCTGCGACCGGCCCGTTCCCCGGCATGCCCTTCGAACCCGAAGGCGACGACATCAGCGAGCAGATCGAGCGTCATCGCCCCGAGATCCCATTGAACGAGCACCTCGTGACGATGGATCCGCCTCAGCACACACGTGTCCGACGGCTTCTCGCCGGACTGTTCACCCCTCGGCGGCTGGCCGAGAACGAGGACTTCATGTGGCGACTGGCAGATCGCCTGATCGACACCTTCCACGAGTCCGGGAAGGTGGAGCTGCTTCACGAGTACGCACAGCCGTTCGCTCTGCTCACGATCGCCGACCTCCTCGGTGTTCCCGAAGAGGACCACGCCGCCTTCATCGCCCACCTGTCGACACAGACACCCGGTGCGATGGCCGAGGACGGAGTCCTGGGAACCAATCCGCTGGAATTCCTCGATTCGAAGTTCTCGGCCTACATCGAAGATCGGCGCCGGACACCGCGAATGGACGTCCTCTCGATGCTCGCCGAATCGACGTACGCGGATGGCGACACCCCCGACGTTGTCGATCTTGTGCGTCTCGCCACCTTCCTGTTCGGCGCAGGGCAGGACACCACTGCACGCCTGATCACCGCGGCGTTCCGGCTGCTCGCCGATAGGCCCGATCTCCAGAAGCAGCTTCGCGAGGATCGCAGCCTGATACCCCAGTTCGTGGACGAGGCGCTACGCCTCGAGGGGCCGGTCAAGAGCGACTTCCGTCTGGCCAAGAAGAAGACGAGCCTCGCTGGAGTCGATATACCTGCAGGTACCCCCGTCATGGTGTCGCTTCCTGCCGGCAACCGAGATCCTCGACGGTTCGCCGATCCACACGAGTTCCGACTCGACAGGGAGAACTCCCGCGATCACATCGCCTTCGGGCGCGGTGTCCACTCCTGCCCCGGCGGCCCGCTGGCCCGGGTGGAAGCACGCGTGTCCGTCGAGCGTCTCCTCGATCGGCTCGGTGACATCCGGATATCGGAAGACAAGCACGGGCCCGTCGGTGACAGGCACTTCGATTACGAACCGACGTACATCCTCCGCGGGCTCACCGAAATACATCTCGAGTTCACTCCCGTCGCCATGCCGGAAGGAAGTGCCCACGTCCGCTGACGGAGTCCGTGCAGCAGCGGTACTCGAGTGATCTCACTCGAAAGAGACCGGCACGCACCGGATCTTCGGTCGGTAACGGCCTCCTACGATCGGCAACGCAGGGATGCATCCAGCGCGCTCATCAGTTGCCCGACACGAGTCTTCGAGGTGGGCGCGGGTGGATAGCGCGAGAGTACGTCGACCAGCGTGGGGGTCGCACGGCGGCGTGCCTGCTCGATCATCGAGTTCCCGACTGCGGGGTCGTCATCGGCTCGGAGCTCGGCAATGCGCGCAGCGCTCGCGGCGGCTCGCAGGATGTGCCCGACCTGGGTAGCCTTCGCGATCGGATGCAGATAGGCGGCCGCGGGGGCATCGCCGGCGCATCGGGCAGCCAGAGCGGCCGCCTCGGTGGACGCTTGCTTCGCTGCCCGATGCGCGTCCGATGCAGTCACTCGCTGAAGACTCGTTCGCCTCGCACCGCCGGCGAATTCCCATGCCGCATCGAGGGCAGCACGAGGACGCCGGTCACCAGGAACGGACTCTTCGAAGACGGGAAGCACGTCCTGGGCGCTCTCTGCGGCATACCGCGCCACCACCCGCAACTCGCCCACGGTCAGCTCGAAATCGCCGAAGACGCTTCTCGCCGGCTCGACTCGCCCCATATACGCAAGCGTATGTCGGCCGAAGACCATCCACACGAGAAAAGGGGACCCGCGAAAGCGGGTCCCCTTTCAAAGCCGAAGACCCCCAACATGGTTGGGGGTCTTCGGTAACGGGTGTTCGGCGGTGTCCTACTCTCCCACACCCTGTCGAGTGCAGTACCATCGGCGCAGACAGGCTTAGCTTCCGGGTTCGGAATGGGACCG
>NZ_JBEYUH010000026.1:0-25148 GCF_040643435.1 Rhodococcus sp. NPDC047139
AACTCTTTCGGATAGGGCTTGGGCACGGGATACATCCTTCCAGCAGTGCCTCACGGCACCACAGTTCAGATGTCACCAGTTCCTACATCAGTCCCCCTTGATGGCGGTCACGGGTCCGCGGTCGATCAGGGGTCTACTCGCTGTCCCAAGGGGTGCGTAATCGGTCTGTCCACGCGATGATGTGGGCGTGCAGCCGATGCACCGCCGGCGACGGGTGGCGTGTACCGATCGCCAGGCCGATGGCACGATCCGCGATGCCGGCGGCACGAAGCGTGGTCACTCCGGCGGTTTCGGTCTCGGACGCGGGCAGCAGCGCAATCCCGAGTCCTTGTGCGACCAACGCCCGGATCGTGTCGAACTCGCTGATCTCGAACGCAATATACGGGTCGAAACCAGCTTCCGCGCAGCCTTTTTCAAGTTCCTTTCGGATGTGGTAGGAGGGCGGACTGGCGATGAAATGCTCGTCAGACAGTTCACCGAGGTCGACGTGCTTGCGGTGCGCGAGCCGGTGGCTGTCCGCAACGTGGAGCAGTAGTCGCTGATGTCCCAGAACCGTGGCGGGCAAATCGTCCGGGGGCGGGATCATCACGGCGAGGTCGAGCCGGCCCTCACGCACCATCTGCGCGAGCGCTTGCCCGTGGGCTTGCACCAGGTGCAGGCGGATGCGGGGAGCGTGGCGGTGGAACTCGGCGAGCATGGAGGGGACGCTGACCGGACCCAGGGTGAGGGGGAATCCGAAACGAACCACGCCACTGTCGGGGTCGGCGTGGTTGCGGACAGTGGTGATCGCTTCATCGAGTTCCCGGATCGCCGATTCGGTGCGCTCGTGGAGTTCGCGTCCGGCGGTGGTCAGCGAGACGCCGCGGCCGACCTGCTGGAACAGCGGCACACCGAGGATCTGTTCGAGTGATTTGATGCGGCGACTGAGCGAGGACTGCGGTACACCCAGTCGATCGGCGGCGTGAGTGATGTGCCCTTCTCGGGCCGCGGCATCGAAGGCGGTCAGAAGTGGGACGACCGAGACCGTTTCGTCTGACAAGAACCAATCCATATTTGGATCATAATACCCATAAAGTCTCATTGGACGGATTGATCGTCGTGGCGCACGCTGGAAGTACCTACGAGACGAAAGCAGGTGCGTCGCCGTGACTCTCCGTCGATCGAGCAATCGGACAAGGCAACTCGACCCCCACTACGATGCCGTGTTGATCGGTGGGGGCATCATGTCGGCGACGTTGGGGGCGTTGCTCACCCGACTCGAGCCCGACTGGTCGGTGCTTGTCCTCGAGCGCCTCGACGGCCCGGCCCAGGAGAGCAGCGCGGCATGGAACAACGCGGGTACCGGCCATGCCGGACTGTGCGAGCTGAACTATATGCCCGATCCCACCGACCCATCCCGGGCCGAAGAGATCGGACGGCAGTTCCGGCTCTCCCGCCAGTTCTGGGCCGCGCTCGTCGAAGCCGGGGAGCTGAACGCATCGTTCGTAAATGCGACACCGCACATGAACGTGGTGTTCGGCGACCGAGATGTCGCCTACCTACGCCGGCGTTACGAGACCTTGCAGCGCTCGCCGCTGTTCTCGGCCATGGAGTACAGCGAAGACCCCGAGGTCATTGCTCGGTGGGCGCCGCTGGTGATGGAAGGCCGCGGCGACACCGGTCCGATCGCCGCGACCCGCTACGAGGCGGGCACCGACGTGGATTTCGGTGCCCTGACCCATGACCTGATCCGCGGTATGCGCGACCGGGGCGCCGAGGTGCGGACTGGACACGAGGTGACCCGATTGCGCCGCGTCCCGGACGGCTCATGGACCGTTTCCGGCCGCTCCGGCACCGGCCGCTTCTCGGTGCGTTCGCGGTTCGTGTTCGTCGGCGCCGGCGGGTACGCGCTCAAACTTCTCCAGAAGGCCCGCATCCCGGAAGTACGCGGCTATGCGGTCTTTCCCATCGGCGCCCAGTTCCTGCGCACCGACAACCCGGATCTTGTATCCCGCCACCCGGTGAAGGTCTACAGCCAGGCCGACGTGGGCGCCCCGCCGATGTCGGTGCCGCACCTGGACAAACGGGTGATCGAGGGACGCGCAGCCCTGATGTTCGGTCCCTACGCCACCTTCAGCACACGCCTGCTCCGGCATGGGCGGCTCACCGACCTGTTCACCACAATCCGGCTTGCGAACCTGGCACCGCTAATCGCAGTCGGCATCCAGAACATGGGGTTGGTGCGCTATCTCCTCGGGCAGCTCCTCGCCTCCCGGGGTCGGAAGCTGCGGCAACTGCGCCGCTTCCACCCCGCTGCCTGCGAGGGCGACTGGTCGTTGATCGACGCAGGCCAACGGGCGCAACTGATCAAGCCTCATCCTCGCAGGGTCGGGGTGTTGACCTTCGGTACCGAGGTCGTCACCGGCGCCGAAGGCTCTATTGCAGGTTTGCTTGGTGCCTCGCCCGGTGCCTCGATCGCTCCGGCGGCGATGGTCGACGTGTTGACCACATGTTTTCCCGACCGAATTGAGCACTGGCAGGCGACACTTCAGCAATTGATGTCGGGTCTCGAGCATCCAGGTGACGCCGATCAGTCAGTGGCCGATGCCGTGCTCTCCCGGACCGGAGACATTCTCGGCGTTAGGTAACAATGCTCTTGTTCCTTCTCGGAACGACAGCGGGGGCACGAACCCTTTGGAGTTCGTGACTTTGCTGGTCAGAGTTCGTGGACTGCTCTCCGTGCAGCTCGCGACACCCGGTCGGCAGGCTTTCCCATTTCCGCGTTCCAGAGCTTTATCTGACCAGCGCCAAAGCCGTCCTGAAAGTGACAGCGGAAGGGCAGGCCGTCGCTGAGTGCACCAGTGGCAGAAACCCGGTGTGGGTCTGCTCATTCAAGGGAGGGTCGCAGTGTGACTCCGGACCCTCCATTATGTCGCGGTTGCCCCCGCAAGGCGCTTCTATTGCCCGAGCCAATAGACTGACAGGGTGTGTTACGGGTGGAGGAACGGGGCGGAGGTAGCGTTCTTCGTCCTGTCCTGGCTCGTCGCTGCGGCCGTGCCGGTCGCATCGATGTCCACCGGGGACAGTTCCACATTGCTGGCGGGCCTGTTGGTTGCGGTCGTTGCCGTTGCAGCGCTTGTGCTCGTCACCTGTGCAGATGACCCCCTGTTCTCCTTCAGTCGGAGCATTCGCGGTCCGACGAGCGAGGAACAACGCCGACGCGGCGAACTCCGCCGACACTCTCATCCCGACACCGCGGGTCGGCCCCGTCCGCGAGCACCCGGGTCCCAGTAACGGGGACCCGCACGCGATCTGTCCTGTCGGCCTCGGCGGGGCGTGGACTCGAACGAGGTCGCTGCTGCACGGTCCCCATCCTCATATGTCTTGTTCCTCGAGGATGACCGGAGACCCCTTTTCATGCCCATCCCTGATTCACACGGCGTACCGGCCGTGTCCATTCGCAATGCCCACCGTTCGTTCGGTGACCTGCCCGTTCTGACCGGCATCGACTTCGATGTCGCCCCCGGCCGATGCTGCGCCGTCGTCGGCGCGAACGGAGCCGGCAAGTCGACCCTGTTGCGATGCGTGGTCGGCGCAGACCGACTCGACGCCGGTGTCATCGACATCGACGGCACACCCGTGGACGAGACGTCCCGGGCCTTCCGGCGCAAGGTCGCCGCGGTACTCGGCGATGTGCCCGCCTTCGCCCACCTCACAGCCCACGAACACCTGCAACTCGTCGCAACCGGCCACGGGGTGCCCGACCCGTTCGATGCGGCGACACAGGCATTGGCCGAGGTCGACCTGCTCGCGGTGAGCGACCGGCTTCCGGTGACGTTCTCGAGCGGGCAGCGTCGCCGGTTGGCGTTGGCCTCAGCGTTCGTCCGGCCTCGCACGCTGCTGGTTCTCGACGAACCCGAACAACACCTCGACACCGCCGGTCGCAGCTGGCTGGCGGCTGTGCTCGAGTCCGAGAAACAGTCGGGCCGAACCGTGCTGATGGTCTCGCACGATGCGGAGTTGGTGGACGCGGTCGCCGATCAGGTCGTGGAGGCCGACTCATGGTGATCACCGACAGCCTCCCGTCCGTGCGGTCGATCCGCACGCTGGTTCGGCGCTTCGAACGACGCCACGCACCGGCCACCGGTCGGGCAGCGCCCCTCGTGCTGAGGGCGCTGGGCCTGTACGTCGGTGCCGGCCTGCTGTGGTGGCTGTTCACGCTGCCGCCGACCGTGCTCACCGCCTCGAGCGTTCTGGTCACCGGACAGCCGTGGACATCGACGTGGGGATGGGCCGTCGCCGCGGCCGCGGTCGCAGCCGGGGCCGCGGCCGGGCGGGCCGTGGGCCCGGTGACCACCAGTGCTGAACTCGGCTTCTGGGTGAGCTCGACACTGCTCGACCGCGGCGCCCTGGTCCGCAGCCGAGTGGCTCTCGTACTCGGCTGCGGCGCCCTGGCCGGTGCGCTGACCGGACGCATCGCAGCGTTCGCCGCGGAGTTGACGATGTGGTTTGCGTTCATCGTCTTGACGACGCTGACCGGAGTCGTCGTCGTTGCGCTCTGCGTTCTCGTTCAGTGCCGACTGCTCGCGCCCGGCACTGTGACCATCCTGAGCCGGATCTGCGCCCTGGGGTCGGTAGCGGCGGTGTTCACAGCGACAGCCGGAGTCGATGTTGCGCTGCCGACCGGCTGGTGGCCCGTCGCCGCAGTCGGGGCACTGGCCGCAGCTCTGGCGGCCGTGGCCGTGCGGTCGTGCCACAGGATCGCAGCAGCAGACCTGGCAGCCGGAGCCGACACCACGGTGGCCGTATCCGCGTCGGCCACCGCCTTGGACATCTCGGTGCTGCTCGGCGCGCTCGAGCACACATCGTGGCGACGCATCGGACGCCGACGCACCCGCGCCCTCTCCGGTGGGCTTGCCTGGGCGCTGATCCGATCCGATGTGCTCCGTCACCTCCGTCGGCCGGTGTCCTTGGCGCCGGCGATCTGCGCCATCGGAGCGGCGAGTGTTGCGCCCATGGTGACCACACCATCGGCGGTGGCCGTGCTGTACCTCGCCGCGGTCGTCGTCGTGGCGATGATCTTCAGTGCGGGGCTCCGGGATGTCCTGTGCGACCGCGATTTCGGTGCCGTGCTCGGTGTCGACGACCGGCGGATACGGTGGCCGCTGACCGTCGTGCCGGGTGTGGCCGCGGTACTGGCCGCGATATCCATGACGCTCCTGACCGGTGGCACAGTGACGACGCTGGCGATCGGGCTGGTCGGGGGCTGCGCGGCCGCGTACCGGGTACGCACCCGGCCGTCGATCAGCTATGACGGGTTGATCCTGGAAACCGCCGTGGGACAAATCCCGGTCGATCTGCTCCGGCAATGGCTTCGCGGACCGGACGTGCTGCTCGCCGCGGCGTGGCTGGCTGCGTTGTTCAGCTGAGTGCCGATCAGGGCGAGGGCCGGCCGGTGCTGCTTAAGATGATCAGGCGGGCTTACTCTCCCAGGAGCCGGTCGAGGGACAGCTGCTGTGCCGGCTCCGACGATTGGGTGTCGAGGCTCCAGATGCCGCCGGCGACGATCCAGATCCGCCCGTCGCCGTCGTAGGACACTTCCGGGTACGGCGAATGAATCACCAGACGGCGTTGCAGGGCAAAGGTGGCCGGATCGAGAATCGACAGCAGGCAGTGCCAATCGCTGTAGGGGTTCGGTTCGATGCTCCGATCATCATCCGCGGGATGCACGACCCATACCCACGGCCCGACCGTTCCGACCGAACTCCCCCTGATCCCAGGGGATTCGATCTCCCCCACGGTCAGATCCCGACAGATCGGCACCCACTGCCCTCGGGGATCGACCAACCACGCAGGTTCGCCTCCGACGATGCATGTGCCCGTCCCTGCCGGCAGAGGCGGACCGAGGTGCAAGTGCCCCTCCGGGTCGAGCGTGAACAGCCGGGTGTGCGCGTCGTCGGAGTTCGCACCGGCGCGCAATAGCCCGATGAAATTGCCGGGACCTGGGTGCACGGTGTAGATGCGGCCGTCGACGGGCTCGAGGTCGTGGTGTCGCCCGTCCGGCCACCGCATGCTCAGCGCGCTCCGCCCCTCGGTGTGATGCCAGCACAGCAGCACCCCGTCGAACACGGCGGATCCGGTGACGCGGCGCTCGTCGATCCGCACGGACACCCCGTCGAGAGTGCAGCGGAAGATTCCATCTCGTCCGACCACCCAGCAACCGTCGGCGTCGGCATGCACCCAACGCGGACGGTGTGCCGGTGCGGGGAGGATTGCGCCCGGAAACCGGTACTCACCCACTACCTGCTGTTCGTGTAGTCGCAGCACCACCGGCAGTTCCCGATCGATGATCCACACATCCGGGCCGTGCGCGGACACCGCGGCCGGAACAACAGCAGGCCGCACCGGCGGCGCCGGCACGTCGTCGAGATCGAGATCGACGAGGACTCCGCATTCGCGGATCCGGTCCTCGCCGGCAGCCAGGTGCGCCGGTGGACGAATATCGTCCCGGAACACCCCGGTCGCCGCCTGCACCTCCCGGAAGCGGCGGGTGCCCGGTATCGGAACCCAGCGTGCAGGACGCCGCGGCGCGGCCGGGGACGACTCGACGAGCCGGTAGGTATCGGAGACGATCCGGGCACGCAGGATCCGGCCGGTGACCGAGCCGATGGTGGCATAGCCGAGGTCCCCGATGATTCGACCGGTCAATCGTTGCCGGCCGATAGCGGGGCACCGGCTGTACCAGGTGGCCGTCCACCCGTCACCGCGCACGAACAATCGCCACTCCCACCACCGCTCCTCGTCCCGGAAACCCGCAGAAGCCGCCAGCTGGAACAGCGGGATGCCGTCATCGAGAGGCTCGACATCGACGTCGACGGTGACGATGCTCGGATCCGCCTCATCCGGCAGCGTCTCCGTGAACAACAAGGCATAGCGTCCGATGTCGCCGACCTGCGGTGGCGCGACCTCCCCATCGCCGATGGCAAGCTCGGTCACCAGCACCGACAATCCCCGGTGCGGTCGAACAGGTCCCTGCACGATCGGCATTCGGTCAGTGTCCCATCCCAGCCCCGTACACCAGCGCCAACAACAACGGCCCGCAGAGGAAACCAGAGCCCCCGGCTCATGTTCACCCCTAGACGCTCGCGACTGACACCATCACCAGCAGTGCCGCGACGACGACACGAATCCGCCCTGCCGCTCCGGGGGTCAATTCTCAGGTTCTGCCCACTGTCGGTGACAGCGATGCGGTATTGCGGAGGTCGGATACGCACCAGGGTCGGCGTCGTGATCCAGCGCCATACGCATACTCTTTGTCGCACGCGCCGAGGTGGCATCGATCGACGATCGGGCCGCACTCGCCACGGTGTCGGTTACGTTGTCACGGTGTCCGATAAGCAGTTCGAGTCCCGGTTGGCGCTGATCTGGTGGGGTGCGCTCGCCGGCATGCTCGTGTGCGTCCTCGGCTACTGGCCTTCGGTATTCGCGTTGCGCGATGCGTGGGACGTAGCCGGGTTTCCGCCAGGTGGTGGACCGTACTGGCTGGCGTGGGCCCTACCCCTCGGTGCCGTCGTGACTATCGGTACGACGGTGTTCGCTCTCTGGCACCGTGCGCGTCCTGCGGCGGGAGGGTTCACTATCGGTTGTCTGTTCACGGGACTGGCTCTGTGTGCCTTCGGCTACTCGGTCGACAACATGCCGTACAGCATGTGATTCACAGCGCCTTGCCCGTCACGGTTCGCGCTCACTGGGTGTTGTGGTCGCCGAAGAAGTCGCTGCGAGCCCGTGCGAACAACTCGGGATAGTCCATCCCGTAGGTCTGCGCGGTGTGCCGCAGCGCTTCGATCGCCGATTCGAGCGGTGTCGCCTCGGAATACATGCTCCGTGCGTACGCCTGCATCGCCTCGTACTGCTGAACGAGCTCCGCACTCGCAGGTAGCCCGGATACGAGGGTGAGCCGGATCCGCGGGTCGGTGTCGAGTCGGTTGCGGGCGTTGGTGCTGGCGATGAAGTCCGGGTGGGCGGATTGTCCTGCATCCATGTCGGCGAGCCGTTGGCGGAACCACGGGGACCGTACGAGTCCGGCGCGTTCCCATGCCCGGTGCACGCACCAGCGCGCGAAGGCTCGTTGCCGGTCGGCGTCGAGTGCTTCGACGCGGTCAATGAGGTCGCGGTCCAGTCCGGCGACGTGCCGGGCGGCATAGATCGCCTCGAGAGCCGGCGTGAGCGGTTTTCCACCGAAGGTGTGCAGGACGGAGCGCACGGCCAGGGCTTCGCGGCTCTGCGGCGGCACGGTGATCACCTTCCCGGATTCGTCCCGGACGTAGACATACTCCCGGGACGGTTCCGGGCGGTCGACCTGGGGCTGCGGTGACCATGCGCTGTCGGTTTTGTGGAGTGTTCGTACCAGCGCATCCGTGGTGCGGGTGGTAGTGGGCCACAGGCAGATCAGATAATCCTCGACGATCTCGTCGACGTCGAGACCGAAATGAGTGTCGCGGCCACGAGCGTGTGCTCGCACCTGATAGGTGCCCGCCGGGACCGGATCGATGGTGGTGCAGACGGTGCCATCGGCGGCGGAGACGACCATCGCCTGGGTCGCCGACACGGTGGTTTCCTCGACGACCTCCCAGCCTTCTTGCGCAAGATCGATCGGAGGCCGATCGAGCAGCTCGACACCGACGCAGACCGGACCGTAGGCAATGCCGGTGTAGAACGAGACGGCACCGTCACCGACATCGATCAAGGTGCCGTGCGCGACCGGATCGAGGGTATCGACCGTAGGGTCGCCGAAGCTGAACTGGTGATGGTCGACCTGGACCACGCCGTCGGACTGCACCGGATGATCATCGCGTACCCGAGCGTTCGGCGTCGGATCTCATGCTTCGTCACGAGGAGACGTGGCTGCACAATTCGCCGATCGGTGACACCACCCGGTCATCGTGGGGGTCGATCCAGACCGCTGCGTCATCGACCTGCCGCGGCAACAGCAGATGGCCACCACGCGAAGGCCACTGCACGAAGTCGTAGCCGGCCAACTCGGTCTGGGCGGTATCGGCGACCCAGACTGCGGCTTCGGCGAACGAGGTGTTCATCGACAGTCCCTGACACAATCCGAATCCGGTGATACCCGCAGTGCCGTGCCATCCGATGGTGACGGCATAGGTCCGGCCGATGGACAGTTCCCACATCAGCCGGTCGGGATCGACGTCCCGGCCGTAGCGCAGACATCGCAGATCCCGCGCGGTGGCCACGACCGCCTCGACCCATGCCTGCGGGGCGTCGAGCTGCGCCCCGGGCGTGTCATAGAAATCGATAACGTCACCAATGACCTTGAAACGCCAGGTCAACTGCTCCGCATCGTCGGGATCCCAGATCGGCACGAGCTCTACTGTCGCACAATAGCGGTGAGGATCCGTCTCGTCGCACCGCCACCCCGCCGGCACAGACCACAGGCCGGGGACCGTGCTCGGTTCGTCATCGGCGGCTAGCGATTGCGTACCTTCAGCACGGCGTTGGTGAAGAACTCGGTGAACTCGCCTTCGAACTCCTTGCCGTTCATGCTCACGACAGCAACGGTGTACTCGTCGACAGAGGCGTAGCCGTAGAAGACCTCGTTGTTGGCCCAGTCCGGATTATCGGGATCGGAGACCTCGTAGAGGATGGCCGCGTTCTCGGTGGCGATCGCCGGGGGCAGATCGAGTCGCGAGGTGGTGATCGTGCGCGAGTTCATCCTGTACATCGAACACGATCCGGTGTGCGCATCGGCGACCCGTGCGACATCGAGCGGCACGTCACTGACCAACGCGAGATAGGAACGCTCGTCATCGAAATAGGCGCCCATCATCGACGTCGAATCCACATCGCTCAACGTCAGCCGGGCTTCGTCAGCGTAACTCGACTGCTCGCCGCACTCCCCAGGGTCGTACACGATGTCCATCGGCACCCCGACATCGCTCGGCGTATCCAACAGCAGGTTCATCACCAACTGTTCCGGCTCGGTGAACCGAGCAACCTGCGTACCGGCAGAAAGATCCTCGACCGTCAGAAGAAGACTTTCGCGCGATACGGCCGCTGTCGGCTCCACATCACTTCCCCCGCATGCCGCCGCAACCAGCAGCCCGACCAACCCGGCCTTCTTCCACAGCGCACGATACATTCCGCGAACGCTACCGGCCGGTGGGCGACTCGGCGGGTCGCCGCCGCATCCGAGGCAGACCATCGACAATCGTGGGGCTCATGGACACCCGCGCCGGCGTCTATGTGTCGGCGATGCGAATCCCGTACTGCCTCACACCGCTCCAGGTAAGGTGGCTCTCTTCGTCTCACGCGGCGGAGTACCCGGGAGTCATGCCGATGACCGACCACCTCACGCAGATGCGTCCGCACCGGCAGATGCGGCTGCTCGCAGGCCAGGACGCCATCCTCGACGGCCAGATCCCCCGCCCCACCGTCGGGCAGGTCGGGGTGTTCTGGCTGCTGTTCGACGAAGTACCCGCCGACCCCCACGATCCGACCCTGTCGACGATCGACGCCGACGCCGAACCCCTCGCACCCCCACGCCTCGAACCCGCCGTCGACGCACCCGCAACGATGCCGCGCTCGTGGGTCTGGCGGATCCTGCTGCGCGGCGACGGCTGGTCGGCGACCTGGTACAGCCCCGCGGAGGTTCCAGGATCTCGACTGCGCCCTCGACCGGCGAGGGGACGTATCCCCGGCGTGCCCTGCTGCCGGGCGAGTCACGGCCCGTGGCAGATCTACTCGGTGCGCAGCCGTGCAGCCACGTCGAGTTCGACGAGTGTGCCGGCCGGATCGAGGAGAAGCACGTCTTTCTTGGTGGCCACCCACACCCTTGTCTGTGCGTCGATCGTCACCGCCGGTTCCGGATCGTCGATCGCCGCCGCCGCGACGACCCGATACGTGGCGGGATCGAGCAGCACCAGCAGCCACCGCCCGTGCTCGCGGGCCGGCACCTCGTCCGAACTGTCGAACGGCCACCACCCTGTTTTTCCGGTGCCGTCGGGACGGCGGGTGGTCATCCACAGATACCCGCCGGCTCCACCGAACGTCAGCGGCCGACCCGGGAGAGCGGGCACAGGCGTGCTCGTCAGATCCGCACCGATCGACACCGCCACACCGCGGCGATCGTAGATGGCCATCCGGTCACCGGTGGAGCCGACACGAACAGGAAACGACAACGGCATCTGCGGTCCGTCGGTGACCGTGCCGTCGAGATCGATGCGCACCATACGATAGATCCGCGGGAATGGCGCCGCGCAATCCTCGGGCACGGCCGGCACCACCGCCACGAACCCCTCCGAGGTAGCCGCCACCCATCGTGCGGTCGGCAACTCCACCCTCAGCGGTTCGATATCGGAGCGCAGCACAAACACGCCCTCGCCCGCAGTGAGCAGCACCGAGCCACAGGCCGTGGCCGCTGCCATACGGTGGCCCAAATCGACTCGGCGCACTTCGAGGGCACCGGCCGCATCGAGGGTGCAGCGCAGTACCGTCTGTTCGGCGACGACCCAGCAGCCCGACGCGTCGGCAACTACCCGCCCCCGCGGCGGCGAGCCGGCCGTGGCGGCGATGGAGAGGGGCAGAAGATGCTCGGTCACTGCCGCGGCGCCGGCCGGGTCGTCGATCTGCAGCAGGACCGGCAGTTGCCGGTCGAGCACCCACAACACCCCGCCGCCGCTGCTGATGACACCGGGACGCACCCGCGGCCGCAACGGAGCCGGTTCGGCGGCATCGAGATCCAGCTCGATCAGCACCCCCAGCTGACGCTCGACACGATGGCCGGCATGCGCGGGGTCCGGTGGGTCAGGGCGATCGAACCACCGCGGCGACGCCTCGATATCGGTGAAGCGGATGTCCTCGTCCGCCACCGCCGCCCAACTGCGGGTGCTGGGATCGAAGGTGGTCTTACCGGTCATCAACTGCACCCGCCGCACCAACCCGCGGGCGGTGCCGCTGCCGAGCTCGGTATGGGCGAAGAACATCCCGGTGACCTCGACATGCTCGATCAGCGGCCGCGGCGTTCGGCACACCGCGCTCCACCCGTCGCCGCGCAGCATGATCGTCCACCACCACCGCCCGTCACTGTCGACGATCGGAGCTGTGTCCGCCTCGAGCGGTTGCGCCCAGGCTCGCACCGTGCAGGTCCGCGGATCGGCCGGATCCGGTGTGTACCGGTGGAACTGCAACGCCACCGACACCGTGTCCCCCACCTTCGGGGGCACGATCGACCCGTCCTCGATCACCCAATCAGCGACGACCACCGTCAACAGACGCCGCCGCGTAGGCACAACCGAGGAGGTCTTCAGATCCTGGGGGCGGGAGTGTTCGTTGTCGAACGACATGACCATCTCCGTGCACTAGGCAATCCGAGAGGCGACGCTCTCGGGCACGGAGTCACCGTGCACCCACTCTAACCACCACAGGCACACCCGTTCACACAGCCGACCCAGGATCACACCCCGAGGGCACCGCACCATAGTGTGCACCGCTGCGGCGGCAAGGTTGCAGGAGCGCGACTGCGCGCTCGACCAACGGTAGGGACACATGCCGACGGGCGCTGTTGCCGGTGTCGTCGAAGGTCCGCTACCGGAACCCGGTAGCGAATGCACCCCACGCGGGGATCATGGGTTCATGCACATCGATCGCCTCACACTCCCGGTGTCGAACGTGGTGATGCAGTACCGCGAGGACGGCAAGTACCTGATCGCACGCGAAGAGAAACTTCGCACGCTGTATGACGCCGAACATCGCGGTCTCTCGATCTGGAACGAGCCGAACCACAAGGCGATGACCGCGTTCGAAGAAGAATTCGCCGGCGATGTTCCACATCCCATCTGGTGGGTGATCTCAGGAACGGCCAGCCCCGACACCGACATTCACGTGAGCTTTGCTGACGACCACGTGGTGGGGCCCTTCAGACCGGCACGGGCAGCGGGGTCGGCTCCGCAGGTGTATCGCCTCGGTGAGCTCTGGGCATGTGAATGGATCAGTCTGCCGACGACGGTTTATATCCATCGAAGTGACGATCCGACCGTCCCGCGAATCACGTTCAGAAGACCGAACTTCCTACCACCAGCACCCCACCCCGAGGTGGAAATCGACGAAAGCCGCTGACCCTGCCCCGCGAGCCTCCCCGTTCAGAATCTGCCGGCGGTGATCGAGTCCGGCCCGCACCCAACCTGCACACAAGCTGCTGTCGGGTCCGGTCGAAAGATGAGCAGGTTCGGTCACCTCAGTCTGTTTCAGCGGTTCGATCGGCGCAAGGCCCAGATCCACTCACGTTTTTCGTGACGTTTCAGTCGTTCGACTGCCAGCTCAACGTTCCCGTTGTGGTCGCTGTCCAGCCGTCATGGAGTGGACGTCGATTCCGGATGCTGTCGACGACGGTTGCGATCATGGCGCTGACCGAGACCCACAGTGGGCGTGAACCACCTGCGGATGCGGAGTACTCGACAACACAGCCGTGCAGGTCGCCGGGGCGGGTGTCGACACACAGTGAAGTACCGGCAGCATCGTCGGCGATGGGGATCAGGTCGGGGATGAACCCTTCGGCCGGACTGCCCGCCGGCGCTGACCGGATCGCTGCCTCGTCAGGGGCGGAGCCTTCCGGCCAGCGCTCCCGTAGATCGTCGTTGATCTGCGTCCACATGTCCCATGTCGTGACGGTCTCGTCGAGTGAGAGCAGCCGGAACATCGGGACGATCTCGATACCTCCGCCTTGGAGCTGGAACAGCTCACGAACCTCGTCCGGCCACTGATAGCCGGTGTGGTTCTCCGCGGCGTCGAGATCGTCCTCGCTGGCTCCTGCTGCCACGTCGTCGAGGGCGCCGGTAGCAGCGAGGTCCTGCCACAACACGGTCAGCTCACCGCCGCGGCTGACGGACCGCGGTGCGGTGCCGTCGTCTTCCGGCTCGATCGCACTAGCGCTCTCGCCCTCGGGGACGGCATGACGTTGCTGAACGTGCCAGTGGTGCAGCGCGTCTTCGGCTCCGGTCGCGACCTCATCCAGAGGCAACGAACCATCGAGGCCGGGAAGATCGATCGGCCCCTGCACCCCGTTGATCAGCAAACGGCCCGGCACCGCCTTGATGGTGCTGCCGGTTCTGTCCGCCCACTCCCGGGCCGCTCGCACCGCATCGCGTACTGCCTGCACGACGGAGTCACTGTTGCTCAGACCGTGCAGTCCTTGCCCACCACCGGAGTCACCACGCCGGTAGAAGACCGTCAGCTCCCAAGCGATCACGAGCAGATTCTGCCCTGTTCAACTGATCAGAAGGCGAAATGGCAGATTTCTCGAAGTTGAATGATGCAGCCGACTGATCAACGTCCAGTCCTTCACGGTGATCACTTCTCAATCGTCGAGACGAGTGCTCACTTCTCGACCGGGTGGGCCCTCCCCCTCGGTGCCATCGCGACTATCGGTACGACGGTGTTCGCTCTGGCATCGCGCGCGTCCTGCGGCAACAGGGTTCACGTGCTCGCACGGTAGATGAGACACGATTCCATCGTGCTGGGGTTGCCCTCTGCGGCGATCTTCCCCTCGGATATCAGCGCGATCAACCGTCCCCTCAACACGTAGTCCGCGACCGACCCTGACGGGTTCGTGCCCATCGCTTCGGCGACGACTCGGCTCATCGGTGTCGGCAGCATCGGCGTGCGCTGAAGCAACAATTCGTCGAAGTGATCCTCCGGCGCTGACCTCAGGGTCGAACCCGTCAGCACCCGAAACGGTGCGTTCTCGTGTTGAAGCGTTCGCCAACGCTCGGCCAGTTCGGCAGACTTGCTGGTATCAACCGGTCGCGCAGTGTCGACGAGCCGACTCAATTCCGATGGCGCCGTGGACGAGACACTCCCGGAGCCGCTGTTTTCGGTGACGTCGATCAGTGACCAGGGTCGCCCCTCGGCAGTGCTCGCGAAATGCAGCAAGCTGCACAGTTCTTCAGCGGATCGTCTGCCGAACCAGAAAACCGTCGGAGTCGATGCGTCGATGAAGCGCGGATCCCACCGTCCGAAAGCCGGCATCCACGGATGATGTCGCCCCGCGACGACATCGCTGAACCACCAACCGGATGGGTGACGGCGCAGCGACGGTGCGTCGATCGGACCCCAGCTGAGATCATCGACGTCGGTCAAGATCGTGCAGTCGTCGCCGGTAGCGGCCAGCGCCTTCTGCAACGCGGTCCCGGCGGTGAAGCTGGGGGCAATATGGTTCGTCCGCACAACCTCGTGATATCCGACTGCGGCGACGATGTCGAACCCATGATCCTGCGACGATGCATCCTCAGGGGCCCTTCAGCGCTGCGATAAGCCCGTCGATCTCGCGATCCTGCCACCCGCCGCCCGGCACGGCGGAGGCACGGGCACGGACCCGGCCGGCAGATCGGTTCCACCACACGATCACACCGGGCCGCGACATGCGGGACGAGAGCCGTCACACGGGAATTTCCCTGAACGAAAACGGATCCGGACTTGGTATCGATCCGGCACAGCCGACCACGCGCAGCGTGACCACTCGCGCGTCGGTCACCGACCACCGGGCGAGACCGGCTCTCCTGCGTCCCGACGGCTCCGCACCCACAGCCACACCCCCACCACCGCCGCGCCCACCCCAACCATCGCGGTCACCAGCGCCGGGACCAGATCATAGGTTCCGGTCTCGGCCAACGGCAGCCACCCCCGTGCGAAATCCGACGAGGTGACCACACCGACGACAAACGCAGCAAGACCCGCATACCGCACCACCGGAAGGTGCTCACACAACCCGGCCACCACAAACCCCACACCGAGCAAGGCCAATACGCCTGCGAACTGAACCGCGGCAGCCATCCACGGCGGAGAGCTCAGAAGACGAGTACCTCCTTCGCAAAACAACGCATCGACACAAGGGACACGCCCGGTTCCGTAGGCGCTGTACTGCGGCAACCCCGACAACAAGCGGACAACATACGCGTAGGGGCACAACCCCCGCTCGGCTGTTGGGCGGAGGTGTCGACACGAAATAGAGCTGAGAGTCGGCCCCGGACACGGTAGTAGTGAGGTCATGAGCATCGTCGTCGACAACCACCTCTCGCCCGAAGAACTGGCCCGCACCCTCGACTTCCTGGTAAGCGACGCCTACTGGAACAGGTGGCGATTGCGGGACCAGATCCGCAGACAATTCGACAGCGCTTGGAAGGTCTATGCCGCCAGGGCATCCGACTCCGGACAGCTACTCGGCGCCGTCCGGGTGTCCTCCGACGGTGTCAGCTACGGATACATCGCAGACGGGTTCGTCTTCCCGAAACACCGCGGCGAAGGCATCGCCAGCGCCGTACTCGACCACCTACTGTCGGACCCCGACGCCGAGGACTTCCGCTGGATGCTGCATACAGCAGATGCGCACTCGCTCTACTCCCGATTCGGATTCGTTGCCTACGGCCCGACGTATATGGAACGGCCGAGCAAACACAACCAACCGACCAGGTAAGTCGTGCCGCAACCTACTCGAGCAGGTGAGCCACACAATCACGCATCGCGCGGATCCTGTCCCACGGCGTGTCCGCCGAGAACTACGACACCGTCCTACGGACGCTGGCCACGATGCCCGACAACCTCGAGACGGCGACACCGCGATCTGAGACGAAACCGACCGCTCCCTGACCGGGTGATCGCCCGGAGGTGTTTTTCCACCGCGCACTCGGCGGATGCTCCGCGGGTCTACGGGGCAACACTGCCGGGTTGGTCTTGGCTATGGTGCCGGGATGACCACTGCCGATGCTGCGCACCCCTCGTCCTCCACCCTCGACCTCGAGGGCAGGGTGTTCGCCGGTGTCAGCAACTCGCCCACCGGACAGGTCGGTAGCGCCACCCGTTTCCGGTACCACAGGACAACGCTGTCATCTGGGCCGACTACGACGGCGGAGAGATCGTGCGGGGTTTCCTCGTCGGGACACGTGACGGTGAACGGCTGCACTTTCGCTACGCGCATCTCAGCGTCGACGACACTACCGCGAACGGAGTCTGCGACAGCCGGATCGAAGTGCTCAGCGACGGTCGCCTACGCATAGAAGAGAACTGGGCCTGGGAATCACGCCCGGGTAAGGGCACGAGCGTGATCGAAGAAATCCGCTGACCCGTTGGTGGACTCGCTGCTCCGGCGGCCGACGACGCCACGCACACAAATCAGCACGGGGATGCGCCGCGACACTTCTCTCTCTCAGTCACATCCGGATGACATCTGCGTCGAATTCGGGTTCCGGGACACATCCGCACGCTATCGATACGGCAAACCCGCAACAGCGGCGACCACCCCATAACCTGCGAAGATGACCAACCCAGCGCATTTCTAGGAATCCGAATCGCTGAAACTGGCGCGGCCATTCCTCGGCCGCACCGTCGACCTGGTTATCGACCGCCCCTACGGAAGCCACCACCCCACCCACGGGTTGGTCTACCTGGCGAACTACGGCTACGTCCCCGGCACACTCGCCCCCGACGGCGACGAACTCGACGCCTACTACCTGGGCCCTTCCGAACCGATGAGCTCAGCACACGGCACCTGCATCGCGATCGTTCACCGACTCCACGACGATGACGACAAACTCGTCGTCGTTCCCCACCACGCCACCACACTCGACGACGCAGCTATCGCCGCGGCCGTCGAATTCCAAGAAACCACCGGACACTACATCGTCATCAGGCACTGAAACCCCTGCTGCGCCACGCCGACAACACCCAGTCCGTCCACTCGATCACCACCGACGCATCACGCGCCCACCTCTGCCTCGTCCACCGTCGCATCGACCACGACCGCACCACCGAGACGCGCCGTCGTCAGCAACGCCTCCACCTGGCCCTCACGCAGGCTCTGCGTCTCCCCCTCGTCGTCCACCGAGGTGAACACCACCGCACCCACATACCGCTGCCAGACGAAGCCGTATGTGGGAGCGGGGAGCCTTTCATCGGCTCTAATGAGCAGGTGACTGTCATCGTTCTCGCTCGTGCCACGAATGGTCTCGTCGTCGCCGCGGACGGCCGCACATGTATCCAGGCCCCCGCCGACTCCCCTCACACGGTCGTGACCGACACGGCTCAGAAGGTGCGGGTGCACCGTGCCGGCGACAGTGGCTGGGTGACCGCTTCGAGCGGACGAGCAACGTTCCGAACGCACACCACGGTCGCCGACGTGCTCGACCAGTTCTGGAGCGAGCACACGACACCCGACGGGGAAATGCCCAGCTTCGAGCAGATCGCCGAGACCCTTCGAGCCGCGATCCGGCAGGTCAACCTGGAACTCGAATGCGACTGCCACTCGAATAAGAAGTGCCACGACGTGGTCATATGCTTCGAGGGCGGTTTCGACCTCAAACCCGGCCAGGAGTTCGTACCCCAAGCCGACTGCCCCCTCTGCCACGGTGAGCGACAGCTCGAGATGATCTGCGAGTGCGCTCCGGACGAGAACTCTCTCACGTCCTCCTCGGACGCCCCAGCATGGTGCCGATGCAAAGCCGTGGCCGAGCAGTGCCTTACGGTGCTCGGTGTGCCATTCGGCCCCCAGTACCCCAACGGCTACGGCAACCCGAAGAGCGCGATGATCCACCCCGATCACGAGCGGCAGATCGACTACTACGACGAATGCCAGACATTCGTGGTGCAAGGCGAACCTGCTATGCCGCTGGAACCTTTCTTCAACATCGAACTGGTATCGCCGACCAACCGGATGGCGAACCAGTGCGCTTACAACGAACCCGCCGATCTCGTCACCACACAAGACCGAGTCCTCGACCTGCTTCGCGCCGCACGCGAGGAAGCTGCGAGCCAGGCGGTTCTGCGGGTGCTGGAGAACGAGGACGACAAGGCTCCCCGGTACACGCCCGCCTCACTTCAGCTCGATCCCGTACCTAAGTCCATGCCGGTGGGTGAGCTGGCCGACGCCATCCGCGCGTTCGAGCAGCAGCAGGGACACGATATCGACGAACAGGTCGGTGTGCCCGGCATCGGGGGTGTCTTCACGTGGGTGACGATCGACGAGTCCGGCACCGTGACCGACCCGAAGGAGATCCCGTCGCTGTGAGTCGCGTGTTCTCGCGTGTTCCCTGACCGAAATGCTTCGTCGGGCGGTGGGCGGAATACTCTCGAGCGGTGAGTTCGACCGCCACCCCCGACTATGCCGACATCGCCGGCCAGCTCTTCGGCATCTGGGATCAGATGCTGGACGCCGGCACCTTCACCGTGATCAGCGGCAAGCCGTCCGATGCAGAGAAGACCACCCGTGTCCTGGCGTTGGCCCATCACGTCCGCCGCCTCGGCGCTGCCGCCCTCGACCTGATCGAGTCCCACGGGCCGCTGGTTGCGGCGCCCACCATCCGCTCGTGCTTCGAGTACGCGCTCACCGCGATGTGGATTGCGCAGTCCACCGATGCGGTCCAGGCGTGGATCGCACAGGACCCCGCATCCCGCCGAGCCCTCCAGCAGAGCCTACGGGCGGCCGACAGTGACGAGCTGCGCCAGATCGCCGAGAAGGTCGTCGGCACTGATCTCCTCGGGATCGAGTCGAACTCAACTGCCCAGGCCAACAAGATCGTCAAGATGGTGGCCGACTTCGACGGTGGTGGTGATCTCTACGCGCATTACCGCCTGCTGTGCGGTCTGACGCACGCATCGCCGATGTTGACCGACTTCTACCTGGACCTGGATAAATCGTCCCCTCGCTCGAACGGCTACGAGTTCGTGCCTTTTCCGCAAGAGCCGAATCGACCAGCACTCGTCTTGCTCGTCGCGTCCTCGATGCTGTGGGCGCTGTCGGCGATGCGGTTCATTCGCAGGGACAAGAACGACGCCGCCGGGAAGGTACTGCGGTCCCGGGTCCGTGCCGCGGCGCGGGAATTGGGGATGCCGCCCGACTATCAGCTCACGGCCGAGGCGATCGCCCGCCAAGATGGTCAGCGGTGGGGTTCCGAGGCCGAATACACACCGAAATCCCTCCGGCTCGCAGCGAAGGCGAAGGGGCATGAGTACGCCTTCAGTCAGGGAACGGGTAGCGACGAGCCGGCACACTATGTGTGGCCGGTCGGGACAGCTCCCGTACAGGTGATGCGATTCGCGAGCCTCGCCGAGGCGGCCGATCACATCCGCTCACTCTGAATGTGAACGGCCGTCGAGAACCGATCATGCTTACGGCCCGCTTCCGAGGACATCCAGCAGCTCGGTGCGTCCGGTCAGAACAACCAGCATCACCACAGCCACACCCACGACCGACGCGACGACCGAACCGCCTTTCGCAGGTGCCTTTTCCGCGCGGATGAGCACGGCAGCGCAGAGGGTGCGCTTGAAGGAACGGGTGATCTCGGGATCGAAACGGGGATCGAGCGGTTTCTTACTCATCGTCTGACGTCCTCAGTCGCCGGCTCGAGCGGGCCTCCGATTCGCGCTTGGTCTGGTCTTGCAGAGCCTTCCGGGCAGTGGTGCTGAAGTGCCCCGTGGGGGTGTAGTAGGTGCGCGTCGTGAATCCCGTAGCAGCGAAGTCGGCGCGAACCTTCTCCTTCCGGGTGATCTTGAGCAGTTTCGTATCGAGCAGTTCGACGATTCCGCGTTCCGCGGTCTTTGTTGAGATGCCGTACCAGTCCTCTGCCTTGGCGTACGGCAGGTAGGTGTCTTCGGCGGAACTCGTTCCGTGCAGCATGATCAGCAGCAACGCCCGCGCGGGCAGTGACAACGTCGCGTGCCAGCCCTCGGTCCAGTAGGCCGACGGCAGGATGAAGTAGATCTCCCGGTACCTTTCCTCATCTGCGACCGCGTCGGGGCGAGGTCGGGTGTACTTGCGGGTCGTGGACTCGTCACGGGGCAGAACATGAGCTCGTTTCCACTTCCGGGTCCGGTCGATCAGCTTGTGCTCCTCGAGGTTCTTCCAGATGCGGCTCACGGCCTGCTCCGGCAGGGGATCGTCCTCGCGCGGTGACATCGCACGTGCCCACACCGTGGCCGGCAAGGGTTCCGTCCGCTTCTCGAGCTGACTGAAGTTCATGAGGAGAAGCAGGTACGCGTTCAGTTCTCGTTCGCGTCGGGCTGCGACAAGGTGCGCCAGCGGAGCCTTCCGGGACGATGACGCGAACAACGAGTGTTGTTGGACGAAACTGTGGCGGACCGGCGTGAAGCCCCGGGCTTCAAGGTCGGTCATGTACGCCCGCGTGGTAGCCGGGGTGGACTTGATGTCCTCACCGATTTGCGTAGCACCGGGTGACTCGTTGTTCGTGTTCATGACGCCCACGATGGCACAGAATCCGATTCCGAGATCGCAGCCAACGAGCGCTGACTTCGCAGCTGAGACGTGTTATGAAACGTGATGCGATTCAACTTCGAGACCTTGTGACACAGTGACGACGCAGACAAAGGGTCGGTTCGCATCCAGCCCGGCATCGGCACGAAGAAGGTGGGCCTGTCCGCATCGGTCGAGGAAGTTTTTCTCGCGAATTCCGGATTCGGGTCGATCAGCGAGCGTGTGCCGCGTTGTCGTCCGAGACAGCCATTCGCTCCGCCCTGTCCCACAGCGATACCTTGCGACCTCTGCTGAGGAATCCGTGCTGGTGGGCGGCTGCGGCCGACGCGGCGATGCCCCGCGAAGGCGGTGCCGACCTCGATCCCTCGCCCCGGACCGGACGCCGCGCGCATCCGCGCCGGCTACGGTCACCTCACTCATGTCTGTGCCGCGTCCGCGTCGTTTCGGCCAGTGTGGTGGTGCCCGGGCCCGGCGGGCAGGGCCGGTAGGCCGGTCGGGCCGCATCGAAGCGTGGAGGGGCACTACCCAGCCGCCCTGCACTCCGGAGGGGGTGGGGTCAGGCCGCCTCGGTGAGAAGAGGGAGGGGCGAGTACGGGAAGAGTCGCCAGAGTCCTCCGTCCTGCCAGTCGAGCAGGGTTCCGCCCTGGCCGTCGGTGCACAACCACTTCATCACCGCCGTGAACGGCGCGTCGTTGACGGTCAGGCGGACGTGCGCCTCGGTGAGGGCGGCACCCTTGTGGTGGACGCGGTCAACGGACCACGAGGTGAGTGCGAATCGGCCGTAGAGGCGTTTCGCCTTCACTGCCCGGCCGCGACCGGCTTCGTCCGCCCGGACTGGACCGCCAGCACCGTGGTGGGCGAAAGCCGGTATGCCGACGCTACGTGCCCTCGCCTGGATCTTCACCGCGATCCTGCTCGCCGGCGTAACCGGGCTTCTGCGCAAAAGCTCGTGATCAGGGTAAGCGACAACGTCCCGCCGCGTTCTCGTCCCGGTTGCTCCACGGGAGCGCCGCGCCGAGCAGAACCCAGTCGCGGAGCATCTCGAATTGCCAACGTCACCAATGCCCGGCACGTCCCTCATGGATGCGCCGGGGCCATTTCCAGTCGTCCACACGGACGAGAAGACAGGCGTAAGCAGAGCGGCGTCAGCGGACACCCACCAGGGTGCATCGAGAGAGTGCCTGCTGACCTCGGACGGCGGTCAACCCTGCTGCAAGCTCGGACCATTCACGCGATCGAGATCCGCGATCGTCGCTCGTCGGATCCCCACGCCGCCGGAGACCTCACGCACGACGATGCCCGTGCAGATCAGCTCGATGATGTCGTCCGCCGGCCTCGCCTCCCAGCGAAGCGGACTCAGGTCATACCTCGTTCCAGCGATGTACTCGACCGTGCCGTCGAGATGGTCGATTCGGACCGCTCCGGAGCCGTTCAACAGACACTCCCGGACGTAGTTCGCCGAGCACTCGCGAAGACTCGTGCCCATAGCTTCAGTTGCGCAGTAGGTAATCATGTCGCGGACAGTACGGACCAGGGGTGCAGACCCGTGATGGCGAACAACCTGTCCTACCGGCCACTGGTCGCCCCACCGGATACCAGCCGGTGGGGGCTCGTCGGAAGTGAATGAGATGAAGTCGAGCTAATCCTCGGTTAGCACCATCCCCGTCAGCGTCTCGAACAGCGCCACTTTCGCTGCCGGGAACTCAGCGCAGTCAGCGACAACACGGCTCAGGTCCGCGCCCCTCCCCCGAATCCAGATAACTTCGCACATTCGCCCGGTACAACCCATAGCGAGCATCGTTATCAAAACAACGGAGCACCACCTCATCCGGTATCCCGGCCCGGCGCAACAACACCGTCCGCAGCACCCACGACAACGAATAATCCACTGCGATCAGCAGAAGCAACAGACCGTCGGACGACGCGTCCGACGTGTACGCCTGATGCGCGAGCTGGTTGCGCGCCGAACACACCTGAACAGGCCAATCCGAGAAGTCGGCCACGATCTCGGGGACCGCGCACTCGGCCGAGTCCTGTAGCTGCTCCAGACGCCGGCGATACGGAAGCTCGTCGAAATGGCTCAGGGCTTCGTTCAGCGCCTTTTCCGACACTTCGCGGTCGAACCCCTTCTGCTCCAGCATCTCCGCGCCGGCTGTGCGTGCCGCGCGGCGGACACGATCACGCGCATTGCCGCTGAGTCCCGGAAAGCGGGAGGTAACCGGACACAGGCGCCGGTGCAGTCCCTCCGCGACGGCACACATCGTCAGTGCCTGTGCCTGGATGGCCCCGCGAACGGGATCGGCCACCGCGCTCGCCAACCCGTCCAGGTCACGGCTCACACCGATCCAGTCGGAGAACACCTCCAGCGTCAGCTCCTGTGTGGGGATCACCGCGTCGGGATAGGAGCCGGCAGTCCCGGAGTCGATGATCCTGCCGATCGCCGGCAGCCACCGCGTGTCCTCGACATTCCGCTCGTCCGCGACCCGAAATTCGAGCGCGGTGACATGCAACCGACTTTGTGTGGCCAGCTTCGCCAGTGTCAGCACCGGATCGATAACGAGACGGTCGTACTCCCGGCGGGTCAGCGGGCTGCGTGCTCGATGTTCGAACCACACCTGTGCGTCGTCATCGGCATACACACGCACCGAGCCGACCTCACCGCAACCCGGCCCACGTGCAGGATCGATCAGGTGAGTCCACCAGCGGGGATCGTCGAGACAGAACCGCACCGACGCATAGCCCTGCTCCCGACCGCCCAGATGAGCACCCATCACCACGACAGGGGCCCGAAACCACTGCCGCAGAAGGACATCGTGGTCAGCCTGGGCGTCCATGACCGTGACTTCGGTCCCGTCGTCGAGGACACCCTGCACCGTCACCGGCTGAAAATCCGCAACGACATCATCCGGATCTCCGCTGGTTGTCACCGCGTAAATCCCGTTCGATCCGCGCTGCTCGACGCGAAGCGAACGACTGGGCGAAATGGGTCTTTCGACACGCAGCTCCGCCTCCGTGCCGGCGCTTACCCGCAGTTCCCCGCGGCGCTCCGGCAACGGCATCCCCACCCGCCAGAACCACCCCGGCATCACCTCGCCGCTCGTCGACATCCGAACACCTCCTCCCACAGCACCCCGATGCAGGGAATGCCTACTTCGTCAGTCTGGTCGGGCCGCCCGTAGCGGCACATTGCTGGGTGGCCAACCCGGCACATGGTTAGCAGGCCAGTACGCTCCCCTGGTGCTTAAGAAGACCGGCTACGCCCTTGGGAGTCTCCTCGGCCTCGCCGTCGCAGCAGTAATACTCACTCTCGCCGTACTTGCTGGCTATGAATGGTTCTTCCGAATCACCGGTAGACGGTTCACCGAGACTCAAGTCGGATCGGCCGGGGCGTGGGCATCGGCTATAGGCGCGACTATTCTCGCACTGGTGTCTGTCGGGTTGGCCGTACAGGCCGGTCGGCACGCCCGCGCAGCAGAGGAGCGTGCACAAGCCGAAGCGGATAAGACTGAGCAGCGGCACGAGAAGGAGCTCACGAAGGCTGAAACTCGCCTCGATCGACAGATCAAGGCCGAGTGGTACCGCGAGCAGGCGCGTTCAGTAGCCGCACTGTAGGAGTCAGTGAACAGAGCAATGGAGCCAATCGCCCGCCTGGAGCAAGCGATCGACGAACACCTCGCCCTACGTCGCACGATCCCGCCTGATAGTCCGGATCTACAAGCTTCGATATATGTCGTTGGCGGTGCTTACGTCGAGTGGAAGTTCCGCCTCTTCGATGTGCAGACAGCTTTGACGACAGCTGACTGAATCGCCCCGAGTTCGGCGGAGGCTCGGCTATCTGGTTCCGGCCTCAGCGAGGACCGGTGTCTCACGGTAGTCGGCCGCCGTGTGATTCGAC
>NZ_JBEYUH010000027.1:0-23253 GCF_040643435.1 Rhodococcus sp. NPDC047139
GCAAAACGCTCGGCTGGGATACCCCAGCCGAGCGTCTGCGTGATCTAATCACCACCAACTAACAGCGGTGTTGCGTCGACCCCTTGAAACCGCCTTCTGCTGCGGGGCCCTTCCGTCACGCTCAGTGCAATCGGGGCAGATGCGGGCCGACCGGCAACTCGATATGCGATTCGGTCAGCACACTTCTCGCCACCGCACGGTCGATACTGTCTCGAAGCGCACTGCACTCCCGGTGGTGGTTACCGGGCGCGAAGCCGCTCTGCGAGATGAGCGGACATTCGGAAGTGTCGGATTCCCATTGGATCGACGTGTGTGCGGGGCTGAACTTCTCGACGAGCACCCCGAGCCCGCACTTCTCGCACGCCAGTGCCTGCATCGTCACGTCGGCGATTCCTCCCGGTTCGTGTGCGCGGAATCGAAGAACTCGAAGTGGTCGGCATTCGGCTCGCGCAGCAGTGTCCAGTAGTCGACGAGCCGCCACGGGCACGGCACGACGGCGCGTCCTTCGCTGTTCCGGTAGTAACCGTTGGTCTCCGCGCCTGGGTGCACCCACACGGTCTTGTCCAGCGCCTCGTCGACCCTGCGGTTGTACTCGTCGAGCACATCCTGCCGAACGTCCATCGCATCGTGTCCGTTCTCCACGAGGTACTGCAGACACTCGACGATGTAGTGGACGTGTTCCTCACTGAGGATGTTGTGGCCGGCACCGTGGTTGGGCGCCGAGTTCGGTCCCGCGGTGACGAAGAGGTTGGGGAAACCGGACACCTGGATGCCGAGATACGCCCGAGGGTCGTCGCCCCCCTTCCACTGCTCGGCGAGAGTACGTCCCTCTGTCCCCACGATGTCGATCGAGGTCGTGAACTCCAGCTTGAAGCCCGTCGCTAGAACGATGACGTCGGCGGGCACGAAGACACCCTCGGTCGTGACCACCCCCTCCGGTGTCACCTCCCGGAAGGACGCGCGATGCAGGGTCACGTGATCACGGGTGAGCGCCGCGAAGAAGCCCGGGTCCTTGACGATCCGCTTGCTGTACGGACGGAAGTCGGGCGTCAGCTTCTCGACGAGATCCGGACGGTCGGGGAAGCTGGCCTGCAGGTGGTTCAACGCCGTCTGGAGCACCATCTCGTTCGCCGGTGAGGCCGAGAAGTGCGTCTTCGCCCATTCGGGATCGATGCGTGGCATCACATAGAGGTTGTCCGACGCGAACCAGTAGGAGCGCAGCCGGAACCACTCGTGGTACCGGGGAAGATGTGCCAGCGCCCATTTCTCGCCGTCCGGAACCTGGTTCACGACAGCCTTCTCCGGCACGATCCAGTGCGGCGACCTGACTACGACGTCGAGCGCTTCCACTTGATCGACGATGCTCGCGACCACCTGGACGGACGTGCATCCTGTGCCCAGAACGACGACGCGCTTGCCGGTGAGGTCGAGGTTCTCGTCCCACTCGGCGGTGTGCACGATGGTGCCGCCGAAGGTGTCCATACCCTCGACATCCGGGATGTTCGGAGAGTTGAGCATCCCGAGTGCTGTCACGACGGCCTTGGCGTGGTGCACCTCGCGGGTCCCGTCGGTGGACTCGACGGTGACCTCCCATACGTGCTGATCGTCGAGCCACCGCGCCGACTGCACCCGCGTACGGAAGGAGATGTTGTCTGCGATTCCGTAGGTGTCCACGACACCCTTCAGGTACTTCTGGTATTCGGTACCTGTCGGATAGTACTTGGACCACCCTGGATTGAGCTCGAACGAATACGAGTAGTAGTGGCTGGGCGTATCGACGGCAGCACCGGGATAGGTGTTGCGCGACCACGTTCCGCCGATTTCGTCGCGAGCTTCGAACACGCGGTAGGTGAAACCGGCCTCGCCGAGCTTGATCGCTGCGTTGATGCCGACGATTCCGGCACCGATCACGATCACGGAGAACTCCGGAGCCGGATTCCGCGTAACCGGGACGCAGCGCTCGGAAAGGACGAAGCCCGCTTGCTCACGGAGAATCGGAACGAATTCCTCGTCGACGCGCTCCGAGGTCGCGACCGTCGCCATGCGGAGGAACAACTCCGGATCGGGAACACCGAGCCGATCTCCTGCATCCGGCGTGAGCAGATCGTGGGCGCGCGCCCGGATGTCTGCGACCACGTCGGCCGGGTACTGTCCCGGCGGCGTAGTCGGACGCGTCCCGGTGCGATAGTGGTTGCCCGGCTCGCTGATCGTCAGGCGCGGAGCGAACTCGTCGAGCAGGCCCGTGTCGCCGGTCGCGTGGACCAGGGACATGAGAAGCGGTGCCGGATCGCACACATCGATCGCGGCGTGCAGCAGGGCATGGCGGTCTTCCAGTTGCTCGGCACCCGAGCCGAGGGAGATCGTCTCGGTCATCATCAGCCCTTCCCCGCCGAGAGTTCGGTGGGCGTCTCGATCGCTCCTCGGCGCACGATCTCGAACCCCTTGTAGCCGGCTGCAGCGATCTCGGCACAGATGTTGCCGTAGTTCGCGAATCCACCGATGTACGGCATGAACACCCGAGGTTTGCCCGGAATGTTCGCGCCCATGTACCAGGAGTTCGCCGATGGGAACAGGGTGCCCGCAGCCTTCTCGTTGCACTCGGCCACCCATTCGTCGACGGCCTGCTCGGTCGCTTCGATCGAGGCGGCGTCGTGCTCGTCGAGATGGTCGAGGCAGTCCGAGATCCAGTCCACCTGCTGTTCTGCCATCAATACCATGTTCGCCAGGACGCTCGGGCTGCCCGCACCCACCATGAAGAACATATTGGGGAAGCCGTGGGACGCGAGCCCCAGATAGGTTCGCGGTCCTGCAGACCACTCCTCACGGAGGGTACGTCCCCCGCGGCCACGGATATCGATGCGTGCCAGCGCACCGGTCATCGCATCGAATCCGGTTGCGAAGACGATCATGTCGAGTGGGTAGTGGTGTTCGCTCGTGCACACGCCGTCTTCTGTGATCTCCACGATCGGAGTGGTGCGCAGGTTCACCAGCGTCACGTTGTCGCGGTTGAACGTCTCGAAGTATCCGTCGTCGGTGACGATGCGCTTCGTACCGATGGGATGGTCTTTCGGAATCAGCTGGTCGGCGATCTCGGGGTCCTTCACCATCTCCCGGATCTTCGCTTCGACGTATTCGCGGGCCGTATCGTTCGCCTGGAGGTTGGTCGTCTGGTCCGGGAACGCCTTCGCGAAGAGATAACCTCCGCGTTGCCACCACTCGTCGTAGACCCTGCGACGCTCGGCTTCGTCGACTTCCAGCGCGCTCTTCGGATACGGGGTGAAGGGGGTTCCTCCGCCACTCATCCGTGCCAGTCGCCGGCGCTCCGGATACGTCGCCTTGACCTCGGCGATCTGCTCGGGGGTCAGCGGGCGGTTACCGGCCGGGAGCGAATAGTTGGGGGTCCGCTGGAAGACGAACACATGGTCGGCTTCCTTCGCGATCAAAGGAATCGATTGGATGCCCGACGAACCCGTTCCGATCACGCCGACACGCTTACCGGCGAATTCGACCGGCTCGTGCGGCCATTCACCGGTGTGATAGGACTCGCCCGCGAAAGTGTCGCGGCCGGGGATGTCGGGCCGGTTCGTCGCCGACAGCACCCCCGTGGCCATGATGCAGAACCGCGCCGTGACCGATCGTCCGGTATCGGTGGTGACGGTCCAC
Organism: Rhodococcus sp. NPDC047139; assembly: GCF_040643435.1. Classification (NCBI taxonomy): domain Bacteria; kingdom Bacillati; phylum Actinomycetota; class Actinomycetes; order Mycobacteriales; family Nocardiaceae; genus Rhodococcus; species Rhodococcus sp. NPDC047139. Next base: position 3,664 of record NZ_JBEYUH010000027.1, read on the forward strand.
AGCGCCGACTCCTCGTCGTACACGGTGGACACCACCCGGGTGAGGAACTCGAAAGCGCTCCGCAGGTCGTGCCGGTCGGCGACGTGTTCGAGATACGCCAGGATTTCCTCCTGAGTGGCGAACCGCTCGGACCACGTCCATTCCTGCTGCAGTTCCTCGTCGAACGAGTACGAGTAGTCGATGCTCTCGACGTCGCAACGGGCACCCGGATAACGATTGTGGAACCAGGTTCCCCCGACTCCCGCGGCGGATTCGAAACCGTGGACGGTCATCCCGCGTTCTCGAAGCTTGTATACGGCGTAGAGCCCGGAGATGCCGGCACCGATCACGACGGCATCGACATCACTCGAGGGGATTGCGGGAATCATACGGCCGCTTCCTTCATCTGCTTGGCCCACAACCATTCGTGACCCCAGTAGCTGTCCGCGGTGATCTCTTCGGCCGTGTAGTAGGTCTCGTCGACGAGCATGCCTTCGGTGCCGTATTCGATGTCCCATCCGCCCGGGACCTGGACGTAGAAGGACACCATCTTGTCGTTGGTGTGGCGGCCCAGTGTGGACGACACCGGAAAGTCCCGGGCGGTCACCTGATCGAGGGCACGACCGACTGCATCGAGAGAATCGACCTCCACCATCACGTGAACCAGTCCCGGGTCTCGATCCTCCGGGCTGGGCATGAGCGCGAGGCTGTGGTGACGCTGGTTGACACCAAGGAACCGGATCCGCATCGGATCCACACCGGGAGGCGTCGGCAGCCGGAACGCTCCTCGCGGAAGGAATTCGAGCACGTCCGTGTAGAAGTGGAACGATTCGTCGAAGGCGGTGGTGGGCATGACCACGTGCCCGAGACCTTGTGCACCTGTCACGAACTTCTGTCCGTAGCGCGTGATCACAGGACTGTGATCGAGAGCCGGACCGAAGAAGAATTCGAGCGGAGTACCACCCGGATCCTTCATGGTCAGCCCGCCTTCGACACGCCGTCGCTCGCACGTTTCGAACGGCATGGCCTCGAATTCGTATCCCGCAGCGGTCAGTCGGTCCGCGAGAGCCCGCAGGGCCGTACCGTCCCGGACCTCCCAGCCGACTGCGGTCACGCGGTCGGTGTCGCCTGGTTCGACGGTGATCCGAGCCGGACGTTCGTCCATGCGGAAGTGCAGTGCGTCCTCCTCCGGACCGGTACCCGGCGCGAAGCCGAGTACGTCGAACCCGAGTTCGCGCCAGCGCGCCATGTCGGTGGCCTGGACGCGAACGTAGCCGAGGCTTTTGATCTCAGTCACAGAATTCCCTTTCGAGTACGCAAGAAGTGTCAGATCATCACGCGGAGGGGCCCGTCCGGCACGTCGACTCCGAGGGAGGCCATGGCCGACGCGTGATAGGTGGTGCTGGTGACGTGGATTGCGTGATGCAGGCCGGCGTGAGCGTCCCGCCAGAACCGCTGCAACGGATTGTCGACGCGGAGCGCATTCCCACCGGAGCGATCGAAGATCTCGTCCGCGGCACGGACGGCACGCCACGCGGAACGCACCTGGTTGCGCCGCGACGCCGCCCGGGTCTCGAAGTTGACCTCCTTGCCGGAGTCGACGAGATCCCAGATGCGATCGACGTTCGCCAGGAGTTGCTGGCGGGCAGCGTCGATCTCGGCAGCGGCTTCGCCGAGGGCGTGCAGGACGTACGGATCGTCCTTGATCGCTGTTCCCGCCGCACCCACACGCCCGCGCTGGTAGTCGATACCGGCCGCGAGCACACCTTCACAGATTCCGATAGTGGCGGAGGTGATGCCGAGCGGGAACATCGTCGACCACGGCATCCGGTACAGGGTCTCGGTGACGCCGTACTCCTTGGCCGCTGTCCCGTCGATCACTGCTCCGCCGTCCATCACCCGGTATTCGGGAATGAACGCGTCCTTCACCACGATGTCCTTGCTTCCGGTTCCACGCAGACCGACGACATCCCATGAGTCGTCGACGATCTCGTAATCGGAACGCGGAAGGATCACGTGCAGACTGACGGGCGGCATGATGGGAGCGCCGTCCTCACCGCCGGCCATCGCCCCGAGGAAGATCCAGTCGCAATGATCGGTTCCGGACGAGAACTGCCACCGCCCGGACATCCTGTACCCACCGTCGACAGGAACCGCGATCCCACCCGGCATGTACGGCGACGCCTGCCAGGTATCGGCGTCGGTGCCGAGCACTTCGTCCTGCACCTTGGGGTCGGCGAAGGCGAGCTGCCACGGGTGGACACCGACGATACCGCCGACCCATCCTGCGGAACCGTAGATGCTGGCGGTTTTCATCACCGTCTCGGCGAACTCACGAGGGTGTGCTTCGTACCCGTTGTACTTCTTCCGCTGCAGCAGCCGGATGATGCCGGACCGCCGGAGACCGGCGGCCATGTCGTTCGTCAGCCGACCGAGCTGGTCGGAGTCGTCTGCCCCCGCTCGGATCTCGTCAGCGATCGCGACGATGTTGTCGAGCACTTCGTAACTCATGGTTTCTCCAGGAGGGTATGTAGTGATGCGGAATTGCGGTCAGGATCCCGATTCGGCGGAGGCCGTCTCACGAGCCCGGGTGAGGTTCGGCGCGAAGGCACTTCGTCCCGCAGCGACGTTCTCGTCGACTTCGGCCTGCCAGCTCGTCAGTGCGCGCGTGGTGTCGATCACGTACTCGAATCGGTTGACCATTTCGGGTCGGATGTCCTCGACGTCGACGTAGAACTGTTCGTACCAGCGCCGCAGTTGGTAGACGGGACCGTCCTCCTCGCACAGCAGAGGATTGTCGATCCGCGACTTGTTCTTCCAGATCTCGACGTCCTGCTCGAATCCGATCGCGATGCCCTTGGCGACGGCCTGAGCGATCTGCTCCGCCTGCTCCGGAGGCATTCCCTCGGGCCTTTCCACGATCACGCCGTACTGCAGGCGGAAGGCGGTCGGAGAGATGGGGTAGTGGCAGTTGATCAGGTAGATGTTCGGCGTCGACTCGGGATCACGGCCGCCGCTCCACAGCTTGTCGATCATGTACGAGGGACCGTAATAGGTTGCATCGGATTTGTTTTCGGCACTGTAGTTGGTGCTCTGGCTGACGCCGACGGCATCCTCGCGGGGCCGGGACCGCATCACCTGGGTAGCCGTATGGCCTTCGAACACGTTTCGGAAGTAGGTCGGCATTCCGTAGTGGACGTAGAAGAAGTGCGCCATGTCGACGACGTTGTCCACGATCTCGCGACAGTGGGATCCGGTCACGTCGAGCGAGTTCCACACCCAGTCGGTCCAGCCGGGGTCGCCGTAGGTGGGAATCTCGGGAATGGCCAGCTCCGCAGGCGGCTTGCGGCCCTGCGGGTCGTGCCACACGAAGAGCTGTCCGCTCACTTCTGCCGCCTGCCATGTCCGGGTGCGGGCGAGCGGTGGGACGCGACGCGCGTAGGGAATCGCCGCGCATCTTCCGTCACCGCGCCAGCGCCAGTCGTGGAACGGGCAGGCGATGGTGTTGCCCTTGACGGATCCCTGTGCGAGATTTCCGCCCATGTGCCTGCAGTAGGCGTCGAGAACGTTGATCTTGCCGTCCTCACCGGCGAACACCACGAGCGAGGTCCCGAAGGCATCGACCTGATGGGGCTTGCCGTCCGCGAAGTCGCGCACGAGCCCCAAGCAGTGCCATCCTCGCGCATAGCGCTCCGGTGGCGTACCGACATCGATGGTGCGGACCTGATCTTCGGTGTCTGTGGAACCCACGCTGCCTCCTGGTCGGCTGATCGCGACAACTCACCCGTCGCACAGTGACCAGGATCGAGAACCCGGACTCCGCTGTGATGTCCGTCTCCCGCAGAACGGGAGGCCAGTTTCAACCCCGGCGGAGCCACCTGGCACGGTCGCTCGTGGTTGCCGCGCGCGGCACACCACAGGTACCGTGACGCGCGTCACACCTGGGGGTCTCAGGAGGAGAAATTGAGTACGTCACGCACCGATGGCCTACCCGTGTCCGTTGTGGACCGGATCTCCCTGGTCCTGGAGGCCCTGAGCACAGGCCCGATGACGTTGGCCAAGGTCACCGCACGCACCGGGCTCCCCAGGTCGTCGGCGCACCGCCTACTGGAACAACTCGCCAATGCGGGCTGGTTGGCCAGGTCGCCCGAGCAGACGTACGAGCTCGGGGTGAAGGCATACGAAATGGGTCAGGCGGCGCTCAATCAGAACCGCCTCCTGCATCATGCACGTCCTCTCATGCATGCTTTTGCGCACCGCGCCGGGTTCACCGTGCAACTGGGGGTGGTGGACCGCGGGGACACCGTCTATCTGGCCAAGGTGAACGGGCGCACATCGGGCTCGACGCCGACGGCCGTCGGCCAGCGCGTGCCGGCCCACTCCACCGCCCTGGGCAAAGTGATCATGGCGTACTCGGCGGTCGCGTCCCAGCGTTCTCAGGACGGCACCCGGACCGACTCCGCGACAGCGCCTTCGGCACGGAGCCGCTTCGACAGCGAGATGGCCCAGGTGCGTGATCGTGGCGCCGCGTTCGATCGCGGCGAGGCCTTTCCCGGCATAGCGTGCGTCGGGGTGTCCATCGGTCCGCCCGATCACATGTACGGGAATCTTGCAGCGCTGTCCGTGTGCGCCCCCGTGAGCGTGCTGGAGCATCAGAAGATGATCGCCCCTCTGCGTGTTCTGGCCGGCGAGATCTGGCAACGCTGCGTCGCGACAGATCTTTCGAGGCACTAGGAGAACCCTGCTCCGCTCGAGCCTTGGACTCACGCGGCATACCCAATTCGCCAGGTTCGACGAGCACCTGAAACGCGAACACATGCGTCTACGGACCGAGCGACCGTCGCATCGAGATCGTCCCGCCGCGCCGCGGGCTCGACCGTTCATCTGCCGAGGCCGTTCTTGGGGGCCGGCCAAGATAGCATCGGGGGGAAACTAGGTCAGGACTGGAGATGCCTCGCAACAGACGTCCGCAGGATCGGGAAGAGAAGCGTGCGGAGATCGTGGTAGCCGCGCGGCGATTGTTCGTCGAGGAGGGATACGACGCGGCATCGATGACGCGGATCGCCCGGGACGCCGGAGTCGTGTCGAACACGCTGTACTGGTACTTCCAGGACAAGGACTCGATATTGATCGCGGTCCTGGATGCGGTCCTGGCCGACTCGATGGCCGCCTACAGTGAAAGGCTGGGCTCGGGGCTGGCTGATCGTCTGTTGTGGCTGATCGCGGAATTGGAGCAGCTGGGTCAGTTGGTGAGCACGGTGCACACGCGCGCCGAGAAGTCCGCGTCCGTTCAGGAATGGCACGAGCAGTTCCACGCGCTGGCCGAGGGTCTGTTCCGGGCAGAGCTGATCGAGCTCGGCGTGCCCACCGACGAAGTCGATCCGCTGGTCGCGATCGGTGTTTTCGTTGTCGAGGGCTTGCTGACGCATCCGACGGATCAGGCTCAGCGGCGCGCGGTGATCGAGACGCTGCTGAACAGCGCTCACAGTCGTGCCGCAGCCGCCGACTGAGTGCCCGATCTGCACACGTCCACGAGCCCGGAACGGCCTACGCTGTGGCGTGTGCGGTATCGTCGAATTGTTTTGTCAGGAAAGAGAGTTGGTCACACACAGCGCGGTCGAAGTATTCACCCACGTAGATGTCGAAGTGGTCACACGGGTAGGCCTGGACCTGCACGTGCGCCAAGCCTCGGGCGTGACGCTTCGTGGCCTTCGCAGGTGCGGCCGCGTCGTTGTCGCAGACACACAGCAGCGTCGGAATGTTGAAACGGGCCAGCGCCCGGCCGGGCCGATCTACCGGCAGGCGCAGCGCCAGTCGTGCGGCGAGGGCGTTGGCGGCCTCGAATTCACCTTTCGGGCCGCGTAATACACCCCAGATGCTGTCGCGGCCGGCACCGGTCACGGGTTCTTCTCCACCGTCGATCTCCGTCAGCTCGATGTTCTTCGACAGCTGAGCCCGTACCGACGGCAGCCGTGTCAACAACGCGCTGGTGCGCCGCGAGAGCCGGGTCCCCGCAGGCAGGAGTGCGGAAGCGCCGGCGAGGGCATCGGGTGAGGCCACGAACGCGGGCATCCAGGACGTGCCCGCCATCGGCAACAGGATCGGCTTCGCGCCGAACCACGACCCGACCGTGTCGACGATGCCCGCCACTGTCAGCGCTACCACGCTCAGCGGGCCGGTCCGTATACGCGAGCGCAACGACGCCGGGCCGTCGGTGAAGGGACACTGCGCCACGACCGCCGCGATACGGGGGTCCTCGGAGGCGACCTGAAGGACATGCCCGCCGCCGAAGGAACTGCCCCACAATGCGATCCGGTTGACATCGACCTCCGGGAGTGTGCGCACGAAGGCCAGGGCGGCATACCAATCGGCGCGTTGCCGGCCGATGTCGAGGATCTGGCGCGGAGCTCCGCCGCTGGCCCCGAGATGGCGGTAGTCGAACACCAGCACCGACCACCCTGCGGCGGCGAACCGTTCCGCGTAGGCATCCAGGCGCATCTCCCGCACGGCTCCGAGCCCGTGCCCCATGATCACCATCGGGCGCGGACCGTTCAGGTCGGGTGCGGTATACAGCCATGCTGCGCACTCGTCCCGACCGGAGGGGAACGAGACCTCACGCCGCTGCACCGCTGCATCCTCGCGCCGATGGGCAGACCCACTGATTTCCACGACTCGCGTCCTTCCGCTTCCCACCACTGTTCTTGGACGTCATTCAAGACGGCATCGCGGTTACGGTAAAGGTATCTTGGACGTCAGTCAAGAAGGCGGGAGGGTCTGCATTCAGGTCACGTCGCGAGCATTGTCTCGGGTGATCACCTTTGCCGTTTCTATCAGCACATCGATCAAGCTCAGCTCGCTGAGCCAACGACGCCGGCGCGGGACACGTGTACCCCGCACCGGCCGCCGCGTCGGCGAGTTCGGATCAACCGCGCTGCACGAACTCCACGAGATAACCGTCCGGGTCGCGAACGGTGCCGATCACCATTCCGTAGGCTTCGAGTTTCGTCGCCGGTGTCTCCTCGACCCCACCATGACTACATGCGGCGGCCATCCTCCCCGTGACGTCGTCGGTGTTCAACACGATCTTGATGAACATGTCGCCGTGTGCGTGTGGGGCCTCACCGTCGCTGCCTCTCGGCAGGACGAGCTCGAGGCCCGCGGCACCGGCCCGGATGATCGACGCACGGAAGGTAGGGGTGTCCAGATCCTTGTCGTGCACGAATCCGCATCCCCGGATGTAGAATTCGGCCGATCGTTCCAGGTCGGCAACTCTCAGAGCAGTGAGTGAGAGCAACGTCTGCGTATCCGGGCTCTGCACGGTCATCGCGTTTGGGACCCGCCGTTGAAGTCCAACGTCTGACCGGTGATTCCGCCGGCCTCGTTCGAGGCCAAGTAGGCGCAGAACGCACCGACCTCGATGGGATCACCCAGGCGGCCGATCGGGATGGTCCGGAGGATCTGCTCGATCATCTCCGGACTCATCTTGTCCTCGAGGTTCTTCTGATGACCCAGTGCCACGATGTTCGCGGTCACCCCGTACTGTCCGGTCTCGGCCGCCAGGTGACGGATGAATCCTTCGATACCGCTCTTACCCGTGGCATACATCGATTGATTGATGTTCTGACCTGTGCGTGCAGAGCCCGACGAGATCTGGACGACCCGGCCCCAGCCGGCGTCGCACATCCCGTCGATGGCGACCTTGATGCAATTCATCGCGCCGTAGATATTGAGATCGATCGGAGCGCGCCACTCCTCGGGCGACAACTCACGGAACGGTTTGATGACGCGGCCTTCCGCGACGCCCGCATTGTTGACGACGATGTCGACGTGGCCGCCGAGTTCCTTCTCCGCCGCTCGTACGTGTTCGAGCGTGGCGTCGTAGTCGGTGACGTCGAACGCCGCCGCGACCGCCGTGTTCCCCTCCTCGACGATCGCCGCGGCGACCTTCTCGGCACGATCTGCGAACAGGTCGTTGACGATGACCGACGCTCCCTGCCGCGCAAGGACCTTCGCGATTCCTTCACCGACACTCTGACCGGCACCGCTGACGAGCGCGATGCGTCCGGCAAGACTGAACACAGGTACTCCTTCCCGTCGACAAGATTCGACGAATCGTGGTGTGGCCCAGTGCACAGCAGCCGACCATTTTTTGTCAACCAATATTGGATCCAATAACCGATGCGTATCTGTTACGGTCTCCGCATGACCCAGATCTCACCCGACTCGGACCTGGGCGCAGGCCCGACCGAGCCGATTCTCTGTTCCATCGCAGACGGCGTCGCCCGCCTCACCCTGAACAATCCGCGCCGCAAGAATGCGATCACCCTGGACATGGCCGCCGAGATCGCAGCCTTCTGCGACCGCGTCGAATCCGACACGGCCATCGGTGCCGTGGTGATCGACGCCAATGGCAGCTATTTCTGCAGCGGTGCCGACACTCGCGATCTCGCGTCCTCCTCTGCCGATCCGGCATCTCCCGAAGCAGTGCAGCGCACGTCGGCGATCTACAACGCCTTCGTGCGCATCGGATCGCTACCGGTACCGACGATCGCCGTCGTTGTCGGCGGCGCTGTGGGTGCAGGCCTGAACCTCGCCATGGCCGCCGACATCATGGTGGTCACGCCCGACACCGTCCTCGACAGCGGCTTCTCCGCCCGCAGCATCCATCCCGGTGGTGGCCATATCTCCCTGCTGGGACGCGCGATGGGCTGGTCGGGGGCGATCGCGCTCGCCGCATGCGGCCAGTCCCTGAACGGGTCCGAAGCCGTAGCACGGGGACTCGCCTACACCGCTGTGTCCGCTGACGACATACCGGTGACCGTCGAGGAGTTGACCCGCACGGCCGCCGCCGATCCCGAATTGACCCGACGCATCATGACGAGCGCCCGCCTCGAACTGGGGCCGCCGGCCGTGAGCTGGGAATCGGCACTGGAGATCGAACGCGGCGTACAGATGTGGTCGATGGCACGAAAAGGCCGGGCATCGTGGTCGTCGCGAGGACCGAGCCGCTCATGACCGCCACCGGAACCGAACAGCTCGAGGGGATCGAATCCGGGCTCGAGCACCTACGCACCGAGGTACGAGCGTTCCTGTCCCAGGAGATCGCCACAGGCGGGTTCGTACCGGACACCGACAGCTGGATGACCGGATTCGACCCCGGCTTCAGTGCTCGCGTGGCCGGACGAGGCTGGCTGGGCATGACCATTCCCACGGAGTACGGCGGACACGGACGCAGCCCACTCGAGCGCTTCGTCGTCAGCGAGGAGATGCTTGCGCACGGCGCTCCCGTCGCGGCGCACTGGATCGCCGACCGCCAGATGGCCCCGAGCATCCTCGCCAACGGCTCCGAGGAGCAGAAGCGACGATATCTACCGGGAATCGCCTCGGGCCGTTCGTTCTTCGCGATCGGCATGAGCGAACCCGACGCAGGATCCGATCTGGCCGCGGTCCGCACCCGCGCCGTCGACAACGGTGATTCATGGACGATCACCGGAACCAAGGTCTGGACCACCGGCGCACACCTCGCGCACGCGATGGTGGTGCTCGCCCGTACCGACGGACAACCGGGTGACCGCCACAGCGGTCTGTCCCAGTTCGTCGTCGACCTCCCCCACCCCGACATCGAGATCCGCCCCTTGCGGAGTATCGACGGACAGGCACATTTCAACGAGGTCGTCTTCCACGACGCGCAGGTGCCTGCGGCGGCCCTGCTCGGCAAGCGTGGAAACGGCTGGGCACAGGTCATGGGCGAACTCGCCTTCGAACGATCCGGTCCCGAGCGCTATCTGAGCACGCTGCCCCTGCTGCGCGCATGGGCAGCGCACCTCGCGGCGTCCGGGGCCACGCCCGGACAGCGACAGACACTGGGCACTCTCACAGCGCGAGCGTGGGCTCTACGCCGGATGTCCTTGCGGGTCGCGGCCGAACTCGCCGCCGGCCGCAAGCCCGACGTACTCGCCGCGATGGTCAAGGATCTCGGGTCGACCTTCGAGGGGGATCTGGTCGAAGCCGTGCGAGCCTCGAGCAACCTCGTCGCCCGGCGCGACGGAGCCGACCCGCTCGCGCGCATGCTTGCCCACAGTGTCCTGCACACACCTGTATTCACCCTCAGGGGTGGCACCAACGAGATTCTGCGCGGGATCGTCGCGCGCGGATTGGGGGTTCGATGAGCGAGTTCACCACCGAGCTGGCAGAGACCACCGCGGCGATCATCGAGCACGTGGGTGTGGACACGTGCACGCCGGCGAAAGGCATGTCCGGCCCGCTCTGGACCCGCCTTGTGGACGGCGGCTTCGCCACCGTCGGTATACCCGAAACTGCCGGTGGGGGTGGTGCGGCACTCGGCGACGCACTCGTAGTCGTCACTACCGCAGCGCGGCACGGCGCAGTGTTGCCCCTCGTCGAGCACGGCATCCTCGCAGGCTGGCTCGCCGCCACAGCGGGACACATATCGACCTCGAAGATCGCGACCGCGGCAGAAGGTGATGCGCATTGCTCGATCCGCCGCCACGGCGACACTCTGCTGTTCGACGGCACGGTGACGGGTGTCCCCTACGCGGCCGACGCGGATACCCTCGTCGTGATTCTTCCCCCGGAGCCCGGCGCGGACGGTTCCTCGGTTGCCGTCATACCCATGTCCGGGAGCGGCGCCGAGGTGTCGGCCGAAACCGACCTGATCGGTGTTTCCTACGCCGACATCGTTTTCCGGGATGCACCCGTCGTCTTCCACGGAAGTTCACCGGTGTCCCTCACCGAATTCCTGCAACGTGGCGCTCTCGCCTACGCGGCCGCCACAGCGGCTGCGGCCGTGGCGGTACAGGATCACACCGTCCGCTATGCATCCGAGCGCACCCAGTTCGGACGCCCGATCGCGAAATTTCAAGCCGTTCAGCAACAGCTCGCGCAGCTCGCCGCCCGGACCACGATGATGGAGATCGCCGTCGACGCCGCGATCGCCACGCATGACGACCCGGAGATCGGGCGGCTCACGACAGCAGCCGCGAAGGTGGTGACCGCGATGTCCGCGCACTCCGTCGCTGCTGCCGGCCATCAGATCCACGGTGCCATCGGCACGACCTCCGAACACAGCCTCGGCCGTTTCACCACCGCGTTGTGGAGCTGGCGCGACCGATTCGGCTCCGAACAGTTCTGGGCGGAAGACCTGGCGAGCCGCATCCTCGACGACGGCATCGACGTGTGGGATGTCGTCACCGGAACACGATCAGAGCACGACACCGCACCGACGACGCACAGGAGCCCGGCATGAACGTCTCCACTTCCCCAGGCCACACGTCCGCAGCGACGACCGTCGACGGCAATTCGGTGATCGACGGTCGCGCCGCGTGGCGGGCGGCCGATCGGAACACCGGAATGGGCGCGCTCGCCGGACTCCGCGTACTCGATCTCAGCAGGGTCCTCGCCGGGCCGTATACCGCCCAGACTCTCGCCGACCACGGCGCCGAGGTGATCAAGGTGGAGGCGCCGTCCGGTGACGAAACACGCGGATGGGGACCGCCTTTCGACGATTCCGGCGAGAGCAGCGCATACTACGCCGGTCTCAACCACAGCAAGGACAACATCTGTCTCGATCTCCGGACGGACGCGGGACGCGAAGTACTGTCACATCTGCTGCGTGGCGCCGACGTGGTGATCGAGAACTTCAAGGCCGGCACTATGGCTCGGTGGGGGTTCGACTACGAGACCGTGCTCGCCGAGGACAATCCTCGGCTGGTCTACTGCAGGGTGACGGGCTTCGGTGTCGACGGGCCCATGGGCGGACTACCCGGATACGACGCGGTGCTGCAGTCCTTCGGTGGCTTGATGAGCGTCAACGGTTATCCCGACGGCAATCCCTTGCGTGTCGGAGTTCCGATCGTCGACATCGTCGCGTCCCACATGGCGGTCAGCGGGATCCTGCTCGCACTGAGGGAACGGGACAGCAGCGGACGCGGGCAGCTCGTGGACATCACACTTCTCGACTCGGTGATCTCGCTCCTGCACCCCCATGCGTCGAACTGGGTTTCGAGCGGGAAGGTGCCGCAGCGCACGGGCGATTATCACCCGACGGTCGTGCCGTATCAGGTCTTTGCCGCCCTCGACGGCGACTTCTTCATCAGCGCCGCCAACGACCGGCAGTTCCGCTCCCTGGTGACCGTCCTGGGCAGGCCGGATCTCGCCGACGATCCACGATTCGTCTCCAACGGCGTGCGATCGCAGAATCGCGACGAACTCGCGAACCTGCTCGGTGAACTCGTCGGCGGATGGAAACGCGACGATCTCGCGGTCGAACTCGAACGTGCCGGTGTCGCCGCCAGCCCTGTCAACACCGTCGACCAGGCCCTCACGGCGCCCCAGACCGTTCACCGTGGGCTCTTCCTCGACACCGTCGACTATCGTGGCCTGGGTGTGCCGATCAAGCTCGGACGGACCGCGACGCGAACTCCCCGGACGGCGGTGCCTCTCGGAAGCGACACCGAGGCGGTCCTCGACTCGATGGGATACAGCGAGGACGCTGTCGCCGCTCTGCGAGCCACCGGCGCGCTGGGCAGTTCACCATCGACGCGTGCGTGAGCGACTCGGAACGGTAACGAAGGGGAGGAGCACGGTGAGCCGACGAGCGGCGCCGAAGGATGATGTTCCCGAAAGCGGTCCTTCACCGGCCGTTCGCGGCGCCGAGTGGGTCGCCACCGAGATCGAACGGATGATCGTCACCGGCGATCTGCTCCCCGGCCAGCCGATCCGGCAGGAGCAGATGGCCGAACGGCTCGGGGTCAGCCGGCTCCCGATCCGGGAAGGACTGCGTCAGCTCTCGTCACAGGGGCTCGTCGAACATCGCCGCAATGCCGGGTACACCGTGGTCAGATTCGAACAGTCCGAGTTCGATCAGATCTATCTGATGCGCGATGCTCTCGAACGGGAGGTTCTGGCCTCCCTTCCTGCATTCGACTCCGTTGCGCTCGCCGAGATCCGCACGTTGGGCGAGCGTGTCGCAGAGGCAGCGGAACGCGGCGACCTGCTGGAAATGCGACTGGCGAACCATGACTTCCACTTCGCGATGTTCGATCGCTCCCCGCTGGGGCTGGTCGTATCGGAGATCCGTCGGTTGTGGCGGCTTGCAATGCCGTATCACGCGGCGTACCTCTTCGATGCCGAAGTGCGACGACGCGTGATAGCAGAGCACGACGACATGATCGCCGCGCTCGCCGACCACGACAACGAACGTCTGATCGCCTTGATGAACGAACATCGACGCGGGGGTGAAGCCGGCACGAGTGTGCTGCTGCGGAACACTTCTCGCTCAGGTTCATGACCCGGAAGTTCGGACGCGACGAAGTCGGCTCGGTGTATCCGTACCGAGCCGACTTCGTCGCGTCACCTCATGCCGAACGAACCACGCCCAGCAGTTTCTTCAACGGAACCGTCGGGTCCGAGAACAACTCTCGGGACGGGCGGTAGCCCCGCAGGAGCGCCGACCGCAACGCGACGAAGTCGGCGGGGGCATTGACACACTCCGCGGCGAGCAGACGGTCGTCCTCGAAATAGAGGGCGACGCGGCGACGCGGCTTGCTCGGATCGGTCAGGACCACCACATCCGTGTGCCCGTCGATCCTTCCGGCCATCTGCAGCTTCCACGATCCCTGGTCGGACCAGAACCACGGCGCGGGCCGGACGGGCGCCGCGCGTCCGAGCAGCGAAGCGGCTGCCACGTCGGCCTGCTCGGTCGCGTTGTCGACCGATTCGAGACGTATCCGCGCTCCCTCGACCGTCTCCTGCACGGTGCAGTCGCCGATGGCGAGGATGCGCCCGTCGGAGGTCACGCACCTCTCGTCCACCACGATGCCCCGATCACAGACGAGTCCGAGCTGCTCGGCGAGTTCGGTGCGTGGCTCCGCACCGACACCCACGAGCACTGTCGCTGCGGCGATCTCGCGACCGTCGTCGAGACGGACCGCACGAATCCGATCGCCGTCGAGTGCGATCTCGACGGGTTTCGTTTCGAGGATGACGTCCACGCCCATCTCTCTGTGCGCCGCGAGCAGGAACTCGGCTGTTCCTGCTCCGACGGCACGACCCATCAAATGCGGACCCGCCTCGACGACCGTGACCGCAACACCGAGGCCTCGCAGGGTGGCGGCGACCTCGAGCCCGACGAAACCACCACCGACGACCACCACCGGTCCGGTGCCGACACGGCCCGCCAGTCGGCGTGCGTGGTCGAGCGTGCGCAGCACCAGCACATCCGGGTGATCGGAACCCGGGATATCCAATCGCCTCGCCCGAGCGCCCGTGGCAAGCACGAGGCGGTCGAACGTGCGCGTCTCGACGGACCGATCGGATCGCTGGAGATGCAGCGCGACGCCGTCGCCGTCACGCTCGACCCGCTGGACCGTCGTCCCCAGGAGCATTTCGATCTCGTTGTCCGAGTAGTGCTCTGCGGCGCGCAGCACCAGCTGGTCCGGCATCGCCTCCCCCTTCAGCCACGCCTTCGACAGCGGTGGCCTGTGGTAAGGCGGATGCGTCTCGTCGCCGACCAATGTCAGTGACCCGGTGTACCCACCGAGTCTGAGCCGATCGGCCAGTTGCACCGCCGCGTGCGAGGCGCCGACGACCACCACACTGCGTGGCGGTCGGTCGGCGCCTTCCACATGTCCGGTCATCTCACGCCTGCTCATCCGGGATCGTCACGTGCAGATCGACACCCTCGCGGAGAATCAGCTGGCACGACAGTCGCGACGAGTCCTCGCGATCGCTGGCGGTGCAGTCCAGCATGTCGTCCTCGTCCTCCGAAGGGGCATCGAAATACTGCTGGTCCTCTGCAGCGAGGTAGACATGGCAGGTCGCGCACGAGAGCGACCCGCCGCACTGCCCCACGATTCCTGCCACACCGTTACGGACGGCAGTCGACATCACGGAATCGCCGGCCACACCGTCGATCACGCGTTCTGTTCCGTCGGGCTGGACATAGAAGACTTTGGGCATGTCGGATCCCTACCAGGTGACCGGCAGATCGGTGATGGGCTGGGTGAGGTTGTCGTTGTCCACCACAGCCTCACCCGCGAGCCTGAGCTCCGGCAGTCTCTTGAACAGTTCGCTGATCGCGACCTGCATCTCCATCCGAGCCAGAGGTGCTCCGAGGCAGTGATGCAGGCCGTAACTCAGCGTGAGGTGCGGATTGTCCTTTCGGCGTACGTCGAAGGTACCCGGGTCCGTGACCGCCACCGCGTCGTGGTTCACCGAAGCCGGATCCACCAGCACCGCTTCGCCCTCGGCGATGACCTGACCGTCGATCTCCACGTCCTCGGTGGCGACGAACGGAACCAGCCCACCGCCTCCCGCGACCGTGTCGTAGATGGCCATCCGGCCGTTGCGGAGGATCTCCTCGACTGCCGTGGGCGCCACCGCATCGACGTCTTCGAGAAGAACTGCCAGCTGCTCGGGGTTCTTCAGGAGCGACAGAACACCGGAGCAGATGAAGTTCGCCGTGTTGTCGAAACCAGCCACGATGAGGATCATCGCGATGGGAAGGATCTCCCCATCGGTGAGCGAATCGTCCTTGTCCGGCGCGTTGGCCAGATCGCTGAGAAGATCCTCCCGGGGATTCTTGCGCCGATCCTCGATCAGAGCACTCAGGTACATGAAGAGTTCGGTCATGTTCTGCACGACCTCGTCCTCGGGCATGTTCGCCACCGCGAGCGTGGCAGCGCTCCACTTCTGGAACTTCGGGCGGTCCTCCGGCGGAACGCCCAGCAGGTTGGACAGCATCTGGATCGGCAACGCCACGGCGTAGTCGCTGACCAGATTCGCCGACGTGCCCTTGGCCACCATCTCGTCGATGAGCTGGTTCGCGAACTCGACCGCCGATTCCCGCATGGCGCGCACACGCTTCGGCGAGATCGACTTCTGCACGAGTTTGCGCAGCTTGGTGTGGTGCGGCGGATCCTCGAACTGGATCGTGGACTTCAGGAAGTCCGGGAACTCGACGAAATAGGGCACGGCCCGCTCACCGGTCCGGAAGGGCTTCCGAACGAAGCGAGGATCGCTGAGCATGTCGCGGGCTGCGGCATTCCGGTGGATGACCCAGACGTCGCCGCCGATCGGCATCGTCATCTTGGTCATGGGCCGCTCGGCCGAGATGGCGACGTACCGCTGGACGGCGTCCTGCGGAGGGACCGCCGCGAACGGGTAGGAGGTGTCGACCACCTGATCGGTGGAAGTCGTGGAGGTTTCCGTTGAACTCACTGTAATTCTCCTGGTGCTGAACCGATGTCGGGAGATTCCGCTCAGGAAGAGGCGGGAACCTCGAGGGGGGCGACGACCTGCGGCACAGCGTCGGCGGTGATCGCCATGATTTCCTCGAAACGCTCGGCCACGGTGTCGACCGTCAGATCGGGGTCGTGAATGCCGACCGTGTTGACCAGAGCGAGTCGATTGACGATGCCGCCGGCCACGTTGAAGACCTCACCGGTGACGGTGCAGTCCGTATGGACCAGGTACGCAGCGACCGGAGCGACGTGCTCGGGACGCAACTGCGTGCGCATGTACTCCATCACCTCGGGCGACAGGGTGTCCGCGGACGCCTCGGCCATCCGGGTGCCCGCCCCGGGAGCGATGGCGTTGACCTTCACGCCCGATGCCAGCCCTTCGACCGCCAGGTTGCGGGTCAGGCCGAACAGCGCGCCCTTCGATCCGCCGTAATGCGACATGTCGGGATTACCGAGCATCGCCTGGGAAATGGTGTTGACCACGCGACCGGCCGGCGACTTCAGCAGGTGCGGCCATGCCGCACGACACAACCGGAGCGCACCGAAATAGTGGACGTCGAGATGACGCTGGTACTCCTCGTAGGGGACCTCGTCGAACGGCGCTGTACGCACGATGCCCGCGTTGTTGATGACGGCGTCGAGTCGGCCGAATTCCGCCAGGGCGATGTCGACGAGGGCGTTGGCGCCTTCCTCCGTGGCGACATCGGCGGCACATGCAACGGCGCGCCCACCCGCCGCGGTGATCGCTGCGACGACCTCCGTTGCAGGGTCGTCTCCGTCGACCCCGGATCCGTCGATGGTGGCACCGAGATCACCGACGACCACGGCGGCGCCACGCGCGGCCAGCAGTTCGGCGTGGGCGCGGCCGATTCCGCGACCTGCTCCGGTGATGACGACCACGCGGTCGTTGAATTCCAATGTCATGACTTGTCCTCGAATGTGGTGGGAAGTAATCGGGGTCAGGGACGGGTTTCACCGCCGCTCACGGAAACGTCTGCAACCCAGATGGTTCCCAGCGCTTCCCGTGCGGACTTCTCGAAATCGAAGACCTCGACGCCCACCGTCATGTAGAGCGTGGTGCGGTCGGGACCACCGAGCAGGCATGCCGAGGCGACGCCGTTCTCGAGCGGGACCGGAACGGCGTCCATCATGCCGTCCTCGGTGAAACGGGCCACGTAGCCGCTACCGGGCATCGCCGCCCACACGCCGCCCTCGGCGTCGAGTCCGATCCCGTCGGGAAGGAACGGGCAGGCAGCGAACGGACGAGGATTGGACAGTGATCCATCGGCGGCACGGTCGATGACCGTCAGTCTCTGCGCCGTCACCTCTGCGGTGAAGACCTTCGTTCCGTCCGCACTGATGGTAATACCGTTGGCGCACATGAGAGGACCAACCTGATCTGCGGTGGATACCGTCCCGTCGGGCTCGACGACGATGATCGGGGACGCCACCGGCTCGGCACCGGCGAAGAGGTCGAATCCGAGCTGGGTGACGTACGCGCGGCCCTCCGCATCGACGACCATGTCGTTGATGGCGTCCGGAGCGAACGCCGACACATCAGCGAGTACCTCGAGGTCGTCGGGCCCATTCCCGCCGTGAACGAGGACGAGCTTTTCACGCATGGAGGTGACGATCAGCCGGCCGTCCGGGAGCCATCCGAAACCGCCGAGGTGGATCGGCACGTCGGTCCCTTCACGACGGCCCGAAGCGTCCACGACGACCGTCGCGTTGCCGTCGGCGTCGAGGGTTTTCAGCGTCGAGGTGTACATGTCGGTGAACCAAAGGGCGCCGTCGTGCCAGCGCGGGCACTCGGGCCACGAAAACCCGCTCGCGATCTTGCGGGGTTCGACGATGCGTGCCTTCGCCTGTGCGACAGCGGCGGCGGTGTCGGCAACTACGTTGGTCATGTCGTGCCTTCCAGTGAAGACCGGGACTCAGGTGTCCACGGTGGTTCTGCCAACGCGACGAGGACGACCGAGGGGTCGTGAACTACGTCACAGCGTTCACGACGGAACATAGGTCCCGGAAAATCGCCTGTACGGGATGCATCCCGCTGAGCGGTCAGCTTCCTTCAGGTGACCGTGGTGACACGGACTTCGCCGGATGGTCGGAGCCGACCGCACAGTGGGGACGGAACCTTCGGTAGAGAGGAACCGGCAGCCCTGCTCGGCCTAGGCCGTGTTTCAAATGTGGATCTGCCGAGGGATTCACTGCCCCGCCTGGCGTGTCATGACAACTGAATGAGCGAGGTCTCCGGTAGAGGGTTAATCGACCAAGACAAACCTGAATACCGGAGACCTCGTGCCCAGCGTAGCGGTACCGAGGCGGGCGGATCTGACCGACGCGCAGTGGGCGCGGTTGGAGCCGTTGTCGCCTCGGGGAAAGAAGGCGGGCCGGCCGCCGAAGTGGACCAAACGCCAGCTCATCGACGGGATCCGGTGGCGCATCCGCACAGGATGCCCGTGGCGGGACATTCCGGACCGGTACGGGCCGTGGCAGACGGTGTACGGACTGTTCCGGCGCTGGCAACGCGCCGGGGTGTGGGCGCAGATCCTCACCCGAGTGCAGGCGCTCGCCGACGCAGCCGGCGCGATCGCGTGGGATGTCAGCGTCGACTCGACCATCGCCCGAGCACACCAGCACGCCGCCGGTGCCCGCCGGCACGGTGATCGGCAGGCCGAGCCGCCGGGCGGTGTCGACACCGAGCCCGATGATCACGCGTTGGGACGTTCCCGCGGCGGTTGGACCACCAAGATGCATCTGGCATGCGAGCAGGGCCGCAAGGTCCTTTCACTGATCGTCACTGCAGGTCAGTGCGGTGACAGTCCGCAGTTCGAGGCCGTGCTCGAGGCGATTCGGGTGCCGCGGCGCGGTCGTGGTCGACCGCGCCGCCGCCCTGATGCGGTCCTGGCGGACAAGGCGTACAGCAGTGCCGCCAACCGTGCCTACCTGCGCACGCGAGGAATCAGGTCGACGATCCCGACCAAGACCGACCAGATCGCGAATCGGAAGAAGAAGGGCTCGTCCGGTGGTCGCCCACCCGTCTTCGACGCCGAGCACTACAAGCAGCGGCACGCCGTCGAGTGCGGCATCAACCTGCTCAAGCAGAACCGTGCTGTGGCAACGAGATACGACAAGCTCGCGGTCCGCTACACCGCCACCGTGCGTATCGCCGCGATCAATCAGTGGCTGCGATCAGCCACCTTTTGAAACACGGCCTAGAACACGGAACCGACACCGTCCTGCCAAGGGGCCTGAATCGCCCCGAGTTCGGCGGAGGCTCGGCTATCTGGTTCCGGCCTCAGCGAGGACCGGTGTCTCACGGTAGTCGGCCGCCGTGTGATTCGAC
>NZ_JBEYUH010000028.1:0-16748 GCF_040643435.1 Rhodococcus sp. NPDC047139
TAAACCCAGATACCGGAGGCCTCACTCATTCAACGACTGCGACACTCCTTCTGACGGAAACGCGGTTCAAGATCACTTTTGAAACATGCCCTAGCCTCAAACTTTCGTCTGGCTAGGCTGACCTGCGGATAAGTCGTAGGTGACAGCGTTGTCGGATGAAGGCATGCGGGATCGCCGGCGCTGCATTCGCCGGCTCTCCATGATTGCTCGTCGGTCCGTAGTTAATGCTCAGGCGGTGCGCAATGTGGTCCAGGCGGTGTCGATGAGGTGGTTGTAGGGCCAACCCTTCGGCAGTCGCAGCAATCGTCTCCTGCCGGTGTTGATGATCCGGCCGGCGACAGTGAGGATCCGCAGGCGCAGCCGTTTGGGTTCCCACCGGCGGACCGGTGCACGCTCACCCCAAGCAAGAGTCTGAGTCCAGGCCAGTAGTTCGGCTGCGAGGGAGACGATTTCGAGCCAGATCTGATTCTGGGCGAACCCGTGAAACGGCAGGTTCCGCATGCCGGTGTCCTTCAACCCGCGGATACGGTCCTCGGCTCGGGCCCGTTGCCGGTGCCGGACCTCGAGGACCGGCAGGGTCCAGCCGGGACCGCGGGTGTTGGTCGCGAAACAGGTGATCCGCCACCCGTCGGCATCGGTCAACCGCAACTGCGCGCCGGGATGCGGACGCTCACGTCGGACGATCACCCGCATCCCGGCGGGCCAGTCCTTCGGCCCGGGCCTGGTGACCCGGGTCGGTTCCGGCATCCACGCGGTCAACTCGGCGACCTGGGCGCCGTCACGAGGTTCACCGTCGCCGTCGACCGCCGCCCGCCACGCCTGAACAGGGATTGCCTCGATCGCCGTCTTCACCGTCTCGTGCGCGGGGAAGCCGATCGAATACTCGAGCCCGAGGTCGGTGATGTGATGCAGGAACGCTTTGGAGCACCCGCCGGAATCGGTACGTACCAACACCTGCCCACGCTCCGATGCAGGCAGCTGATCGAGGGCGTGGTCGAGGGCGGTGATGTGGTCCTCCTTGTCGAATGGGGAAGCCTTGCCCGGCCGCAGATCCAGGACCAGCGGTTCGCCGGTGCCGTGTTCGCCGTGGTCGACGAACACGCACATCGGCGAGAACCCGAACGTGCGCTTGTAGGTCGGCTCGGCGAGTTCCTTGTCCGAGTGCGCGGTCACCAGTGTCGAGTCCAGATCGACGATCACCTGACCACCGTCACGGTTGCCCGCGGTGCCGGCCAGTGGTCGGCGGCGATCCCACGCCGCTGCTCGAGCCGATGCACGAGCAGCCCGGATCGCGGGCAGCACCGTCTCGATTTCTGCGGCAAGGCCGGTGACCAGCCGGGACACCGTCGGATCGGAGGCGACCGGTCCGAACAGTTCGGGTTGGGCGCGCACCACCGCGAGGTCGGCGGCGCAGTCACCACCGAGCGCGATCGCCATGGCCAGGTCGATCAGCACCTTGCCCGGGTCATGACGTGATCGCGGCGCCCGCCACGGTGTCAACGCCGTCGACAGTGCCCGATCGACGCCACAGACCCTGACCGTCTCGCGCAGCAGCAGTGCCCCGGACGAGGAAATCAGCGACTCGCGGCGAGGATCGAGAACCAGAGCTGGGTACGGGTTAGGCTTCACCTGCGGAGTGCCTCTCTCGATGACGGATACTTGACCTTCGACAAGCCAAGAATCCACTACCGGACAGGCACTTCCGTGCTTTACACGCCGGGCTCAGCCCGCATGAGAAGAAATCTCCAGGCTAGCACAGGCACCGCCCGACACCCTTGACTGCGACCACATTGGACAACCGCTGATCACCCGCCTCTTCTACGACACCACCCGCAGCATCGAACACCCAGCGCAACGTGACACTGCTGCCACCGACACCTCCGCAAAGACACGAAACCCCGAGTCGGAGCGACGCCACCCACACCTGCTTGTAGTCGAACAGCGAAATTGATTCCTACATCGATAGGGTTGCCGACTTTGGTGATCGGCTCCGCAGCGAGCCCTTCGACGACTCGAGCAGACGGTCGATCAGCCCGTTGGGATGCACAGCACTCGGTCCCGAGTCGCCGTGCCCCGGAATCAGAGACTCCGGGGGCACAGGGCGTGCAGCTTCGAGGGGTGAGCTGCCTGGCGTGCAAAGCCATGCACCGAAACTCGGCGTTGGTGTGGAGTCGCTGCGGACCTGGACCCGCCAGGCCCTGATCGACGCCGACAAGACGCCCAAGGTGACCACTACGGAGCAGCAACGAATCAAAGAGCTCGAACGCGAAGTCCGCGACCTGCGGGAGGCCAACGAGATTCTGAAGTCGGCTTCGATTTTCGTCGCGAGGGAGCTCGACCCTCGCCGCCGCTGATCTACCAGTTCATCGACCAGATGCGTGCACAAGGACACAGGGCGCGAGTCGATCTGCGCCGTGCTCACCGAGCGTGGCATCAA
Source organism: Rhodococcus sp. NPDC047139 (assembly GCF_040643435.1). Taxonomy (NCBI): domain Bacteria; kingdom Bacillati; phylum Actinomycetota; class Actinomycetes; order Mycobacteriales; family Nocardiaceae; genus Rhodococcus; species Rhodococcus sp. NPDC047139. The sequence goes on from NZ_JBEYUH010000028.1 coordinate 2,438, forward strand.
GGTCGTCCCACGCACGTATCGGAACTGGAAAACCGCCGCTCCGCCCCCTCGGACCGTCACCGATGCGCACCTGACCAACGCCTTGCGGGCGACCGTCGGTATCGCCGAAGCACTCTACGGCCGACGGAAGATGAACGCGCACCTGCGCCAGCACGGTTACGAGGTTGCCGCATGCACGGTCGATCGGTCGATCGCGACTTCACGGCCGAGGCTCCGAACCGGAAATGGGTCACCGACTTCACGTACTGCCGGACGTGGGCGGGATTCGTGTACGTTGCATTCGTCATCGACTACTTCTCGCGGGCGATCGTCGGCCGGCACGCCGCCACCGTCAAGGACACTGCGATGGTCACCACCGCCTTGAAGATGGCACTGTGGCGACGTGACCACACCGGCCGCCCCGTCGGGGAAGGGTTGATCCACCATAGCGATGCCGGCAGTCGATACACGTACCAGGAACCACCATGATCGCAACGGTTCGCCCCGCGTCGAAATGGTCTGCACTGGAAAGGAACCCTGTCGGGACATCGAAAGGTGTACTCCTTGCCCTCTCAACTCCATCTCAACGTGTTCATCACCGGCACCGGTCACAACGAGGCGTCCTCGCATCTTCCCGGTACTGCACCCGAGCGGGTCGACGACGTCGACTACTTCCGCGAGATCGCGCAGACCGCTGAACGCTGAAAGTTCGACTCGATGTGCTTCTCACATCGGCCGCATGCGGACGACACAGCTGTGCAACTTCCTGAATAGGATAAACGAATCCCATTGCAACACTTAGAGTGAAACTGCCCATAAGTGAGCCGTTTCGACATGCACCTCAGAGCGTTTCGACGATCCTTACCGAATCTTGCAACAGGGGGAGACATGAATATGACACGCAAGAATCGCCGTCCTGAAAGTGGCAGTGCCCGGCGAGCAGCAGTGGCTCTCGCTGCCGGAGTTGTCGCCACGGCGTGCGGACTCGTCGGTCCAGCGGGCACTGTGTCTGCGGCACCGGTCACGCGCAGCAGCGAAACCTACACCCTTACACTCACATTCGATGGCCCGGTGACGTGCAACGGTGGGCCGATCTACACCTTGACCGACACCATCACCGTGACTGACTACTACCTCGAAAATCCCGGTGGAAGAGAAGTTTTCCGGTCAGTTCTCACGGAATCATTCACCGGTGTCCCACTGGATCCATCGCTTCCGACCGTCACCGCGACTACCGAAGGCCGAAGCACCGGGAGCACTTCGATACAGGGGGCCTTCACCAGCACGTATCGGGGGAAGACACTCGCGACCTACTCCGACGGAAGCACCGAAAGCGCCGTGTTCGTCGGCCACACGACCGTCAGCCCGTATTACCAAAGGGTCCTGAATTTCGAGAGATGCCATTGAATGTTCGCCTCTGAGCTTCTCGAGCCGAGTCCTGGAGCTCTCAGACCGGTCCGAATGCCGAGAGACCGAAGCAAGATCAGGCAAGAATCCACTCCCCTCGACGAACGAGTGTGTCGATGTGGTCGAGCGATCGGTGATCCGCTCGACCGGTGAGCGACGAACCTCCGCCGCACCGGTCTGGAAGTACCTCATGGACGTGGATAGTGTCCCCGTACACGAGGATCATCGACGACCTGGCGAATCAACGGGCCGACGGCGGTACGTACGTGGGTGATTCAGGGCTGACCACGGCAGTGCACCACATCGGTCAGGTCCTGACCGGCACGCCGGACTATGCCGTCCTGGGGAGAACGCTCCCGTACTCGTTCGAAGCGATCACTACCGCGATCCGCCTCGTCGAACAGGGTGCCCGATTCATCGCCACCAACCCGGACCGACCGGGCCGTCGCGAGAGGGATCGCTTCCGCTACCGGGCCGGTCGCACTGTTGATCATTGCTTTCTCCGCAGTTCGGGCCTGCCCGGGCTGCCCTCGTGATTGGCTGTACTCGCAAGCACGTGCTCGGCACGCGACGGCGGGAGTGACGGAGTGGTGCTGGGCATCGCGGTCCGAGTCGCGCTGGGCTGCAACGATCGGACACCGACGAGTCCGTGGCTGCAGTCGAGATACGCCCTGCTGGGCGCGGACTGCATCGACTGCCTCATCGTGGACGGAGCGTAGATGAATTCTTGGCAGTGGATTGTCACAGATCCCGGTCGAAGACTTCCTTCGCAACTCCGCGAAGGTGACTGCATCGCTGCTCGCAGGAGAGTGACGCCCGCACCAACGACACCCAGCGAAGCCGGTTCACGATGAGGCCCCCGCCTCACGCCGATCCGCAGTCTGTCCGTCATCGTGCACCATCGGGTCTGCCCGACGCCGCACTGCTCCCAGCTCGTCCACACGTAGTCGTCGTCGGCGCCGGTATCGCCGGTCTTGCGGCCACCACCGGCCTGGCCGAACGCGGCGTGAGCGTGGATGTCGTCGAACGCGAACACTATCTCGGCGGACGCGTCGGAGGCTGGACAGACCACCTCGCCGATGGCGCCCCGGTGGCGATGAACCGTGGATTCCATGCCTTCTTCCGGCAGTACTACAACTTGCGAGCATTGTTGCGCCGCAGCGATCCCGAACTCCGGTTCTTGACGCCTCTCGACGATTATCCCTTGATCGATGCTCACGGTCGACGAGACAGCTTCCGTGGTCTGCCCCGCACGCCGCCCTGGAATGCGCTTGCCTTCGTGCTGCGCAGCCCGACCTTCGGCCTGCGGGACCTGATACGCATCGATCACCGAGCCGCGGCGCCACTGGCGGCGGTGTCGGTTCCCGACATCTACCATCGACTCGACCGGTTCGACGCCGAGACGTTTCTGGAACGAATCAACTTCCCCACTGCCGCCCGGCACCTGGCATTCGAAGTGTTCTCGCGCAGTTTCTTCACCGAACCGGCGCACATGTCCGCAGCGGAGTTGGCCACGATGTTCCACATCTACTTTCTCGGCTCGAGCGAGGGCCTGCTCTTCGATGTGGCCGCAGCAAACTTCGACGAACTGTGGTCACCACTGCGCGAATACCTGACGTCCGGGCGGTCCGGATCCCGCACCGGCACTGTGCGCTTTCACACCGGCACCGAAATCACCGCCATCGACACCACCACCGCCGGAGTTCCGTTCCGGCTCTTCGACACCACCGGCGCCTGGGTGGACGCCGACGCTGTCGTCCTCTCCACCGATGTCGGCACGCTCGCCCACCCTGGGTGACGCGGCTTGGCGGAAGCGGATCGAGAATATGGGCACCGCACCCGAATTCTTCGTGCAGCGTCTCTGGCTCGACCGGCCCGTCGACGAGGACCGCCCCGCGTTTGTGGGCACCGGAAGCCTGCATCCGCTCGACAACATCAGCGTCGTCGACCGCTACGAGCGTCAAGCCCGCGACTGGGCTCGTCACCGCGGCGGTTCGGTGATCGAACTGCACGCCTATGCTCTGCCGGAGACCGCAGCCGACGGCCCGGACCGGGCTGCACTGCGACAGCAGATGCTCGCGCGACTGCACGCCCTGTACCCCGAAACCGCGGACGCCCGCATCCTCGGCGAGCGGCTGCAGTACCGGCGTGACTGCCCCCGGCTCGCCCCCGGAGACTTCGGCTCCCGACCCACCGTGACCACCCCACACCGCGGGCTGGTGCTGGCCGGGGACGGAATCCGTATAGACCTGCCGGTGGCTCTGATGGAACGCGCCGCCACTACCGGTTGGTCGGCGGCGAATCACCTGCTCGCCCAATGGGGCGTGAGCGGCCATGACCTGTACACCGTGCCCAACCAAGGTCGATCGGCGCTGCTCCGACGATTGGCCACTCGAGAGAGTTATGTGCCATGAGCATTCTGGAACCGCTGTACCGGCGGTGGCCTCCTACATGGCCGCTGCAACCCCTCCCATCGACCACCTGGACCGAGCAACAACCCACCTACCAGGCTGCCGATCCCCGCTTGATCACGGCGGTTCTCGATCGAGCGCAGCGACGGCCTTCCGGTAATTGGTACGTATTCGCCGCCAGCGACGCCGTCGGTACCGATCGTCCGCTGTCCGTCACCGTCGCGGGCGTCGAAATCGTCGCCTGGCGCGATTCTCGGCGGCACTTGCATGTCGGCCCAGGGGCCTGCCCACACCTCGGTGCGCCCCTGGCGTCGGCGGTCCTCGATTGCGACACCCTCGTGTGCCGGTGGCACGGACTCCGTGTCGGCCCCCGGAGCGGGCATGGTTGGGCTCCGTTCCCTGGCCATGACGACGGCGTTCTGGCATGGGTCCGTCTCGATCACGTCGGCAACGAACCCCCACTGGACGCACCTGTGATTCCGGCGCGGCCGCCGGCCGGCACCCACCTGGCCGCCATAGCGACACTCACCGGAATCTGCGAGACGACAGACATCATCGCCAACCGACTCGATCCGTGGCACGGTGCGTGGTTTCACCCGTACTCCTTCACCCACCTCGAGGTCCTCGATGCGCCCAGCCGCGACCGCGCCGATGACGACAACGACCGATTCCGTGTCGCTGTGACCTTCCGCGTCGGCAACCGGCTCGGCGTCCCGGTGCAGGCCGAGTTCACGAGCCCAGAACCTCGTACCGTGGTGATGCGCATCGTCGACGGTGAAGGCACCGACAGTGTCGTCGAAACCCACACCACTCCTGTCGGCACTGGGGCCGACGGACGGCCGCGCACCTGCGTCATCGAGGCCGTCATCGCCAATTCCCCCCGACGCGGCTTCGCCACCGCACGCCGTGCACACCGGGCCCTCGCTCCTCTGCTGCGTAGCGCAGCTACCCGACTGTGGCGCGACGACCTGGCCTACGCTGAACGGCGTTACCAGCAACGCACCCTGACCGAGCGCAGTGCCCGTCCCCGGTCGTCCACCTGAAGGCCGCCGAGCACCTGTCGCCACCCGGCTACCGCTTCATCGGGAGCTGCCGTTATCGATCGCTGTTGAGGTAGGCCAGGGTCGCCAGCACCCGTCGATCGCCGGAATCACCCAGGGGCAGTTTGGCGAAGATGTTCCCGACGTGTTTCCGCACGGCTGCCTCCGAGACGATCAACCGGTTCGCGATCTGGGGGTTGGTCATCCCCTGTGCGATGAGTCCCAGCACCTCCAGTTCCCGCGGCGACAGGGTGGCCAGCGGACCGTTTCGTCCCGACCGGCCGATGAGCGCGGTGATGATGTCGGGGTCGATCACCGTTGCGCCACGGGCGATCGCGGTCAGTGTGTCCAGGAAGTGGCGGACGTGGGCGACCCGGTCCTTGAGCAGGTAGCCGAGTCCCGCCCGCCCCACCGGGGCGCGGTCGTCGATCAGGTCGTCGAGGGAGGCGACAGTGGTGTATTGCGAAAGGATGAGAATCGGCAGGTCCGGGCGCTGCTTCCGCAGGTGCAACGCAGCACGGATGCCCTCGTCGGTGTGGCTCGGCGGCATTCGCACGTCGGTGATGATGAGATCGGGCCGGTGCGCGAGGGTCGCCGCGACCAGATCGTCACCGGTGCCGACAGCGGCACTCACGGTGTGACCGTCGGACTCGACGACGGTGACGATCCCGGCACGCAACAACGGACTGTCCTCGGCCAGGACGATTCTCAACGCCGAGCCGGCAGCAGAATTCATGGGGTGGGGATCGGACATCTCATCATTATCTCGGTCGGGCCGCGATCAGGGCTGATGACGGTGAGCGTGCCGTCCACGGCATCGATGCGTGCCTTCAGCGAGTCCAGGCCGCGTCCGGGGAGTACCCGAGCGTTCCCGACCCCGTCGTCGATGACGGTCATCTGCCACGACGCCCCCGCACGGCGGGCCGAGATCGTCGCTGTCGTGGCACCGGAATGCTTGACGATGTTGGTCAGCGCCTCGGCGACCACCCGGTAGGCCGCATCTTCGATCGCGGGCGGAAGCCGGTCCGGAGTTTCGGTATCCCCGAGATCGACGTCGACGGGCAGCGGGTAGGTCCCCACGAGATCCGTGACGGCGGCGGCAAGTCCGTGCTCGGCCAGTGCCCGGGGCGAGATGCCGAGGATCACCGCTCGCAGTTCGGCAAGTGCCTCGTCGAGGTGCCCGTGGGCGAGACCGGCAAGTTGTCCTGTCGGGTCGTCTCCGTGGACGGACTCGGCCATACCGAGAGTCAACGCGAGCGCGACCAGGCGATGCTGGACACGATCGTGGAGTTCGCTCTCGATCCGGCGCCGTTCGTGTTCGACCGCCTCGAGCAGTGATGCCCGCGACTCGGTCAGGCGCGCGACCTCCCGGCGCAGTTCCGAGCCGCCGACGATCGACCAGGTCGCCAGGCGGATGTTCGCCAAGGACACCAGACCCACCAGGTAGGCGGTAGCCACCGTCGTGATCACGCCGATCGTCAGTGCGATCCACGCGTCGCCTTCGGTGCCGACCTGCCAGAGCAACACCGTGACGGTACCGTCGCGGACCAGCCACGGCGACGCGAGCAGGACCACGTCGATCAGGAGGACGAACAGCGTGAAAGCGAAGGTCACCGGGCTGATGACCGCGACGAGAAGGACGTAGGCGATGCGCCGCCGGACCGGCATCGCACCGTCGGCCGCGGCGAGGTCGGCCTCGACCCGGAATCGCCCCGCGATCTCACCGTCGATCAACGACAACCGCGACGCCTCCACGTTCAGCAGAGGCGCCCACAGCGCCGCCCGAGCGCCCCGCGCCGCGCCGGCGACGAGCAGTGGCAACAGGAGCAATGCGATGGCCGGTCCGGAGACGGCGGCCATCGCGTTCGCCGAGAACGCCCGCACCGGCCAGGCCCCGAGCAGATAGCGGGGCCCGGCCTGCAGCGCATCCGTCAGAGAGCGAGGATCAGTGTGCGGCATGGTCACTGTCGTTCGGTCCCCCATCCACACGGGCCCATCCGCGCGCCGCTCCGATGTGCCCCGTCGCGACGACTGCGACGACGAAGGGGGTGAGGCCGGCACACAGCAGCAGCGTAGTCGCACCGGCACCGAAGGAATCGCCGAGTATCAGGTAGAGCCCCTGCGAGGCAACGAGGTTGCAGCCGGCGTGCAGCATCGCAGCCGGCCAGACCGACCCGGTCTGCGACCACAGCCACCCGATGATGAACTCGAGCAGGACACTCAACGGAACCCACAGAAGCATGGCCACGACGGCGTCGCTCACCTGCACGTGGCCGCCGAAGTAGCCGATCCACGGCAACGGCCAATGCCATACGCCCCAGATCGCTCCGGTGAGAAATGTCGTCATGATCGGACGGCCCGGGACCAGACGGTCCCGCAGGTAGGCGGTCCAGCCGTACTCCTCACCCCAGAAGATCGGTGCGGCCAGGACACAGATCAACGGCCCTGCAGCGAGGTAGATCCACGACGAGCCGCTCACCGCAGCGTCCGACGGCGACCAGCCGACGAGCATCGCCGCACCGATCGCGACGAGCAGCACACCCCACGGAATCGTCACGGCAGTCATCAGGTGTCGCCAGGATCCTCGCACGTCCAAGCCCATGCCCGAGTTCGCAAACCCCTGCCGTGTCACCCACCTCCGCACCACACACGCGGCGATCGCGGGGACGAAGGCCGCCGTTCCGAGCTGGATCAGCACATTGTCCATGGATCCACCCGCAAGGTGCACCCCCAGCCAGGGCAGCCACGCACCGCCGAAGGCGATCAGCAGAAACCACAGCACACCACGCCTGCGGACGCGCGCGGACTCACGGAGAGCAGCAGTCGTCGGATGATCCGCGGCGGACGGGAGGAGAGGGCCGCGTGGTCGTGAGTACATTGTCATGACAGCTATTTCACCGTTGCCGGGCAGAGGGAACACTCCCCCACACGCCCGCTTCGGGGTAGCGCACGCGCTACCCCGAAGCACTGCGGTGCGGGGGTCCGACCCATGGCCGACGACTCCCGGTCGGCCGCGGCCGACCGGGAGCAGCGTTCAGGATCTTTCGGCGGCGATGTCGGACGGCCCGGTGGTGGAACGATCGGTACGGCGTGCCCGCAGCACCGAGTCATGCACCTGCACTTCCTCACCCGAGTGGGGGTGAACCACCGTCCGTGGCCGGGCCTCACAGACTTCCACCTCCCATTTCTCCGCGTCCAGCGCCGGCACCAAATCCTCCGGCGTGAACAGGAACGAACGATCGCCGTGGCGCAACCCGGTCGCCATGTCGTCCGGGTGGTGCCCGACGACCAGCAGGGTCCCGCCGGGAGCGACCGCGGCGGCGAGCCGTCGGGTCAGATCGATCATCCCGCCGTCGGGTAGATGCATGAACTGCGATGAGACGAGATCCCAGTGCTCCTCTCCGGGCTGCCAGCTACGGACGTCGACTGCACGGGTGGTCACGCGGTCGCCGAGACCGGCCTCGGCTGCATGCGCTGCGGTCTTCTCCAGTGCCGCGACGGCGAAGTCCAGCGCCGTCACCGACCAGCCACGACCGGCCAGCCAGATCGCGTCCGCCCCTTCACCGCAGCCCACATCCAAGGCTCGCCCCGGCGTCATGGACGCTGTCTCGGCTTCGAGCTGAGGGTTGACCCGCCCGCTCCAGATCCGCTCGCCGGCGTAACGCTGCTCCCATGCGGGCCGCTCGAACATCTCGGCGCGCCGCTGTGCGACCGCACGGTCGGCGTCCTCCGACGCCAGATCGGCATTGATGAACGCGCCCACCCGGTTTCCGTGGGCAGCCGAGGCCATCAGTGTCATGCTGACGTCGGTGACATTGCCTGCTGCGTAGAGACCGGGTACACCGGTCGCACCCAGTGAGTCGACGGCGATCACCGACCCCATCGAGGTCCCGCCGATCTCGACCTCCTGCGGTGTGACACCGAGAGACTCCAGGAAGTTCAGGCGCACCCGAGGGCGGGGGGCCACGACGATCGCGGCGCGCTCGAGCAGCGAACCGTCGGCCAGCCGCAATCCGACCAGCCGATCACCCTCGGCGACGACCTCCTGGACGGTGCCGTACTCCATCCGGACGCCGATGGCGACCATCCGCTCCACCTCGGACGGCGACAACTCGACGCCGTCGGCCACGATCACGACGACATCGTCCGTGAGCTGACGGAACAACAAAGCCTGATGCGGCGCAAACGAACTCGTCGCCAACACGGCGATCGGTCTGTCGCGCACCTCCCAGCCGTGGCAGTAGGGGCAGTGCAGGACATCGCGGCCCCATCGCTCGGCGAGCCCGGGGACGTCGGGCAGCTCGTCCACCACGCCGGCGGTGATCAGCACACGCCGCGCGGCGATTTCGCGCCCACTCTCCGTGGCGACCGTGAAGCCGCGCTCGGTGCGGGTAACCGCTGTCACGCGGTCGCTCACCGATTCCACGCCGTAGGCCGCAATCTCGCCGCGGCCGTCGGCCAAGAGCTCGAGCGGCGCGACGCTCTCGCGGCCGAGATAGTTGTGGGCGTGCTCGGCAGGGGCGTTGCGGGGTTCACCGGCGTCGATCACCAGTACCTTGCGGCGAGACCGGCCCAGCGCCATGGCGCCGCCGAGACCGGACGCCCCGCCGCCTACTACCACCACATCGAAGCTCGTGTTCTCTCTCATGCCTTCAAGAGTGTCGACTGGTGCGCAATATGGCAAAGTGTTTTGCTGAATTGGCAAATCTCCAGGTTGTCACCTGTTGTCGGTAGGTGGGTACGACCGTCCGGGGTGCGCCCCGACGAGCCTGCGCTCGGCAACGAGCTCCGGGGCGAACGAAGGCCGGAAGGGATGCGCTCCCGGCGGCGGGGATGTTCGCGATGACGAATCCGTACGGGCGGAAGGAGATCGGCCGTACGCCGATTCGGTGCCGAGCGACGGGTGGTGGTCGTCGACTGCGATCGCTCGCAAGCCACTCGCGACAGTGCTAGGTTTCGCACATGACCGCGGAGGGGCCCGCTGGGTCCACACGTACCGTCGCTCGCCAGTGCACCCTGTGTGAGGCGCACTGCGGAATTCTCGTCACCGTCGACCGGGACAGAGTCACCCGCATCCAGGGTGATCCCGACGACGTGCTCTCGCACGGCTACATCTGCCCGAAGGCCACCGCGCTCGCGGATCTGCATCACGACCCGGACCGGTTGCGGCGTCCGATGCGTCGTGTCGGCGACGGCTTCGAGGAGATCGGCTGGGACGAGGCGTTCGCTCTCGCCGGGGACCGGTTGCGCGCCGTCCAGCGACGGCACGGTCGCGACGCGATCGCGATGTACCTGGGTAATCCGGCGGCACACAGTTCGTCGGTTCTCTACGGCATCGCGTTGCGGGTTGCCCTCCTCACCCGGAAGTTCTACTCGGCGTCCTCGATCGACCAGTTCCCGCAGGAGTTCGCGGCGTGGAAGATGTTCGGCTCGAACGTGTTGATGCCGATCGCGGACATCGATCGCACCGACCGACTGCTGATTCTCGGGGCCAATCCCGCGGTGTCCAACGGCTCGGTCACCACGATGCCCGACGCACGCGGACGCATCGCCGCGATTCGCCGCCGCGGCGGCTCGGTCGTCGTCGTCGACCCCCGGCGTACCGAGACGGCGCGGCTGGCGGACGAACACGTCGCGGTACGTCCGGGTGGCGATCCGTACCTTCTGCTCGGCATGCTGCACACGATCTTCGCCGACGGTATTCGCCCGGCACCTGGCACCGTTGCGCTGGGCGGGATGGACGAACTCGCCGAGATGGTCGCAGCCTGCCCACCCGAGAAGATGGCGCCCCGCGCCGGGGTGGACGCCGAGACGATCCGGCGGCTGGCGCGCGATCACACCGCGGCACGGTCCGCGGTCGCGTACGCCCGCATCGGTGTCTGCCATCAGGTCACCGGCACCCTCACCCACTGGCTGGTGAACACCCTCAACGCCGTGACCGGAAACCTCGACCGGCCGGGTGGTCAGATGTTCTCGACGCCGCCGATCGACGCGGCTCGTCTCCTACGGCGGCTCGGTTCCGGATACGGGCTGTGGAGCAGCCGCACCGGCGAGCACAAGTCGTTCCGCACGGAACTGCCGGTGGTGGGTTTGGCAGACGAGATTCTCGGGGACGAGCAGGACGCCGTAGGTCCCGTCCGTGCGCTGGTCACGTACGCCGGAAACCCGGTGCTGTCCACCCCACAGGGCGGCCGTCTCGACAAGGCTCTCGACAGTCTCGACTTCTTCGTCGCGGTCGACATGTACGTCACCGAGACTTCCAGGCACGCCGACCTGATCCTTCCGCCGGTATCCCACCTCGAACGGGAGGAGTTCGACTTCCTGTTCCCGGTGTTCTCCGTCCGCAACAACGCACGGTTCAGTGCCCGCGTGTTCGAGCCTGCAGCGGACGCGCTCGAGGACTGGGAGATTCTGTCGCGCCTGACGCTCGAGGTGCTTCCGCTTCCGTTCCGGAAGCAGTCGACTCGCCCGCTCCGCGCCGTGTTCGATCGACTCGGCCCACTACGGCTGGGTGCACTCGGCATCCTGACCGGGCCCCACGGAGTACTGCGTCGTGGACGTCGAGGATTGACGCTCGGGCAAGTCCGGCGCACCCGCGGCGGAATCGACCTCGGTCCGCTGCAACCTCGCCTCCGGTCCCTGCTGGCCACCCGGGACCGCCGCGTGCACGTGGCACCGCCGGAGTTCGTCGACGAGACACGTCGCCTGCTCACCGAAACCGAGAACGACCAGCGGGAAACCGAATTCGATCTCAGGTTGATAGGACGCCGCCATCTGCGATCGAACAATTCTTGGCTGCACAACATCCCGACGATGGTCAAAGGCCGCGACCGGTGCACGGTCCTGATGCATCCCGACGACGCCGCGGTCCGGTCGCTCGTTCAGGGCCAGCCGGTGACCGTGCGCTCCCGAATCGGCAGCATCGTGGTGCCCCTCGAGGTCAGCGACGAGATCCGGGCCGGCACCGTCGCGATCCCGCACGGCTGGGGCCACGACGAGAAAGGTGTCGGCTGGTCCACCGCCGCCGCGCATCCCGGTGCCAATGTCAACCTTCTGCACGATCCGGCGATCACCGACACCTTCACCGGCAACGCCGCTGTGAACGCGACGATGGTGAACGTGGCCGCGACGAACGAGCGCTCCCCCGTCCGGAACGCAGGCACTCGCTAGTTGTTTCTCCTTCGAGTGCTCGGGTCTTCGTCATTCTCACGTCGTCCGGCGGCAGTTCGGACTGCCCGGACGTCCGGGTGCGGGCCCTGCGACAGCAACGGAAATCGCAAGGCGAAGGGCAAGAGTGCCGCAACGACCAGCGACACCACCAGAACCCCGAGCGCCACCCCCGACAGCACGTCGTGGACGTAGTGCACACCTGCCATCACGCGGGAGAACGCAAGCAACGCCGCGACCGGCGCAACCACCCAGATCAGCCGCGGGGCAGCGAGGATGCAGGCGGTCGCGAACGACGCAGCGATGACGGAATGATTCGACGGCCAGGACCAGTCCCCCACCTCGGGACATTCCAGAACCGTCTCGATGCCGAGCGCGCGACACGGTCGTGGTTCGGTCACCACCAACTTGACGAGTTCGCTCGACAGATAGGCGGATACCACCCCGATTCCGCCCACGACCAGGGTCCCGAAGCCGCGCCGATCGTTGCGCCACGACCACGCCGCAAGCACGGCGGTGAAGGCGACGAGAGCCAGCAAGCCCTTGTCGGCGATGAGTCCGGCAACGGGTCCGAGGAAAGAAGCTTCCACGGTCTGCGCGACCGACAGGTAGAGACGATCACGGATCGGCACCGTCGCGGCAGCGAGCAGAGCCAGTACCAGTGCGAGGCCCACGGCAGGGATGAGCATCGAGCGGATCAATCGTGGGGATACGCCAGGTGAACTCTCGGTGACGACCATGACCGAATACGCTAGCGCGCGCTTTCCGGTGCGCGCAGATCGGCAGGTCCTGTTGTGTTGACTCTGGCTCACGAGCCTGTGATCGACGCCTGGGCGCCGACACGGACGAGGTCCCGGACCCCTGAGGGATCCGGGACCTCGAGCGGCCGAACGGGTCAGCGGCGCACGCCGCGGCCGGTGACGGCCTTGACGAGGAACAGCAGGATGACCGCACCGAGGAGGCAGGTCAGGAAGCTGAAGATCAGTCCGCCGCCTTCTACGTCCACTCCGAAGAGCTGGAGCAGGAAACCACCGATCAAGCCGCCGATGACGCCGACGACGATGTTGAGGAGAATGCCCTGCTGGGCGTCGGTGCCCATGATCTTGCTGCCGATCCAACCGGCGAGACCACCGATGATGATCCAGCCGAGGATTCCGAGTCCGAGCATGTGCGCGTTCCTTTCGTGAACACTGGCGAGTTCGTCCCAACGCATGTACCCCGTTGTCTCACCAGTCACACCTGTCACTTCTGTCGGGTTCGAGGGACTCACTTCTGTCAGCTCAAGCGTGACACGATCTCGGTGCCCGGAAGGTCGGATTCGGCTGTTTTACCGAACTCGGTGCCGCGACCGATCGAAGGTCCTCATACCGCGCATCCGCTTCGGAAGAAGGGCTCACGCTGGCACACTCGTGCCCATGAACCAGCGTCCCGTCACGATCACCGTCACCGGTCATGCCGAGCAGACGGTCGCACCCAACCGATGCACGGTCGTCTTGCGCGTGCACTCCGACGGCACGTCACGCAAGCGAGCCGCCGAACCTGTTGCCGACGCCGTCGCCACCATCACCGATCTCGTCACCGGGCTACGTGAGCGCTCTCCCAGCCCGGTGAAACGATGGACCTTCGACCGAGTGCACCACAGCCGCCGGCGCCCCTACCACCGCGAGGGCAAGAGCCGGCCGTGGGTGTACAACTCCTCGGCGACGATCACCGTGACCTTCCTCGACTCGGAGGCGGTGGGTGCGTTCGTCGATCAGGTCGCCGCGCTCGAAGTGGTCACCGTGTCCGATCTTCGCTGGTGGCTCAGCCGCAATGCAGAGCAGAAGCGACTTGCACAGGTCCGCGATCTCGCGGTGCGCGATGCCCTCGACAAAGCGAAGGCGTACACGAAATCCCTCGGCCACAACACCGTTCACGCAGTGGCGATCGCCGATCCCGGGATGCTCGGCTCCCGCCCCTCTCCCGACCACACCTCCGGCGCTCCCATGATGCGCACCGCGATGCTGCTGTCGGATGCGGTGAGCACCCCCGAGGAATCAGACCCCGAATTGGTCTTCGAACCCGGCCGCATCACCCTCACCGCCGATGTCGAGGCGCGGTTCGAAGCCTCGTAGCCCCGCACATTCCGATCCCTTTCACGGTGCGGCAGAACTCGTCCGGAGCAGGTTGCTGCCGCCGGAGCGGTGGTCCCCGCTCATCCGGGCGCCGCCGACTAGGGCGTGTTTCAAAAGGTCGCTGGCTCATAGCCACTGACTGATTGCGGCGATCTGGACGGTGGCCAGATACCGCACTGCGAGTTTGTCGAAG
>NZ_JBEYUH010000029.1:0-14700 GCF_040643435.1 Rhodococcus sp. NPDC047139
ACTCTTTCGGATAGGGCTTGGGCACGGGATACATCCTTCCAGCAGTGCCTCACGGCACCACAGTTCAGATGTCACCAGTTCCTACATCAGTCCCCATATGGATCCTACGAACTGTTCCTCCGTCGGCCGTTCCACTTGATCTTCGACGAGCGGATGCGCAGCACCGGACCGCTGAGCCCGGCTCCCGAGATCCTGCCCATAGGATGGACCCTGCTCATGAACGGTGCCCGCTGGACCGCTGACAACAGCGTGGAGATCGAGGAGAGCTGGGTCGAACATGCCGATTCTGTTGTTGCGCTGGCCAAAAGACCGGGCTGGACGCCCTCACGCTGGAACGCACCGTCTATCGATACAACTCCGCATGCGACGAGACACAGGACGAGCACTTCCGGCGGGGTCCGGGGAAGCTCGGACCCGTTGACGATGCTCCGTCCACGCCCTGAGAATCACTCCGTTGCCGGGTCGGATCAACGGCGGCCTCGAGGCGGGTCCAGGAACTGCTCCGGAACACGCGTGACGGGCGAGCTCGTGCTATCGATACCCGCGGTGAGGTCATCGACAGTCCGTACGCCGCAGGCGAATCAGTTCCATCTTCAGCTGGTGCAAGGACGGCGGATTCCACATCGCTGATGCATCGGCGTTGGTCGGGTTGCAGGGCGCGACGTCGCCTCCAGACCCTGACTGCCCGGCACCCGTTTCGCCCCAGCCCTCCCTCAGGGACGAAACGGGTGCCGCGCTCCCATCCCCCGGGAACGAGTTTCCACCCAAGCGGGCTTCTGCGGGGTTTATGTGCCTCAAATTCCTGTGAACAGTGTGTAACCGACATCGCATGCCCTGGTCGCAGACCCCGTCGGCGCAGGGCCCGCAGGAAGGCTGCGCAGGGCGATTCGAGTCCGGTGTAAAGAAACCGTCAGGATCGCGACTTCGAGCATCAAGTTTTCGCATGGATCCGGCCGGACGCCTTCGGGCGGTGCCACGGTGTGACGACGGGCGCCGACCGGCGCCCCTTCGGGTCTGTGACAAGGGGGAACGACATGGCCGACGCCGCATACGTGGTGTTGATCCTGGCGGGTTTTTCACTGTGCGCGGTGGTGCTGCGCGCCCTGCACGTTCGTGGTGAGAACCGATGACGTGGGCCGGAGCGGCGAGCGTCGTGCTCATCGCACTGGCGACGACATTGGTCGTCTACCTGCTGATCGCGTTGCTCGATCCGGAAAGGTTCTGACGACCCGATGACTCCGGCAGTTGCTGCGGGACTGCAGATCGCACTGGTCGTCGCAGTCCTGGCATTGACCTATGTTCCGCTCGGCGACTACATGGCGAGGATCTATTCGACCGACACCGAGGTGCGGTCGAACGATCTTCGCATCGAAGGCCTGATCTACCGGTGGTGCTGGATCGATCCTCGCGCCGAGCAAAGATGGTACGGATACGCCGGCAGTTTGCTCGGCTTCTCGCTGGCGAGTGCACTTTTCCTGTACGCGCTGCAGCGACTGCAGGGCGTACTGCCCCTCGATCACGGACTGGGCGCGGTGAGTCCGGCCGTAGCGTTCAACACCGCCGTCTCCTTCGTCACCAACACCAATTGGCAGTCCTACGTTCCCGAGACGACGATGAGCCCGGTGACGCAATCCGTCGGCCTTGCGGTGCAGAACTTCGTATCCGCAGCGGTCGGGATGGCCGTGGCGGTCGCGCTGATTCGTGGACTTGTGCGCGTCGGTCGAGGTGGGGAGATCGGCAACTTCTGGGTGGACCTAACTCGCGGCACGCTACGGATCCTCCTGCCGTTGGCGGTCGTCATCGCGCTGATCCTGCTGTCGCAGGGGGTGATCCAGTCATATCGCAGCGGATTCACCTCCACAGGACTGGATGGAAACGCATTCACCACCGCGTTGGCGCCGGTCGCATCTCAGGAGGCGATCAAGGAACTGGGTACCAACGGCGGCGGTATCCTCGCCGCCAACTCTGCGCACCCGTTCGAGAACCCCACCCCGATCAGCAACATCGTGGAGATCATCGCGATCCTGCTGATACCGGTCGCACTGACTCGCACGTATGGCACGATGATCGGCAATCGTCGGCAGGGCCTCACCGTTCTCGCCGTGATGGCCGTGCTCTACACCACCGTCCTCGCCGTCACGACGGCGGCCGAATCCGGTGCCCGCGGCATCGCCGCGGAGGCTGCCGGCGCGATGATGGAGGGCAAAGAAGTACGCTTCGGAATCCCCGGCTCGGTGCTGTTCGCCGTGACAACCACTGGTACGAGCACGGGTGCGGTGAACTCCGCGCACGACAGCATGTCACCACTCGGCGGCGGCGCAATCCTGTTGAACATGCTGTTCGGCGAGATCGCGCCGGGCGGAGTAGGCACCGGGCTCTACAGCATGCTCGTTCTCGCGATGATCGCAGTCTTCGTCGGCGGGCTCCTTGTCGGCCGTACCCCGGAGTTCCTCGGCAAGAAGTTGCGTCGACGAGAGATCACCTTGGCCGCACTGGCAGTGTTGGTGATGCCGGCACTGGTACTCGTCGGCACCGGCATCACCGTGATCCTGTCTTCCACGACCGGCTACCTCGGCAACTCGGGTGATCCGGGCACGCCCGGCGCGATCCACGGTTTCACGGAAGTGCTCTATGCCTACGCATCCGCGTCGAACAACAACGGCAGTGCTTTCGGTGGTCTGACGGTGACGAGCGACTGGTTCCAGGCCTCGCTCGGATTGTGCATGCTGTTCGGGCGTTTCCTCCCGATCGTGTTCGTTCTCGCCCTGGCCGGTTCGTTCGCCTCCCAGCGTCGCACGCCTGCCGGGCCGGGGACTCTTCCCACCGCGGGCGTCGCATTCGCCGGCCTGCTCACCGGCACGACCGTGCTCGTCGCGTCCTTGACCTTCTTCCCCGCCCTCGCCCTGGGCCCGATCGCAGAGGCATTGCAGTGACCGTAGATGTTCGTCCGGAAGCGGACACCGCTCCCACCCGGCCTCACCGTGTCGGCAGCGGAGTATTCGATGCCCGGCAACTTGTGACGTCGCTGCCCGGGGCGATTCATAAACTCGACCCCCGCCACATGGCGAGGAATCCGGTCATGTTCGTCGTGCTGGTCGGCGCGGTGGTAGCAACCGTTGCGGCCGTCGTCGAGCCGACTCTGTTCGCTTGGTCGATCGCCGCGTGGCTGTGGTTCACCGTACTGTTTGCCAACCTCGCCGAGTCGGTCGCCGAGGGACGCGGCAAGGCACAAGCCGCGAGCCTTCGGAAATCCAAGCAGGACACGACTGCTCGTCGTCTCACCCGGGGCACCACCGAAGAATCCGTGCCGGCGACCGACCTGCGGGTGGGCGATCTCGTCGTGGTGGAGACCGGCGGGACGATCCCCGGTGACGGAGATGTGATCGAAGGCATCGCCACCGTCGACGAGTCCGCCATCACCGGGGAATCGGCACCGGTGATCCGCGAATCGGGTGGGGACCGCTGCGCGGTCACCGGCGGCACCATCGTGCTCTCCGACCGCATCGTCGTGCGGATCACCGCTGCACCCGGGCACACCTTCGTGGACCGCATGATCGCTCTCGTCGAAGGTGCCGCCCGGCAGAAGACCCCCAACGAGATCGCCCTGAACATCCTTCTCGCGGCATTGACGATCATGTTTCTGCTCGCCGTCGTCGCGATCGGGCCGATGAGCGCCTATGCCGGGGTCGGCCAAGGCCCGGTCGAACTGATCGCGCTGCTGGTGTGTCTGATTCCGACCACCATCGGAGCGCTGTTGTCGGCGATCGGCATTGCCGGCATGGACCGTCTCGTCCAGCGCAACGTCCTGGCAATGTCCGGCCGCGCCGTGGAAGCCGCCGGGGACATCGACACTCTCTTGCTGGACAAAACCGGAACCATCACCTACGGCAACCGTCGCGCTACCGCACTGCACCCCGCGCCCGGCGTCACGGACGCCGAAATCGCTTCTGCGGCAAGGTTGTCGAGCCTTGCCGACGAAACCCCGGAGGGCCGTAGCATCGTCGATCTGTGCACCGAGCGGTATCACCTCGATCCGAGTCCGTCCGACAGTGAGCGCCTCGCCGAGTTCGTCGCGTTCACGGCCCACACCCGGATGAGCGGGCTCGATATGACGGTCGAGGCCGGCTGCATCGTCAGCATCCGCAAGGGCGCCGCCGACGCAATCCTCCGGTGGGTGGACGAGCAGGGTGGATCCACCCCGCAGGCGATGAACACCGTCATCGACAAGATCGCCCGCGACGGCGGTACTCCGCTGGCGGTAGCCCGGGCCGATGATCGGGGCGCGTCTGTACTCGGCGTCGTCGAGTTGTCCGACGTGGTCAAGCCAGGTATGGCACAGCGGTTCGCCCAGTTGCGGGCGATGGGCATCCGCACGGTGATGATCACCGGCGACAATCCGCTCACGGCCAAGGCCATCGCGGCCGAGGCGGGCGTCGACGACTTTCTCGCCGAGGCGACTCCGGAAGACAAGCTGGCATTGATCCGTTCCGAGCAGCAGGGTGGCCGCCTCGTCGCGATGACCGGTGACGGAACCAACGACGCGCCGGCTCTCGCTCGAGCGGATGTGGGGGTGGCGATGAACACCGGCACCTCTGCGGCCAAGGAAGCCGGGAACATGGTCGATCTCGATTCCGATCCCACCAAGTTGATCGAGGTCGTGGAGATCGGCAAGCAGCTGCTCATCACCCGCGGGGCGCTGACCACATTCTCCCTGGCCAACGACCTGGCGAAGTATTTCGCGATCCTGCCCGCGCTGTTCAGCGGGATCTACCCGCAGCTGGCGGCGTTGAACATCATGGGTCTTGCCACACCGCAGTCGGCGATCCTGTCTGCGGTCATCTTCAATGCCCTGGTGATCGTGGTGTTGATCCCTCTGGCTCTGAAGGGGGTGCGTTACCGCCCGGCGAGTGCGTCGGCTCTGCTGGGCCGCAATCTGCTCGTCTACGGTCTCGGCGGGGTCTTCGCCCCGTTTGCGGGAATCTGGCTGATCGATCTGCTGGTGCGTCTGCTTCCGGGAATGGGGTGACAGTGATGGGATCGTTCGGTTTCGTCGCAAGTTTGATGCGGTCGGCGCGGGTGGGCCTGATGTTGCTGGTCGCGCTGACGGTGATCGTGGGTGTGGCCTATCCGGCCGCGGTGTGGGCAGTGGGTCGCGTCGGGTCGGCCGGCGCCGAAGGGTCGCCGCTGACCGATGCGAACGGCTGCGTCGTCGGCAGCAGCCTGATCGGCGTGGACCCACAGGTTCCCGCAGGGCAGCCTGACCCCTTCTTCCACCTGCGGGTGGTGGGATCGGTCGCCGACGGTGACGCCTTCGCCCCCGGCGACCCGGCTGCCGCCCTCCCGTCGAACCAGGGTCCGAGCAGCGAGATCCTCGCCGGCTTCGTCGAGGAACGACGCGCGTCGATCGCGGCCCGGGAGGACGTCACACCGCAGTCGGTCCCGGTCGACGCCGTCACCGGCTCCGGCTCCGGCATAGATCCGCACATCTCCCCTGCCTACGCCGCGCTGCAGGTGCCCCGGGTGGCTCGGGTCACCGGCCTCCCGGAGGAGCGGGTACGTGAGCTGGTCGCCGAGCACACCGAAGGGCGGCAACTAGGATTTCTCGGCGCCCGACGAGTCGACGTCCCCGAGCTGAACGTCGCCCTGGGGCTGACCGCACCCCGCTGCGCTCAGGTTTCCTCGGGTGGATGATGGCAGCGTGACCGGTATTGCACCCGACGCTCCACAGCCTCCGCGCCGGGGACAGCTGAGGATCTATCTCGGCGCCGCCCCCGGCGCAGGCAAGACGTTCGCGATGCTGGGCGAGGCACACCGGCGGATCGCGCGCGGCGGCGACGTGGTGGTGGCGATCGTGGACACCCACGGCCGCGCCCGCACCGCCGAGCAACTGGCCGGTCTCGAGATCATCCCACCGCAGCGCCGCCTCTACCGCGGCGCGGCACTCGACGAACTCGACCTCGACGCCGTACTCGCCCGCCGCCCCGCCGTCGCTGTGGTCGACGAGCTCGCCCACACCAATGTTCCGGGAAGCCGTCACCCGAAGCGGTGGCAGGACGTCGAAGAACTGCTCGACGCGGGCATCGATGTCCTGTCCACCGTGAACATCCAGCATCTCGAATCCCTCAACGACGTCGTCGAGCAGATCACCGGGGTGCCCCAGCGCGAGAGCGTCCCCGACCACGTCGTGCGTCGTGCCGATCAGGTCGAACTCGTCGATATCACCCCCCAGGCCCTCCAGCGGCGCCTCGCGCACGGCAATGTGTATGCGCCCGACAAGGTCGACGCCGCCCTGCGCAACTACTTCCGGGAAGGCAACCTGACCGCCCTGCGGGAAATCGCGCTGCTCTGGCTCGCGGACCAGGTCGATCTGGCGTTGGCGAAGTACCGCGGCGACCATGCCATCACCGCCACCTGGGAAGCTCGCGAGCGGGTCGTCGTCGGGGTCACGGGCGGACCCGAATCCGAAACCCTGATCCGGCGCGCGAGCCGGATCGCCACCCGAGCCGGTGCCGAACTGATGGTCGTGCACGTCGTCCGCGGTGACGGACTCACCGGTGTCTCGGCACCGCAGATGGGGAAGGTGCGGACCCTCGTGGCAAGTCTGGGCGCGAGTCTGCACAGCGTCGTCGGCGACGAAGTACCCGCCACCCTGCTCGACTTCGCCCGCGAAGTGAACGCCACCCAGCTGGTGGTCGGCACATCCCGCCGCTCACGCTGGGCACGCATCTTCGACGAGGGCATAGGTGCAGCGGTCGTCCGCGACTCGGGCAGGATCGACGTGCACATGGTCACCCACGAACACGCCAACCGAACGGTGCGACCTGCGCTGATGGGCCGCCACGACCGTCGACTGCAGTCCTGGATCGCGGCGATCCTCATCCCCCTCGTCGCCACGGCCGTGATGGCCGGAGTCGATCGGCTGACCGCGGTGGCCGGCCAGAACGCGCTGTTCTTCGTCGTTGTTCTCGCGGTCGCGCTGTTCGGCGGTATCGGTCCGGCCATCGTCGCCGCCCTGTTGTCAGGCCTGTTGCTCAACTATTTCTTCACGGATCCGCGCTACAGCTTCACCATCGCAGAACCCGACAACTTCGTCACCACCGTGGTGCTCCTGGTCGTCGCTGTGGCCGTTGCCGCACTGGTCGACGTCGCCGCCGCGCGCGCCCGCGAAGCGCGGCTCGCCTCTCAGGAGGCCGAGCTGCTCGCGTTGTTCGCCGGGGCCGTGCTGCGGGGCGCGGATCTGCACCGGCTGCTCGACAAGCTACGGGAAACCTATGGCCAGGACGGTGTCAGTCTCGTTCGAACCGACCGGAATCCGCCCGAAGTGCTCGGAACGGCCGGCGCGGCACCACCGAGGTCCGCGCCCGCCGCCGACACCACCTGCGAGGTCGACGGGACCGCCTACGCACTCCTGCTCGCCGGACCACAGCTGCGCACCCACGACCGCCGCATCCTCACCGCCGTAGCCGGCCAAGCAGCCGGACTGGTCCGGCAACGAGAACTCGCCGCCGAGGCCGCCCACGCCTCGACGCTGGCCGAGACCGATCGGCTGCGACGGCTGCTGCTCTCCGCGGTGAGCCACGACCTGCGTACCCCGCTCGCCGCGATCAAAGCCTCGGTGTCCAGCCTGCGCAGCACCGACATCGAGTTCTCCCCCGAAGACACCGCCGAACTGCTCGCAACCATCGAGGAATCCACCGACCAACTCACCGCCTTGGTGTCGAACCTGCTCGACTCGTCCCGGCTCGCAGCCGGGGTCGTCACTCCGGATCTGCAGCCGGTCTACCTCGACGAGGTGATACACCGAGCCCTGCTCACCCTGGCGAGTGGAAGATCGGAAGCCTCCCGCACCGTCCGCGAGCGCATACACATCGACGTGGGCGAGATGATGGTGACGGCGGACAGTGGCCTGCTCGAGCGGGTCCTGGCCAACCTGCTCGACAATGCCGTGCGCTACGCCCCAGAGGGGCCGATCCGCGTCGAGGCCATCGCCTCCGATGGACACACCCTCCTCACCATTGCCGACAGTGGTCCCGGCCTCCACGAGGACGATCGCGACACCTTCGCCGCCTTCCCTCGATCCGGAGATCAACGTGCCACCGGCGGCGCAGGACTCGGTCTGAGCGTCGCCCGCGGATTCGTCGCCGCGATGGGCGGAACGCTCACAGCTACCGACACTCCCGGTGGTGGCACGACCATGATCCTCGAGTTGACCGCAGCACCGGTCGAGGTGGACCGGTGACCCGCATCCTCGTCGTCGACGACGATCCGCAACTTCTGCGTGCATTGCGCATCAACCTCGCCGCCCGCGGATACGAGGTGCACACCGCCCCCGACGGACACACCGCTCTCCGTGCCGCCGCGCGGTATGAACCCGACGTCATCGTGCTCGACCTCGGGCTCCCGGACATCGACGGCATCGAGGTCCTTGCGGGCCTCCACGGGTGGTGTTCTGCGCCGGTCATCGTGCTCTCGGCCCGCACCGACGCCGCCGACAAGGTCGCGGCTCTCGATTCAGGAGCAGACGATTACGTCACCAAACCGTTCGGGATGGAGGAATTTCTCGCCCGGATCCGGGCTGCCGCCCGCCGCGCCGGCACGGTCGCGCATTCGTCGGCTCCCGTCGTGGTGACCGAGACCTTCACTGTGGACCTGGCAGCCAAGAGGGTCACGCGCGACGGCAGCGACGTCCACCTCACCCCCACCGAATGGGGACTGCTCGAAATGCTGGTCGTCAATCGCGGCAAACTCGTCGGCCACCGCGAACTGCTGACCGAACTGTGGGGTCCGAGCTACGTCAACCAAAACCATTATCTGCGTGTCTATCTCGCTCAATTGCGCCAGAAACTCGAACCGGACCCGGCCAACCCTCGCTACCTGCTCACCGAAGCCGGACGCGGATATCGTTTCGAGCCGTGACGTGCGAACAGGTCCGAAGGCGGCGCGTCCCACCCCGGATTGCCGACCACGCATGGCAGGGTCGGCAGAATGCATCCGTACGACCAGGGATTCGAACCTCCGCAGGCGTGCTCGGAGTGGTGCCGGGCACGCTCGTTCGACCTGCAGGTGCTCGATGAGGGCGTCACCGTCGACCTGAAATGGTGGAACGGCCACCTCGAACGTGCCGGACATCGGATCAGGCTCCGAGGCCGCAATCTCGACGGGCGGATCGTCGATGACGGTGACGCTGTCGTCCAGCGCAACGATCTTCGCCTCGGTGGCGAGCTGATCGACTCCGACCACGCGGGACTCGGGCTGCTGTTCCTGTGCGCAGCCTGGCGCAGCGCACATCCGAAGCGGCGTGGCGCCCGGCGCTTCCCCGACGTCCGCGACGCACGCGCCCCGAAGGACCGGGACGAGTTCGCGAAGATCAAGGGCGTGCTCGACTACTGTGCGAAGACCAGGTCCCTACCGGATACCTCGCGCCAGACATGGTCCGGATGGCCGGACACTCCCGGGGTGGGCGTGCCCCTGCTGGCGACCTATCTGTGGGCGGTCGGGGTGAGGACCGAGGCGGGACCTGCGCAGCTTCTCGACCAGCATGCTGTATCGACGCTTGTTCACGAAGGGTGGCTCGAGAATCCGTCTGTCGCGGACTTCACGCTGCGGCGCTACCACCGGTACGTCGAACTGCTCACCCTGTGGGCGTCGTTGATCACCACGCAGCCGGAGATGGTCGAGATGTGGCTGGTCGAACGTTGGCACGCACGCATCTGTGAGGCCCGTGACGGGTCGCATGCGACTCCGCGGTTGTTCTGACGTCGGCGCCGGAACGCGGCATCATGGAGAAGTGACGCCTGTGTCACCGGGTATCGCGGCCTCCCCTCGCTCGACCTCGGACCTGGAGGTCGGGAAATACTGGGCAGCAAGACGATTCATCCAGACTCCGTCGACGGCTGCCGCAAAGACCCACCAGGGGCAACAGCACGAGGAGCACCATCATGACATCGATCCAGCCCTCCGGCGGCGGGGGCGGCGGGACGATGGCCCGACCGAACTCTTCCGGGCTTGCAGACGTCATCGATACCATCTTGGACAAAGGCCTGGTCATCGACGCGTTCGTGCGGGTCTCGCTCGTCGGCATCGAACTCGTCACCATCGACGCCCGCATCGTCGTCGCCAGCGTCGACACCTACCTGCGGTTCGCCCAAGCGGTCGATCGGCTCGAGATCTCTCAGACCCAGCCGAAGGGCTTGCCCGACATCATCGGCGACGTCGGCGGCAAGGCAGTGGAGAGCGCTGCCCAACACAAGACCGCCGGCGTCCTGGATTCGGCAGCCGAAAAAGTGCTCGGCTTCTTCGACGATGTATCCGAGCAACGTCGATCCACCCAGCGACGCAAGCGGAAGCAGCGGTGACGGATCTGCGCCGGAAGGCGCCGAGGTTGTCACCACTCGGCGCTCTATGCTCGGGTGATGTTTCTTCTCTTCGGATTCGGCACCAAGCGACAGAACCTCGGGCCAGGACAGAACCGAACGTGCCCGCGCTGTCACAACACCACGCAGTGGGAACGGATAAAGGAGTTCAAGCAGTTCACCGTGTTCTTCGTTCCCGTTGCACGCTGGAGCCGACGCCGGCTGGAGCAGTGCGGAATCTGTGGCGCCGCCATCGAGATCTGACGGTTGTCAGTCCGGGTCGACGAAGACCGGTGCACGCGCGGCCATCCCTGCCGTGACTGCCTCGATCTGGTTGGGCGATCCCATCAGTTCGACCTGCAGTTCACTTTCGAGCGCCAGAGCAGACTTCGGATCGGAGCCGGTCCAGGTCTCCTCGTAGAGACGTTTCGCCGCCTGCACAGCATGCGGTGACTTCCCGGCGATCTCCCGCGCGATTTCCAGCGCTGCGGCGAGCGGATCGTCCGATAGATGGGTGACGAGACCGAGCGAGTCGGCCTCGGTGCCCGCGATGATCCGCCCGGTGAAGGTGAGTTCCTTCGCAACGTCAAGGCCGATGAGCCGCGGCAGGCTCTGCGTGATGCCCATGTCGGGGACGAGACCCCACTTGACCTCCATGATCGACAGACGGGCGTCGGGAGTCGCGAAACGGATATCGGCGCCGAGCGCGATCTGCAGGCCGCCGCCGAAGCAGTTGCCGGTGATCGCAGCGATCACCGGCACCGCAAGACGGGACCAGCCGTAGGCGACGCGCTGGGCGTGATTGGCGGCCTGCCCATCCGCACGCGCGAGCAGATCCCGTGGACCACCGATCTTCCCACTACCGAGGCTCGTGATGTCGAGACCGGAACAGAAGCTCTTGCCCGCGCCGTGCAGCACAACGGCACGGACGCGACGATCTGCGGCGAGCTGCTCGACGGCGTCGACGATCGCGTCGAACATCGCAGGGTCCAGGGCGTTGTGCTTCTCGGGGCGGTTCAGCGTCACCGTAGCGACACCGGCGCCATCCACTTCGACACGAACCCTCTGTTCGCTCATCCGGCCCGAACCTCCTCGTCATCGTGGGGATCGGGACGTCCGAGAACGGTGCCCGAGATCGCGAAGCCGACTGTACAACAAGAACTTCGCCACCGATCGGCGATCACCGGGGCGACCGCCGCAATCCGGTATCCGAGCGCAGGGTGCGCGGTCGGACTCGTTTTCGGACGGAGCCGCGGCGAGCGAAGCGCCCGTGACCGAACCGTTATAGTCGCCTTCATGACTTCAGTGCTCGGTGTGTCCGTCGGTGCCAGCGCGGTGCGCCTTGCCCGCCACGACAGCGAGAGCCTCGACAGTCCGGTCTTCCGATCACAGGCGGTGACCGCAGTTCTCGAACGACCGGCGAACCTCACCGCGCAATCCATCGATGCAGTGCTGGCCGAAACAGGCGAGATCGACCTCGTGCAGGCCGTCGGAGTCGCCTATCGCAACAAAGCCCAGGCCGATTCACTCCATTATGCGATGGCCCGGTTGGACGTCGACAACTTCCGGTTGGTCCCGGAGGTGACGGCTGCGCTCGAGATGCTGGAAACCTCGGGTGATCTCGGCGACTACGAGACGCTCGTCTTCTACGATCTCGGCAGTTCGGGCCTGACTGTCACGGTCGTCGACCGAGCGACCGGCATCGTGCTGAGCACCGCACGCTCGGAGGACATCAGTGGTGATCTCGTCGACCGGTTGATCTACGACCATCACGTCGAACTACGCCGCTTCACCCCGCCGGCCGACGCGGCTGCACGGCGTGCCCTCACGGCCAGATGCCGCGAGGCGAAGGAGCAACTGTCCACCAAGGACGCGGTGTGCATGCCCGGTGAGGGCGGTTTGGTGCTGCTCTCCCAGGACAGCTTCGATTCGCTCATCGACGGGGCTGTGAAGAGCTCGGCCCGCCTCGCCCGAGAGGTCATCGAGCGCTCGGGACGTACCCCCGATGCCGCGGTGCTCATCGGCGGCGGTGCGAACATTCCGCTGGTGACGTCGGTGATGGAGTCCTGGCTCGACCTTCCGGTGATCGTGCCCGCACAACCCGAACTCGTCGCGGCGGAAGGGGCGGCGCTGCTCGCCGTCCCGGCGGCCGGTGAGTTCACCGATACCGACACCACCGTCATCCCCGCGCTGACCTCCGCGTCGGACGACGCGAGCAGAGATCTCGGGACCACCGAACCCCGGCAAGCCGTCCGGGCAACCGCACCGCAACAGCGACGTCGACGGCTATTCCTCGCCGGCGGGATCGTGGTCGCCGCTGCTGCCTTCGGTCTCGGCGTCGAGGTTCTGCAGGGCCCCGAGCCGGACCCCGAGTCCACCACGCAACAGAGCACCGACGTTCCGCCACCGCAGCAGAGCGTGCAACCCGGATCCACGAGGACCGCAGATGCAACCGTCTCACCGGAGGAGGGCCGGCCGGCAGTGGGCGAGCAGTCGGCGGGCGCGGACGGGAGCGGAACCCGTGCCGATCAGCCGCAGACACAGAGTTCCGTCACCGGCGGTACCCGGGAGGACGCGCCGGTCGACACGCCGGCTCCGCCGCCTTCTCCGGAGCGAGCCCCACTCATTCCCGGTCTGCCCCAACTGGAGCTGCCGACGCTTCCGCCTCCCCCACCGATCCCGGCGCCGGTGTGGCCCCAGCTGCCCGGACTCTGATGCCGCGGATCCCGGCGGGGCCGCTTCCCGGCCCCAGTGTGCGCAGACCCCAGGATCGACCGGGACACTCCAGCGGTACTCGACGACGTCGGTCTCGGTGAGTGACTGCGAACTCGAGTGCTCAGTCATCGAGCCGCCCATCCGCATCCCGGTCGACGTACGACGGTCCAGTCTCACAATCGAACCGCCCTCTTGGTAGAACAAGGTTCCTTGCCGGTCACCGACGGCGGGCGGACCGGGTACGAATCAGCGGTGTACCGGCCGAAGACATGTACACGCAGTATAGTTGCTTAGTCAATTACCTTGGTTCGGGTGAACTGCACGGTTCTCCCAGGAAGGACACGCGATGAGCACCGACACTCCCGACCCGCGACTTGCGAACATCACCGTCGCTCATGCGCCGGACCGGCACCGCTACGAACTCCGCGACGGCGACACCGTCATCGGCTTCACCCAGTACCGCACTCGCACCCGCGCCGGCGGCGACACCCAGCGAGTGTTCGTCCACACCGAGGTCGATCCTGCCTACGGCGGCCTCGGTCTTGCCGGCCGACTCGTGGAATTCGCACTCGACGACGTCGCCGCCACCGGCGAACGCATCGTCCCGGTGTGCCCATACGTCGCGAAATATCTACGCACACACCACAACTACGATCACCTCGTCGACTGGCCCGCAACCCAGCAATGACCACAGCCATACCCGCCAGCATCTCGATCGACGAGCAGACCCGCCCCGTCTACCGCGCACAGGTCGCGGCGCGGTAGACGTCGGTGAAGCCGCCGCCCAGGCGGGCCTCGATCGCACGCTCGTCGAACTGGTCGACATCCGCGTCTCCCAGATGTCGCGGACGAACCGGTCGATCTCGCCGAGCGCGTCGGCGCCACCTGGAGCGACGGATACCGTGACCGCATCCGTCGATGCCTTGGCCACTCCTACTGTCCTTCTGCCTGGGTAGGTGTACGAGCTCGGCCCACCACCAAGGGGCCGAGCTCGTCGTTCTCCCCGTGCGCCGGTCGGCCATCCGAGGTCGGCGTCAGCCACCACGACGCGCCTGCCGCCGCGGCGAGCGTCAGCCCACCACGGACCGAAACACTCGTGCTCCTTCTCGTGCGCGAGTGCGGGGCGACCACGAAGAAGCGCTCGCCCGTCGAGAACACCGGCCGCGGCGGTATTGACAGACGCGGAGAATGCCATCCTCGCCAGGCTCTGCCTCGATCAGCCGCGCTGGTGGGTGTCAGCCCGTGAGGAGATGTCGAACCGCCTGCGCGAACAGCGACCTCTCGCACGGATGTCAGCGTGAAGTCTCCTGAACTGCACTGATGACACGGCCCCTCCGGCGGTGCGAAAGACGCGGGGGTGTCCTACGCATTCGTCAAGCGGCAGCAACAGTTGGGCGGCTTGGTCGCGAAGGCAGTAAGCCGGCGTTGCCGGTCTTGCGGATACCGACCGGTCCATCACAACGCGACAGGATTTCGAGAACAACATCAGCCGCTCGGTAGCGGCGCCACTCAGTTGTTCGCGGACTCCCCTGGTCCGGCCCGAGTTGCACCAGATTAGTGTGCCAACCCGGACCGGGGATTCGCGATGCCGAGGGAGTTGAGGATGTGCACGGCGTCGTCGGTGAGCGGATCG
>NZ_JBEYUH010000030.1:0-14472 GCF_040643435.1 Rhodococcus sp. NPDC047139
GTCGAATCACACGGCGGCCGACTACCGTGAGACACCGGTCCTCGCTGAGGCCGGAACCAGATAGCCGAGCCTCCGCCGAACTCGGGGCGATTCAGACTGCCGGTCACCCGGGCTTCCTCACACGCGAGAAATACCTGCTCAACCGTGCTCAACGGCTGACTCCGCTCAATCTGGACGGGTGGGTAACGGACAGACTTAGGCATAAGAGCGAGCGCATGCGCTCAGTTTCGCAGAACCACCGGACAACAAACCGCGCCCCCCGGCGTTGCGGTGGGTTCCGTCACCGGCATCCTGACCTACCTGTGGGAACGCACAGTCACTACCTTCCGATGGCTCGGACCCGTCCTGCCTCTGTTCCGGGGGTGTGCGTACGGTCAACTCGTCGGCGAGGCGCCACATGCGGTTGATTCAGCCGGCGGTCTGCTCCGGATGGGGAGTGCAGCAAGATGTGGGGGCGCTGGTCCTGGAGAAGATCGTGAACCAGGTCCGTGGTCATTTCGATCTCAGGCCAGTGGTACAAGAGCGCGTACGCGGCTCGCTCCCCGTCCCTCTGCCGCGGCGTCCAGGTTGGACCGACGGAGCGTCGCGCGCGAGCCGGGCAACAGTAGCCGGACACTAACCCGGGCAAGTCGCCCAAAGAAGAAAGGCACCCCGCTGGGCGTGGAATCCCTTTGGGGTGCCTCTCGGCCACAATCCATCTGGGCGAGAGCCCGTACGGTCGCGTCGATGACGTTGCGTAGGGGCTTGGTCCCGCCCTGGCCTCCAACCTCTTCCGAGTTTGGACCCCGGGGACGGATGCCCGGATTGTGACACAGGACGCGTCCTGCAAGATCAACATACCACAGCGCCGGAGAATTTGCGGGAACACGGTGCCTCGGCCCGTTGACGCAGGTCCGAAGCGCTCGGCAGGGCGCACCGCTTACGGCTTCGTCTTTGCAGTTGCGGATCCTTCGGCACTCGCCTCGGCTGGTACCCAGGGTGGTGGTTGTCGGAATTGCTTTGCGACCCGGTATATGTTGCGCCGAACGGTGCGGTAGGTGATGGGGTCCTCGGACTCTTCCGCGCGCACCGTGAGAACTCCGCGTTCTGTTAGCTCGGCAAGACCTCGTTTTCGGCTCGATCGCGAGATCCCGTATCGACTATTGAAGTAGCTCGCCGATATGAAGAACTCGGGGTCATCACTCCTGGTCAATGCTAGGGCGCAGAGATACATGGCTATGCCGGCACCGGACAGGTTGGCGGCCAGTCCTTCGGTCCAGAAGGCGCGAGGAACGGATAGGTAGGGCTCACTGTTGTACGGAGGCTCGTAGAGGGCAGGTTCACCCCCGTCTACGGGTCGCGACTCGTTGCGCAGCACGATCACCGTCTTGGGTCCGACGCTATGCAGTTCCACAAGATCCCTGTCGGCCAACTCGTGTAGCGCGTCTCGCACCGCTCGGGCGCCGTCACCTCGCGGGTCGTCGCTTCGGCCGATCAGCCCAGCCCAGTAGGCAGCGATACGAGTGGTCGTGTACGGGGGGCGGGCTGTCACCCAAATCAGAGAGATCAACAAGGCGATTCTGAGGGCGCCTCCCTGTCCCCCCGACGCACCACGCGTCCGCAACAAGCGGGTCAGCGGCGTGTGCGCCGTACTGCCCGCTTCGCGCTCCACGAACGAACGACGTAGTGGACATGCGTCGCGTTTGACGCTGCTCGCAAGAGATTTGACCACCCTCTCCGACCTTTCACTGTATGACTGAATCCGCTATCGTAGCGTTGTGCGCAGTACTGACGCGACAAGAGGAAGTCCCTATATTGGGGTTCCGTTAAGGCTAGCAAGACGGTCCTGTTAGGGTACTAAGCCGGGTTCAGTTCTGGAACGATCAGAATGTCGACACGCTGGACGTGGTCTACAGCGAGCTTTGACTAGAGGCGCTGTGGTGCGCGCGATCGAGGCACGTCAAATGCTGTGTCGCAACCGCGTCCACACCGGAGAAGCAGACTGTCCGCGTTCTTGACGAGGCACCGGCATTCGTGACGCCGCGTGACTCAGATATCACTGGTGAATGTTGAATCCCTTGTAATCTGGCAATCGCGCTGGAGCACTTGTGCTTAAGTGGTACCGGCCGCAGTGGTACTTCGGGCACTGCGGTATCAGTGAGGTCAGCTCCTGCAGGGAGGTAGCCGCCCTCGTGCCTGGTACGGCAGAGGATCCAGTCCTCGGCCTTACGCCGCGGACCGATCTCGCTGTGGCCGTGACGACCGCGGTTCTGCAGACGCTCACCTTGCTGCCCGCAGCGCATGCGGAGGTCGATGCTGCGGTCGACGCCGCGCTCGCCCTCAATCCCATGCTTGAACGGCGGGACGGAATGCCGTGCGTGGGCTGTGGCCGGCATTGTCAGTCCGGGAGGTGCGTCCGTTGCGCCCGGGACGGGATAGCTGCTGCCGCTGCAGCAGAACCGACCGTCGATCCATTTCGTACGCTTGAGGTAGCGGCGGGAATGGAAATCAGCTCCGCATGTCGCGGTGCGTTGCCGCTGGTGATGGCCCACCTGACAGATCGCGGTTTGCTGGACTCAGAGCCGGACGAGATCGCCGCACTCCATGGTCTGACAACCGCCACTGTGGCCGAGGCTCTCCGGGCTCTCCGAGTCGTGGGTCCACCGGGAATCGGTGAGACCACAACGATCGGGTTGCTCACCGCTCAGGCCCGCATGTTGCGTGACGACGGTACCGCACCGGACTGGTTTGTGACTCTCGTGCAAGACCATCTGGATCTAATCGGGGGAGAGGATTTCGCGGCAGCAGCCGACATACTCGGCGTCACGGAGGAGGAGGTTCGCCACGCCGCGGCACTGATCCGATCCCGGCTGAGACCTTTCGCTGCTATTGGTTCGTCAACCCCTGAGCCGCGCAGTCAGCCCGATGTGTTCGTCCGTTATGACAGCTCAGAAACGTTGCAGGTGGAGGTTCCCGACAGTGCCTGGTTCGGCCTGCGGGTTACACCCCTTGCTCCGTACATTGGTGCGACCAGCGAGGCACGAAAGTGGCTGGCGCCTCATGATGCCGCAGCGCGGCGACTGTTGCATCAGCTGGATGCACGCGCCGATGTGCTGACCCGGGTCGCTGGGCTGGCGATCGAGCGGCAACGTGCGTACATCGCGCACGGACCGACTGCCCACCTCCCGCTTACCCGAACCGAGGTCGCCCACAGCCTGGGGCTTCATCCGTCCACCGTGAGCCGGGCCGTCCGCGGTAAATGCCTGCGCTTGCCAAGCGGCCAGGTGATGGATCTGGCAAACCTGTTCGGAAAGTCGGTTGCCGCCCGTGCCCATCTCTCGGCCTTGGCGGCTCAACGCTCGGATCTGCCGCGTAATGATCGTGCGCTGCGGGGTCTGCTGGCTGACGTCGGTGTCGACGTGGCGCGGCGCACCGTCGCGAAATACCGCGCTCAGCTCGGGATCCAGGCGCAAACATCGGGGTCCTCGCGAAGCTGACTTCGGCAGGCTTCCCTACGGAACGAAGCGTGCTTCGCACGTCCTTTGTCTCACCCGGTCCTTTCCGGTCCAGCGGCCCTGGCACGGATTGTGCAGGTATGAGGGCAAGGCCTGGTGCACGGCCACTCTGGTGCCGCCAGTGCTGGCGGATTCGGGCACAGACCGACGAGAGGAACAACCATGCATGACATTGATCGCGCGCTCTTCGAGGCCATGCCGAACGAGAGCGCCACCTACGGCGAAGACGAGATCTACGGCGAGCAGGAAACCTACGGCGAAGACGAGATCTACGGCGAGGAGGAAATCTACGGCGAGCAGGAAACCTACGGCGAGGAGGAAATCTACGGCGAGCAGTCCTTGGGCCAAGGGGAAAGCACAGAGTTCGGCGAGTGGGGTACGACCGGTGAGGAGGAAACCTACGGCGGGGTGGATGGGCGGGAGCTCGCACTGGCCTCGGAATTGCTCGCGCTCAACAGCGAGGATGAACTTGACCGATTCCTTGGCAACCTGATCAGTGGTGCGGTTTCGGCGGCAAAGAACTTTGCATCGTCGGATGCAGGACGCGCAGTCGGGAAGGTGCTCAAAGATTCGGCGCGGCGCGCCCTTCCCCAGATCGGGCGAGCGGTCGGAAACTACCTGGCACCCGGCCGGGGAGGAGACGTCGGGCAGCGTCTCGGTCAGGCTGCCGCGGCTTCGTTCGAGACCGGGCTGCAGACAGAGGGCCTGTCACCGGAGGATCGCGAACTGCAGAACGCCCGGGCATTCGTCCGCTACGCCCGTGCCACCGCTCTCAACACCGCCCGAACGTCCCGGCGTGTGCCACCAAGCCTCGCGGCTCGGCGCGCCGCGGTCATCGCAGCGCAGCGCTACCTTCCCGGCCTGTTGCGGGCGTCGGGCTCGTGGGGCACGTCCGCGCAGCGCCCCTCCGTGTCGAGTCCGTACAACCGTGACTTCCCGCCTGGCCCGGTGCCGGGAGCCGGCACCAACACGCCAGGGCGAAATCAGGGCGGCCGATGGGTCCGCCGCGGACGCAACATCGTGCTCTTCGGAGCCGGATAACCCCTCTACCCCTAGACCCATCGACTGCTGAGGAGCATGTCATGAGCACGGCATACGAAAATCCCGGGGAGCTCGCTTCCCACTTCGAATGGTCTGGTGAGACCGAAGACGAGTACCAGGAAGGCTCGTACCAGGAATTTCAGGGTGAGGAGGAGTCCTATGCCCTCGAGCAGGAACTCGCGATGGAACTGCTCGAAATCACCTCCGAAGAGGAACTCGATCAGTTCCTCGGCAAGCTGGCCCGCAGCGTCGTCCGCGGAGCGGGCAAATTCATCAAGTCGCCGATCGGCAAGGCCCTCGGCGGGGTGCTGAAATCGGTTGCCAAGGCCGGTCTTCCCATGGTGGGGGGCGCCATCGGCTCGTTCATCGCACCTGGAATCGGCACCGCGCTGGGAAGCAAGCTCGGTTCGATGGCAAGCAAGCTCCTCGAAGCCGAAGAGGCCGAGGCACTGGGGGAAATCGCCGCCGAGGAGGAAGCTGCACGCCGATACGTGCGCTTCGCCCGGGCCTCGTACCGCAACGCGTACCGCACACCGCGCTACGTTCCCCCCCAGGTCGCGGTCCGTGCAGCGACCGTGGGCGCCGCACGCATGTACGCACCGGCGCTGCTGCGAACGTCGGCGCCAAGCCCATGGCGTCGACGCCGCCGCGGATACGACCGTTCCGGATACGGCTGGGTCAACAACGACGGCCGGGGGACGTGGGGACAAGACATGGGATGGAACGCGCCGCGCACCGAGGGGCGGTGGGTGCGGCAGGGCGGCCAGGTAGTCCTCTACGGGCTCTAGAACCCCGAACCCAGCGGAGAGGACGCTGTCATGGATTCCGGAATTGGGGTTGCCACGCTGCTCGACAGTGAAGCACGAGGTCTCTTGTGCAGACTCAATCAGATCAAGCCCTTCGTCATACACGAGACCATGGTGCTTGCTGCAGCACTGCCCGCTGATGCGCAACTGGCAATCGAGCGCTTCCTGCACCGAGGCCGCGAACGGCTCCGCGCCAAGGTCCATGAGTTCCTACGCTGGCTCCGCGGACCGGGGCGAGCGGCATCTGCCGCTCAACAGCAAAAGCGGTTCGTGCTGGTGCGACTCGAATTCAATGCGGTGTTGTCCCAGTTCGACCTGTTCACCGAGGTTGTTACCCAGCGCAGTGAAGCCGATACCGGGGTCTGGCTCTCCGGTCTCGACGCGCTGGCCGATGATGCCCTCCGCATCGATGTCGAAGGGGTGGTGCCGGCCCGCGCAGTCTGTTATCTCGCCCGCGGAGCCGGTGCGGCGATCCGACGCGCACACACCCGTCTACCCGGTGGTCAACCGAACCCCGTGGCGATCATCCGGATCCCACGAGAACGCATGATCGGCAGTGGAATCGCTTCGTCCCTCATCCATGAGGTTGGCCATCAGGGTGCAGCCCACCTCGATCTCGTGACCTCGCTCCGGGCGGACATCCGGCGGGCCGCCGCCGCGGAACCCGGGGGCCAGTGGCTCACCTGGGACCGGTGGATCAGTGAGATCGTCGCGGATCTGTGGTCCGTCGGCAAACTGGGGCTCACTTCCACAACCGGGCTGCTCGCGGTTGTGAGCTTGCCGAAATTCTTCGTTTTCCGTGATTCCGAGGACGATCCGCACCCGACCCCCTATTTGCGGGTGTTGATCAGTTCAGCCCTCGGCGAGGCCCTCTACCCGCATCCGCAGTGGGAGGCCATGCGCACGACCTGGAAGCAGATGTATCCCATCGACGCACTGCCTCCGGCGCACCGGAGCCGGATCGAGCACACCGAAGCGGCCATCGGGAAACTTGTAAACCTGCTGGTCCACCACAGATCCTCGGCGTTGAAGGGCCGCGAACTCGGCGAAATCTGGCCCCTGCAGGAGCGACATCCTGTCCACCTTTCCCGACTTCACCGTAAATGGGACAACGATGTCGCGGTCATGGCCCGCCAATCGCCCTCGCTGGTGTTCGCCGTCCTTGGCCAGGCAAAGGCTACCGGGGCGATCTCGCCGGAAACCGAGAACCTCTTGCTGACACGTCTTCTCACAGTGTGGGCCGTGCGCAGCAGCCTTGATCCCGCTCGGCACTCTATATGCCGTGGCACCAAGGTGATGGAAATTTCGTCCGAAACGCAGTTCGAATGAACCAACCCATGGAGACAGAAATGATCATCAAAACAAATCCAGATCCCCTCCTGTCAGGAATGCACGGAATGATCGAGTTCATACCCGAAAGAAATCAGGAGAAGGACGATCTGATAGTCGTTGTACAACCCGTTAGCCGTTCGTCCAGCCGAATCATGTCCCCTGAGCTCTTCAGGCTGCCCGCGGTGACCGACTATGATTCGGAAGAATACCGAACGATTTCATTGATGCTGCCGTACCCCGGCATCTATGAAGTGTTGTGGAAGTTCGACGCAGACGGGAACTATGGTGGCATTGATAGCCCTAATCAATTTCTCAGAGAATTTCCAACCGGGCAAGAGATCGACGGACGAGTATCACTTCCGGTGATCGCCCATGATCCCGGCAAGATCGAACTGGTACCGAAGTCGACGCCGGGGAGCTTTCAGTCCGTCCTGTGGGATCTGATCGAATCGATCTCCGGGAGGCTCCGCTTCGAGCACTTCATCGATAGTGCCAATGCGGCGCTGGCCGGGGACTGCACGAAAGACCGGGCTGGTGTGCCGGTCGACAGGTGGTACGGGACCGGACCCTATCAGCGCCTTGACCGCGCAGCAGCGGCCTTCGTCGAGCAGGCAGCCGATCCTCGCTGGACCCTGCATCCGGGGCCGGGTCAAGACCCGCACGAAATCTGGAATGGCATGGGTTCTGCAGATGCCGCGACCCGGGAGGGGTTGCAGGCGTCCTACGTCAACGGCATCCGAGAAAGGAACGACTTGGCGAAGCCCTTCCTTGGCGACTTCGAATCCGAGTGCTGGAACATGCCGCTCCCGACGGTGCCTATGGTCGAACTGATCTGGAACTATTGGGTGGAAGAAGGAATGCTCGTCCAGACTCTGAACCGTATCCTGGCACGGTTTCAAAACCGCATTGTCGGTTCCGGACGTGATCCCTTAGCCCGGTTCAGTGTCAATCCGTTGCTTCCCCTGCGCAGCCTGATGTGGGGGATCGCCGAATCCGAACGTGAAAGACTCACGGTCCGTCGCCGTGCCGCCGAGTACGAATACCAGTACGGGCTGCACCTGGTAGGTCATGCCGTACCACCACGCGCGACGACCGTCGAACGACGTACCCAGTTCCTTGAGGCGTTTCACAATTTGCTCAACGCAACACATCATTTTTACAAGGAACACGACGACAAGACCGTTGAGGCAGATGCGTTTCCCCTCCTGAGCAGTCTGCGCGAACTTCATCTGGTGCTGGCGTACGGGGCAAACAACCAGTTCGCGGACCTGCCCTTGACAGCGAGGCGGGAAATGATCGTCATGCAATGCACACTCGCGCAACCCGAGATGAGGGAGTTCCTGGGCGGCCGGACCATGGTGCCGTACGAGGAGGGATGGATGGACCGGGTCGATACGATGAAGTCCTTGCAGGGCTGGTCGGATGTGAGCATCAGCCACTTCTTCGATCTCGCGGTGCACGGCGAAAAGCTGCTGCTATCCGTACGCCACGGGCGATGGAACGACGCCGATATGGACCGGGAAGACGCCGAGAACTGGGCACTGCGGTCCCGGAACTCGGTCCAACGCTATATCTACGCCTATCGGTCTGTGACCGGCGCCGATCTCAGCGTCGGAGTCGACACCACCATGCCGTCCACCCTGCTCCTGCAGCGGTTGCGGAACCAGTTCACGCGGGTATGACCGGCCAGACCGATGGCGCCGGCATCGACTTCACCTCGTCGCTGTATCTCGATCTGCACCACCGACCACAGGATCTTCCGCGATGGACTTCACTGACCATGGGGGTGCCAGCAGCATTGCGGATCGCGCCCGCGTCCGCATCTGTCGCCAGGCTCGTTGCTCACGAGCACGGCGTGGGTGCGGGCCTGGTGGCACGCTCGACTCTGCACGCAGTGATGGATGTCCTCGGCACAGTACCCCACCCCGGCGACCGCATCCTCGTCGACCGCGCGAGCTACCCCATCAGTCGATGGGCGACACTGCTGCCCCGATTCCGGGGCATCCCCGTCAGCGACTTCCCTCACCACCGCCCCGAGCTCGCAAATACCACCGGAGGCGAACGGATCTGGTTCGTCACCGACGGATGGTGCCCCGGATGCAACCGGCCGGCGCCGATCCCGACGCTGCAGCAGATCGCGTCCAGCACGGGAGGAGGCGTGGTCGTGGACGATTCACTTGGGTACGGGATTCTCGGGCGGCGAAGAGTCGGTGACGCGTTCGGTGACGGCTCCGGCACGGTGCATTGGTGCGGGACCGACCACACCAGCACGATCTGGGTCGCCTCGTTCGCCAAGGCATACGGCACTCCACTAGCGGTGATCACCGGCGACGCATCCACATTGGAGACAGTAGCCAGGGAAGGCGGGAATCACATGCACAGCAGCCCACCGTCCGCCGCCGACGTCGCCGCGGCGGCATCCGCATTACGGGAACCGAGCCGGGGCAGACGTCGATCACGGTTGCTCCACAACACGCTCGTCTTACGCCGCGCCTACCGGGACGTCGGGTTGACTCCGATCGGACTGCCCTTCCCCGTCGTGACAATAGTCGTGCCGGACCGTGCCCAGGCTCTGCGATGGTGGATCGAACTCGCCCGCACAGGCATGCACACCCTTCTTCTCCGGTCGCGTTGTGGTCATGGAACTCTGTTGAGCGCGGTGGTGCGCTCTAAACACACCGAGGCCGCGCTCCATCGGCTTGCCGAGGTGCTCGGAACCCTTAACGAACGAGAGTTCGCCGCATGAGATCTAACATAATCATCGACTCCCACTGCCATCTCGGACTAGGCAGCGTTCCGCTGACCGGGGAGGCGCCCGATCGCTCGTTCGATCGTTATCTCACGAGGGCGAGGGCTGCCGGCATCACCTCAACCGTGGTCATGGCCCCACCTGGCGGCCGGTACGAGCAGGGAAACAGCGCGGTGGGCGAACTGGTCCGTGCTCATCCCGACCGCTTTCTCGGCTACGTATTCATCAATCCCGTAACCGAAATGGGAAGGATCGCACAAGCCGTCGCCGCAGCACACACGTGGGGGGCGTGCGGTATCAAGGTGCACTGGACTGACGGCGCCGCGACCGACGAGATCGGTGAGGTGGCACGCAACCACCATATGCCGGTGCTCTACGACCCCTACGGCGACGTCACAACCGTAGGGATTTTGGCCCGCAGACATCCCGACGTCGCATGGATTATCCCCCATTTGTCCTCTTTCGCCGACGATTGGCGTGCGCAGACCCGCATGATCGACCTGCTCATACACCGCCCCAACGTATTCACCGACACCGCGGGCGTACGCTACTTCGACTTGCTGGCCGACGCCGTGCGCCATGCAGGGCCGCACAAGGTGCTGTTCGGATCCGACGGCCCGTACCTCCACCCTCTCGTCGAACTCACCAAGATCTTCGCGCTGGAGCTCGGCCCGGGAAACACGCAACTAGTTCTTTCCACCAACATCCTCCGGCTCACCCGACGGGCACGGGCACACACCCCGAGGGTCCGACGTCGGCACGTTTCAGGAGCACTACGATGACCAGTCGCATAGCTAGCACGACGGATGCCCGGCAGAGAGCGCCTGCCGGACTCGGCGAGATCAAGCCGGATCACGTGCTGGGCCGGCGGGAGGGTCTTACCCAGCTTCGGTACCGGTTGTGTGTCTACGACAAGTACCATCCGGGCGCGATACAAGATCTCTGGCTGATCGCGTACTCCATACCAAAGGGGTCCGGCGCCCGGCCTGTATACCTTGATGTGCGGGCCTTCCGATTCGATCCGCGCACGCTGCGCAAACTTCAGCCGAACGAACGAGCGGAATTCGACAAACTATATGCCAAAAGAGTGGAAGACCGGATTCCGCTGACCTCGCCGACGAAGAGCCGCACGAATCGGTCAGGCTTCGGTATTTCGGTGGAGAAGACGATACGGGATTGGTTTGTCAAAACGCAGCTGGGGAATCGCCCCGTGGAACCTGGGACGGGCAGCAATCGCCCCGGCGCGGACATCATCTGGTATGAACTCGCCGCCCTCTACGGAGAGCTCGCGGCCGAGCTGTCCGACCCCCACTTCGGCGAACTCGCCCGCCAGCTCTATCCCCCGACGGGCAGGGATCCTCGCTACGTAGTGCCGTAGAAGTGCAAATCTCAGAGCCTGCCAGTGACATCCCACACCCAGGCTGCGGTAGCGCTTCAAATGCCCTTCTGGGCCTTTCGCAGGTGCAACGCCCGGTCGGTCACTCCCAGCATCGCGGCGGCCGCTCGAATGTTGCCGTTACTTCGTCGCAACGCAGCTGCCACCGCCAGATCACCGACCTGCTCCTTTACCTCCTTGAGCGTCATACCGTGCTGTACGGCAAGGTCGGTCGCCATGCGGAGCATGCCGGCGAGATCGTTGTGAAGCCCCGCTTCGGTCTCGGCAGAGGACGCCACCGTCTTCAATCCCGCTGGGCATTGTGGAACGGCCGGACGATCCTCCAGCGGTAAATCTCCCGGTGTGATCGGTCCTGGGGCCACGTGCCGTGCGGCAACGCGGGACGCCAACTGACGCAGCTCACGCACGTTGCCCGGATAGGTCCGTGCCCGTAGGGCCTCCTCCACCGTGCTGTCTAACAGGACGGGGTCCTCGTCCGACTCACGTGCGGACTTGTAGAAGTGGCAGAAGAGCGGAATGATGTCCTCTTTCCGATAGCGCAAGGGTGGCAGTGTCACGGTGGTAGCGGCGATCCGGTAGTAGAGGTCCGCGCGAAACCGCCTTTCGTGGGCTTCCTCCGCCAAATTCCGGTTCGTTGCACAAATCAAGCGGAACCTGCTTCGCAGCCAGCGGTCTCCTCCGACCCGCTTGTACATACCTTCCTGCACGACACGCATGAGTTCGGGTTGCAGAGCGAGCGGGAGTTCACCGATCTCGTCGAGAAACAAGGTGCCAGAGTTGGCGGCGGCACACGCACCTGTCCGGATTCCTACTGCACCAGTGAACGCGCCGCGTTCGTGTCCGAAAAGTTCGCTACCCATCAGGGTCGGCACAATGGTGGTGCAGTCCACAACGATTAGGTCCCCTTTGCTGGAATCAGGGCTGAGGGAATGAACTACCTGAGCAGCGAGTTCCTTTCCGGTTCCAGTCTCACCGAGGACGAGGATCGGCGACGATCCGTAACGAGACGCGATGACCAGATCTCTCAATGCTGCCCGGAGCAGGGGGCTTCTGCCGAGCATGACACCGGACACAGCCGCAGAATCCAACAGAGCCTCGACCTCGAGCAGTCGGTCCAGGCGAGCGAGAATCGGCTGTGGATCGCCTTGCCATACGGAGTAGTCACTGGCGCCTTGCTCGAGCGCCCACCACGGATCAAGCGTCCGGTCGTCCAACGCGATGAGCACTATGTGCAGGTTCTCAGTTTCGGCCAATGTGAGAGTCTCGCATAGGGCTGTGGTGGTTTCGGAACAGACGATCAGCCCGACCGGATCGTGAATGT
Source organism: Rhodococcus sp. NPDC047139 (assembly GCF_040643435.1). Lineage (NCBI taxonomy): Bacteria > Bacillati > Actinomycetota > Actinomycetes > Mycobacteriales > Nocardiaceae > Rhodococcus > Rhodococcus sp. NPDC047139. The sequence continues at coordinate 12,140 of NZ_JBEYUH010000030.1, forward strand.
CGGGTACGTCGACGGCATGTAGTGATTTGTGCGCCTCACAGAGTGCTCTGACAATCTCTTGCGCACGTAGATGTGAGCTGAAATTGACGATCCACGACATGGTGCCCTGCCGAACCTAAGTCTCGGAGGAGAGCAAAACTCTTTCGAGGATAAGGAATTTCCGCGGTGGAGCGGGATGAAATCCCGATCTAGCACATCGACCGGGTGAGCATTGTCTGTTTCTCGTGTCACGACCAGAACTTCCAGACCACACCAAGTGTGCTGAACGAAGCTGATCCTCCGTCTTGAGTCGAGCTCGGGTGTCGGCCACCTTGGCTCTGTGGGTTGACCACTTTCCGAGACCCCAGGCTGCCATCTCGACTATCGCCACCGTTCCCTGCACCACCTCGATGGCGTTGAGCTCAGATTTGGCCGGTTTCGATGCCTTTCGAGGTTGTGCCCGGGATTTCCTGCTCAACGATGTCGAGATACTCAGCGGCCCGAGACCGGATCTGATCCGGCGCCACCCGCGCCTGCGTGAACGCGAGCCATTCGAGGTCCGACGCTCGCACCCAATCCCTTGTGTGACGCGCTCAAACTGATTCCCGGCGCGACTCGAAACCCGATACTGGCCGTCAGGTGATGACCTACCGATCTCTGTTCGTCTGCATCAGGATCAGCGCTGACGGCTCCGATTGAAGCTTGATCAGGTATCCGGGATCAGTTCACGCTCTCGAAGCGATACACGTCGAAGATCGAACCTGGAAACTCCTCGTTGTCTTCCTCGACGGCGCGCCGAGTGAACACGTAGCTGCCGTACCTCTCGCTGATCCCACCCTGAACAGGTAGAGACCATGCCGAGTCTCCACTTTCGGCATCGATCGCGACGATCTCCGTGTCAGTGCTACCGATGAGGAACTTGCCGTCGCTGTATCCGTTGAAGCCGCGCTGGAAGAGATCCTCCACATCGAACTTTGGGGTCTTTGGATCGACCAACTGGTCGAGTGCGCGACTCCATTGGCGCTCACCGGTCTCGACGTCGTACGCGGACAGTCTTACCTTTTCCTCGACAAATATGAGGTTGTTGGCGGCGGGCATGATTGTGCTGTACTCCTCAGCTTCGTCATATACCCACAACAGGCTGTTGCCCTCCGTGCGGTAGACATCGCCGTCGGAGTTCACGTAGTACGGGAACACCGTTTCCTCAGTGGGATGGCTGAAGAACTTCCCGATTTCGCCAGTAGATCCAAGGCGTTTGCCGGTCGTGTCGAGAATGTCATAGCCGGCGAAGTAGTAATCGGGGTCGGTTTCTGTCGTGAGGCGACCATCCGCGGTGAGGTTGCCGGATGTCTCGAAGGACTCAAACAGCGTGGAGCCGTTGAGGTCAGCTACCACGAACCATGGCTTGTGGGTGTCCTTGTAGTGAGAGGGGCCTTCGGCAGCAACCCATGATCCGGCGACCGTCGCAATGCAGCCGTTCGGCGAGTTGGCCGGAATCTCTAGTTTCCACCCCGAATCGAAATCCGCCGCCCTTCCATACCGGAGCACCGCCGACATCGAAGTGCGTTCGCAGACCGCCAGGCTGTCTCCTTGAACGTAGACCGAGGGCAAATTCCTACGTTCGACCTCAAGGGTGCCACGGGCGTCGATGGCGCCCAGTGCGTCGCCGGTTGCAATGTCGAATGTCGAGATTGTCCCAGTCTTGAAGTCGAAACAAGCGACAATCGTCGAGCCCTGAGTGTAGGCAACGTCGCTGCCTGACCCGCAGTCGGACGGCGGTAGTTCTTTGCTCCACAACTCAGTGCCCGTAGCAAGGTCCATGCCGACCAATGTCGCCTGACCTGCGCCATTATTTTCTGAACCGAAGACGATATGGGAGTCGTTGATTACGATAATGGCTGGCCAGTCGCCCAATAGCGTAGTATCCCAAGCCTTTACCGGTGCTTGTGCGTATGTGCCCAGTGCAGGGGATGGACCGCCCGTCGCGTCGCGATCCGAATCCGTTTTCGCCGCGACACCGACGGCGACCGTACCGCCAATTGCTACTGCAGCGGCCACGGCGACGCCGGCTTTGAAACTTGTCCGCACGGACGCTCCCTAGGTGATGATGCCTAGTGCGGGTGCGATAGCAACCCGCACCGAGACTGATGCTTAACCGCAAGGACCTTAGGGCGTGTTTCAAAAGGTCGCTGGCTCATAGCCACTGACTGATTGCGGCGATCTGGACGGTGGCCAGATACCGCACTGCGAGTTTGTCGTAGCGGGTGGCCACCGCCCGGAACTGCTTGAGTTGGTTGATGCCGCATTCGACGGCATGCCGCTGCCGGTAGACGGTGCGGTCGAAGGCCGGTGGT
>NZ_JBEYUH010000031.1:0-13096 GCF_040643435.1 Rhodococcus sp. NPDC047139
ATCACCCGCAATGTGATGCACCACGAACACCAACACGAACTCGTCCACCGCATCGACAACCCGCAACAGACGCACCCGCACCGGAACCTCGGACGCGACATCGAAGCCCACCGAGATCACCCCGGACACCGCCGACGCCACATCAGCAGCCACCACATCGACCGGACCGAGATCGAGCCGAACATCATCGACAGACACGATCTTCTGGAAACCGACACCGTCGATCTCCGGATACACCGTCCGCAACGACTCGTGCCGCTCGACCACATCCGAAATCGCAGCACCCAGCGCCGCCACATCCAACGCCCCGGACAACCGGATCGCCAACGGAATATTGTTGACCACCGACGCGGAATCCAACCGGTTCAGGAACCACATCCGCTGCTGAGCAAACGACAACGGCACCCGATCCGGACGCTCCTGCGCAACGAGCGGAAGCCGCGCGCCGGTCCCCGACCGCGACTCGACACGTGCCGCGAGATCCTCGACCGTGGACGCCTCGAACAGCACACGTACGGGTACGTCCGTGTCGAGTGCGAGTCCGATCCGGGCCGCGACCTGGGTCGCGGACAGCGAGTTGCCGCCCAGTGCGAAGAAGTCGTCGTCCAGGCCCACCCGCTCAACGCCGAGCACGTCGGTGAACACCGAAGCCACGATCTCCTGCACCGGCGTCACCGGAGCCCGGAACACCACCGCCTCGAACACCGGCGACGGCAGTGCTCGCCGATCGAGCTTTCCGTTCACGGTCAACGGCAGTTCGTCGAGCACCATCACCTGCGCCGGAACCATGTACGACGGAACCCGTGCGGCAACGAAGGATCGCACCGAATCCCCGTCCGTACCGGCCTGATCGTCCGCCACGACGTACCCGACCAGCCGGTCACCGTGCTGGTCCGAGTGAACAACGGCAACTGCCTGCCTCACGGCAGGATGTGCGAGCATCGACGTCTCGATCTCGCCCAATTCGATGCGCTGGCCACGCAGCTTGACCTGGAAGTCCGTACGACCCAGATACTCGAGATCACCGTCACGCGTCCACCGCACGAGGTCGCCCGTGCGGTACATCCGGCTCCCGTCGCCGGCGAACGGGTCGGCGACGAATCGCTCCGCGGTGAGATCGACACGGCCCTGGTAACCGCGGGCCACCTGGGCACCGCTGACATACAACTCACCGGCGACGCCCACCGGTACCGGCTCGAGACGTCCGCCGAGCACGTACGCGCGTGAGTTCCATACGGGCCGGCCGATCGGCAGGCTGTGCGGGAGTTCTCGGGGCAACCGGGCCGCGGTGACGTGGACCGTCGATTCCGTGGGCCCGTACAGGTTGTGCACGACCGCAGCGGGGAATCGCTCGCGCATCGCGGTCACTGTGTCGGCGGTCAGCGTTTCACCTGCGGACAGCACCAGGCGCAGCGACGAACACGTGCCGGCACCGGCATTCGCGACGAAGACCGCGAGCATCGACGGAACGAACGATGTCGCCGTCACGCCGTGCTCGTCGATCATCTGTGCCAGATACACGGGGTCGCGGTGACCCTCGTGCGACGCGACGACGATCCGTCCCCCGAGATCGGTTGCGGTGAACAACTCCCACACCGATACGTCGAAGGTCACGGGCGTCTTGAGGAAGACCACGTCCGACTCGTCGAGACCGTACTCGCTTGCGATCCATCGAATCTGGTTCACCACCGCCGAGTGCGGTACCGCCACGCCCTTCGGCCTGCCGGTCGACCCCGACGTGTAGATCACGTAGGCGGTGTTCTGTGGACGCAGCGCAGAGCGCCGGTCCGCATCGGTCACCGGCGCGTCCGAGAAGGCCCCGAGGTCGATGCTGTCCGCGTCGACTACCCGGCGGCCCTCGGCCCCCGGCACGTCCTCGGCTCCACGCGAGAGCACCAACACCGGCTCGGCCGATTCCAGCACGTGCCGGATGCGTTCGGCCGGGTGATCCGGATCGACGGGCACGTAGGCACCACCCGCAGCGAGCACCGCGTAGACAGCCGCAAGCATCTCCGGGCTGCGACGCATCGTCAGGGCAACCCGCGCCTCCGGGCCCACGCCCACAGAAATCAGGTAGCGCGCAAGGCGATTCACACGGGACGCGAACTCGCCGTAGGTCCACGACCGGTCCTCCGCGACCACCGCGACGGCATCCGGACGACGGGCCGCCTGCTCGGCGAATCCGTCGAGAAGCACACCTCCCGCGACCGGCCGATCGGTGGCGTTCCACGAACGGATCACACGCTCGTACTCGTGCCGACCGAGCAGGTCGATGTCGCCCACGGGCACCGACGGAGTGCGCGCGATCGTCTCGAGTACCGCGGTGAAGCGACGGAGCATCGTGCGGATGGTGGTTTCGTCGAACAGGTCGACGGCATAGATGACGTTGCCGGTCAGCCCTTCCGGATTTCCGTGCTCGTCGTACCGGTCGGCAACCGAGACGTGCATGTCGACCTGGGCGATACCGGGGTCGAACTCGACCTCGCTGACCTCGATGTCTCCGAGATCCAGTCGGATCGGCGCGATGTTCTGGAACGAGAAGCCGACCTGGAAGAGCGGGTTGCGCGCCGTGGACCTTTCCGGGTTGAGGTGCTCGACGAGCCGTTCGAACGGAACGTCCGAGTGCGCGAACGCGGCGAGATCGAAATCGCGGTTACGACGAAGTACGTCGCTGAACGAATCGCCCGGCTCGAAGCTGGTGCGGAACACCAGGGTGTTCACGAACATGCCGACGATATCGTCGAGCGCTTCGTCACCGCGACCTGCAGTCGGCGTACCGAGGGCGACGTCGTCGACGCCCGCCAGACGTGCGAGCAGAACCGACAGAGCCGTCTGGACGACCATGAACAACGTGGCGTTGTTCTCGCGAGCCAGCCGTGCGAGTCCGGCGTGCAGTCCTGCGTCGATCTCGAACGTGACGTTCGAACCGCGATAGGACGCCACCGCCGGCCGCGGCCGGTCGCTCGGGAGATCCAGCTGCTCCGGCAGGCCACTGAGCGCGTCGCTCCAGTATTCGAGCTGACGCGAGATGATCGATTCCGGGTCGTTCTCCGATCCGAGAACCCGTCGCTGCCACAGCGCGTAGTCGGCGTACTGGACGGGCAGCGGCCGCCAACCGGGTGCCTCACCTCGGCGGCGGGCTTCGTATGCCACCATGACATCGCGTGTGAGCGGCCCCATGGAGAAGCCGTCTCCTGCAATGTGGTGCACGACCATCGACAGGACGTGCTCGCGCGGCGCCAGCCGGTACAGCCGGACGGCGAACGGCACGTCCACCTCGACGTCGAATCGTGTGGATGCGATCTCGACGATCCGGTCGTCGAGTTCGTCCTCGGTGATGTCGATGGGGGTGAGCGCCCGGACGATGTTGTCGGCAGGCAGGATCTGCTGCACCGGGCCGTCGAGCGTGGTCGGATACACCGTCCTCAGCACCTCGTGCCGCACCACCAGGTCTTCGAGAGCCGCCGAGAGCGCCGCGACGTCGAGGTCGCCGCGCAACCGCACGGCCATCGGGAAGTTGTAGACCGCACGGTCGGTGTCGAAGCGATTGAGGAACCACATGCGCTGTTGCGCAAGCGACAACGGAATCCGGTCCGGGCGTGGCCCGGCCACGAGAGCTGCGCGATCGCCGGCGGTCACCTCCGACTCGACTCGGGCAGCGAGTGCTTCGACCGTGGAGGTCTCGAACAGTGTGCGCACCGGAATGTGTGTGCCCAGAGCCGTTCCGAGTCGGGACACCAACTGGGTCGCGACAAGCGAGTTGCCGCCGAGTTCGAAGAAGTCGTCGTCGAGTCCGACACGGTCGACGCCGAGGACCTCTCCGAAGATCTGCGCCACCGTCTCCTCGATCGGAGTCGACGGCGCGCGGAACTCACGCACTTCGAAGACAGGCTCCGGGAGCGCGGCACGATCCAATTTGCCGTTGGCGTTCAGCGGCAGTTCGTCGAGCCGGACGATCGCGGACGGCACCATGTACGACGGCAGGGTCGATTCGACCGCCGAACGCAGTTCCGCGGTGTCGACGACGGCACCGGCTGCGGCAACGACGTATCCGACGATCTGATCACCGATCTCGGTCGACCTCACGACGACGACGCAGCGCGCGACGGACGGGTGCGTCGACAGAGCCGCTTCGATCTCGCCGAGTTCGATCCGCTGACCGCGGAACTTGACCTGGAAGTCGGTCCGGCCGAGGTATTCGATCTCGCCGGTCGGCAACCACCGGACGAGATCGCCGGTGCGGTACATGCGTTCGCCGCCGCCGCCGAACGGGTTCGCCACGAATCGGTCCGCAGTCAGGTCTGCCCGGCCGAAGTATCCGCGAGCCAGCTGGCGGCCCGCCAGATACAGCTCGCCGCCGACGCCGACGGGGACGGGGTTCATCCGGGCGTCGAGGATGTAGGCACGTGCGTTCCACACGGGAGTACCGATCGGCACCGCCGCCGTGTTCTCGGATCCGACCACACCCGCCGTGGCGTGGACCGTGAACTCCGTAGGTCCGTAGAGGTTGTGGATATCTGCGTCGCTCACCTTGCGGAAAGCAACGACGGTGTCGACGGTCAGGGCTTCACCGGCGACGAGAACCGTTCGCAGGGAGGCGATCTTCGACGGCTCGGCTACGGATGCCGCGAAGACCGAAAGCATGGAGGGCACGAACGAGGTGATCGTCACGCCCTCACGGTCGATGGCCTCGGCGAGGTAGGCGGTATCGCGGTGACCGTCGTACTCTGCCACCACGGTCCGTGCGCCCACCGTCGCGGCGGCGAAGATCTCCCATACCGAGACGTCGAAGGTCGCAGGGGTCTTGAACAGCACGACGTCGTTCGATCCGAGGCCGTATTCGCTGCTCAGCCAACGAATCTGGTTGACCACGGCGGCGTGGGCGACCGCCACGCCCTTCGGGCGTCCGGTCGAACCCGAGGTGAACAGCACGTACGCGGTGTTCTCCGGATGCAGAGGGGCGAGACGGTCGTCGTCCGTCAGTGGTTCGGCCGACAACGTGCTCGTATCGAGGTCGCGCACGTCCACGACACTGCGCATACCGACGAAGTCGGGTCGCGGGCCGCCCGCAGTGAGGATCAGGACCGGATCGGCCGTATCGAGGACATAGCTGGTCCGTTCAACAGGATGATCGAGATCGAGCGGCACGTAGGCACCGCCGGCGACGAGTACGGCGTACGCAGCGACCACCCATTCGTCGCTGCGGCGAAGCGCCAGGGCCACCCGCTTCTCGGGCCCCACGCCGAGGGACACCAGGTGACGCGCCAGTCGATTGACGCGGGCCGCGAGGTCGCCGAAGGTCGTGTGCGTGCCGTCGAAGGTCAGCGCCCTACGGTCGGCATGGTCGGCAGCGCCTTCCGCGAGGAGAGACACCAACGTCCTCGGGGCTTCGGGATGCTCCGTGGTGTTCCAGGCTTCGAGCACCCGGGCGCGCTCGTCGGGCACGAACAGATCGATGTCCCCTACGGCGACATCGGGTGTCCGGGCGATCGACGTCAGAAGGGCGAGAAAACGGTCGGCGAAGGCACGCATCGTGCTCTGGTCGAACAGATCCGTCGCGTAGGTCAGCATGGCGTCGAGATGCGCCACTTCCCCTGCTTCGTCGCGGATCTCGGCGAGCGTGACCTGCAGGTCGAATTTCGCCGTCTCGTCGCCGAGAGGAACACCGGAGACGGTGAGCCCTTCGAGTTCGAAATGCGGAGCCTCCTGGTTCTGGAAGGAGAGCAGAACCTGGAACAGCGGATGCCGCGCCTCGGACCGCGTCGGATTGAGCACCTCCACCAGGCGCTCGAAGGGCACGTCCGCGTTGCCGAACGCCTCGAGATCGACAGTCCGGGCACGCTCGAGGAGGGACTCGAACGATTCTGCCGGATCGACAACCGTGCGCAGGACGAGGGTGTTGACGAACATGCCGACGAGATCGTCGAGGGCTTCCTCGCCGCGCCCCGCCACCGGAGTGCCCACGACGACATCGTCGGTGCCGGACAACCGGGCAAGCAATACGGCGAGAGCCGCGTGGACCACCATGAACATGCTCGCGTTGTGGTCGCGAGCGCGATCGGCCAGGCCGGCGTACACATCGGCGGGGATCGAGAAGTCGACGTTCGCGCCGCGATAGGACGCCACCGCCGGACGGGGACGATCGGAGGGCAGATCGAGCTGTTCCGGAATACCTGCGAGAGTGTCTGTCCAGTAACGGATCTGGCGCGCGATCACCGAATCCGGATCGGCTTCGGCGCCGAGGGTCTCACGCTGCCACAGGGTGAAGTCTGCGTACTGGACGGGCAGCGGCTCCCAATCCGGCCGCGAACCGCGAGTGCGCGAGGCGTAGGCGATCATCACGTCGCGCGCGAGCGGAGCCATCGAGACACCGTCCGCACTGATGTGATGAGCCACGAGCACCAGGACGTGCTCGTCGGCACCGACACGGATGAGCGAGACCCGGAACGGGATCTCCACCGTGACGTCGAAGCCGCGCAGGATCGGCGCTCGCACGAGATCGACGAGCGTCTCCGGTGACCCGTCCACGATGTCGAGGCGGTGCTCGACGTCGCCGGTGTCGAGCACGAGCTGATGGCCGCGGCCGTTCACCTCGGGATAGATCGTGCGCAGCGACTCGTGGCGCTCGAGTACATCACCGATCGCAGCGTCGAGCGCCTCGACGTCCAGAGAACCGCTCAGCCGCACCGCAACCGGAATGTTGTTGACCGCGGAGTCCGGGTCGAAGCGGTTGAGGAACCACATCCGCTGCTGAGCGAGGGAGAGCGGAACCATGTCACCACGCTCGGCCGCCGCCAGCGCGGCGCGGTGCCCGCCCCCCGCGGCGAGGGCTGCATCGCACGCGGCTGCGAGCGCTTCGACAGTCGGCGCGTCGAAGAACGATCGCACGTCGAGACGAACACCCACCGCGGCATCAAGTCGCGAGATGACGCGCGTTGCGCTGAGGGAGTTGCCCCCGAGATCGAAGAAGTCGTCGTCCAGACCGACCCGCTCGCGACCGAGCAGGGCTGCGAAGATCTCCGCGACGATCTCCTGCGTTCGCGTCTCCGGAGCACGATATTCGGTGACCAGTACCGAGAAATCCGGTGCGGGCAGAGCCTTTCGATCGGTCTTTCCGCTCGAATTGAGCGGGAACGCATCGAGCCGCACGTAGAGCGTCGGCACCATGTACTCGGGAAGCGCATCCTTCAGCGTCGCAGAAAGATTGCGCCGATCGATCTCGTGGTCGGACACCACGTAGGCCACGAGGTGATCACCGAGTTCCGCATCGGTGTGTACGAGCGTGACCGCCTGCGAAATCCCCGGAACATCGAGCAGAGCGCTCTCGATCTCCCCGAGTTCGATGCGCAGACCGCGGAGCTTGACCTGGAAGTCGGTTCGACCGATGTAGTCGAGGGAACCGTCCTCGCGGCGGCGGACGAGATCGCCGGTCCGGTACATACGTGAGCCCGGATCCCCGAACGGGTTGGCGACGAATCGATCCGAGGTCAGATCGGGCCGTTCGACGTAACCGCGGGCGAGCTGGACGCCGGCGAGGTACAACTCACCCTCGGCACCGGTGGGCACGGGTCGCAGATCTGCGTCGAGTACCACCAGCTCCGTACGGGCAACCGCACGCCCGATGGGAACGGAGACGGCATCGGCTTCGGTGACGTGATGGTAGGTGACGTCGACAGCGGCTTCCGTCGGGCCGTAGAGATTGTGCAACTGCGCCGAGGACAGTTCCCGCAGCCGCGCCGCCGTACGTGCGGGAAGTGCCTCACCCGAGGCGAAGACGGTGCGAAGCGAGGTCACCTCGGCCGCGAGCGGTTCCGCCACGAACAGTGCGAGCATCGACGGGACGAAGTGCACCACCGTGACACCTCGGTCGATCATGGTGCGCGCGAGGTACTCGGGATCGCGGTGGCCGTCGGGTCGCGCGATGAGGACCCGGGCACCCACCTGGAGCGGCCAGAAGAACTCCCAGACCGACACGTCGAAGGTGAACGGTGTCTTCTGGAACACGATGTCGTCGGCGGTGAAGCGGTACTTGCTCTGCCGCCATCGCAGATTGGCCACGATCGCCTCGTGTTCGACGGCGACACCCTTGGGTCGTCCCGTCGAGCCCGAGGTGAAGATCACGTACGCGGTGGAGTGCGGACGGAGGGGACGCAGGCGGTCGGCGTCGGTGAGGGGTTCATCGGAGTAGGACGAGCAGTCCTCGACATCGATTTCGATGATCGGGACGGAGACCTCCGCGAGCGAGTCGGTTCGATCGGCCGAGGTGGTCAGTACCACGGCGGGCCGGGCGGCCTCGACGATGTAGGACACCCGGTCCGCCGGATGATCCGGATCGAGGGGTACATACGCGCCACCGGCCTTGACGATCGCGTACATGCCGACGAAAAGGTCGAACGACCGACGGATCGACAGTCCGACGAACGACTCGGTGCCGACCCCGGAGTCGACGAGCCTGCGGGCGAGTCGGTTCGCCCGGCGGTCGAACTCGGCGTAGGTGAGCGTTTCACCCTCGTATTCGAGGGCAACGGCGTCGGGAGTAGCGGCGACGGCGTCTGCGAAGAGTCGTGCGAGTGTGTCGGACGCGTCCGCGGGCGCGCCGCCCGCCTCCGATGCAGCGGCGGCCGCGTCTGCGAGCAGGCGGTCCACGGCGGCACCCAGCGCTCCGTCCCCGGCGGCGACGAGGTCGGGCACCAGGTTGCTCAACACAACGGGAACGAGGGCCTCCGGTCCGAGCACGCCGCCCATCGCGGCATCGAGTTCCTCGAGCTGGGCGTCCAGAACGCCGTACGTGATCTCGGTGCCGTTGTGGACGAGTGCGACGCGATCGGGCTCGGCGCCGGCCACACCTGATACGAGCCGCTGCAGATCCGCGACGGTCGGAGCCGGACGGTCCTGCTTTTCAATCGACATCTACCAGATCCTCCCAATACGCGACGAGCCGTCTTCCCCCCGACGGACGACGGGCACGCCGAACACACACGAGCATTCGATCCTAGCGCGCCGACAAGGACGTCCCGCGTCCACTACGAACTGCGCGTACCGGTCACCCGCCCTTCCGCACTGCTACTGCCCGGTCGATGATCGTCCCGAGCGCCGCAGCGTACCCGTCGGCACCCAGGGCCTGCAGGATTCCGGGCAGCAGCGCCGAGAGTGCGACCGTGACGAGCGCGTCCGGCTTGAGAGCGCCACCCATCGCCGAGGCGACAGTCGTCAACTGAGCGTCGAGTGCGGCGAAGGTCACTTCCGTGCCCCCGTGCTCGATCGCCACCGCATCGGGCGCCATTTCGGCTGCCGAGGAGACCAGAGCCGGCAGGTCGGCGACGGTCGGACGCGGAGCGGACTCCTCGAGTTCCCGAGCCGTCCGGAGATCCACGGACCGGAGAGTGACCGAGGGGTCGGACGTGACGGCTTCGAGTACCGTCACGAACCTTTCTGCGAACGCCGCGATCGTCGACTCGTCGAAAAGATCTGTCGCGTAAGTGATCAGCATCGGCATACCGACGAGCGTGCGGTCCGGGGCGAATTCCTCCCCGATCGCCAACTGCAGGTCCACCTTCGCCTGGCCCAGATCGCTGTCGAACGCCGAGATCTCCAGACCGGGCAGCTCGAGAGAGGTCTGCTCGGTGTTCTGGTATGTGAGCATCACCTGGAACAACGGCGAGTACGCCGATGAACGCGAACGCCCGAGGGCATCCACGAGGCGCTCGAACGGCAGTTCCGCATGTGCGAAGGCAGCGAGATCGACATCCCGAACCTCCTGCAGCAGGTCCGAGAACGTCGCCGTGGGCGACACCTCGGTGCGCAGCACCAGGGTGTTGACGAACATGCCGATCAGATCGTCGAGAGCCTGCTCCCCACGACCGGCGACCGGGGTGCCGACGGTGATGTCGGAGTTACCGGACAACTTCGACAGCACCACTGCCAGCGCAGAGTGTACGACCATGAATACGGTCACTCGCTCCTGACGAGCGAGGTTTTCGATCCGTTGCGCGAGATCCGCCGTGACGGTGAACCCGAAGGACGAACCCTGCGACGACGGCCGCGAAGGCCTCGGCCGATCCAGGGGGAGATCGAGCACCTCGGGAGCACCGTCGAGCGCCTCGGTCCAGAACCGAAGCTGTTCCGCCGCCACACTTTCGGGATCCTCGTCATCGCCCAGGACGTCTCGCTGCCACAAGGCGTAGTCCGCGTACTGGACGCGCAGCGGCTCCCAACCGGGCGCGGATCCTTCGGATCGGGCGTGGTAGGCGGTGACCACATCGCGGGTGAGCGGTCCCATCGAGAAGCCGTCCGCGCTGATGTGATGCACGACCACGACGAGGACGAACTCCGTCGGACTCGTCTCGAACAGACGGATCCTGACCGGTACCTCCTTCGCGACGTCGAAGCCTGTGACGACCGCTTCTTCTACGCGGGCACGAAGCTCCGCCTCGTCCACTTCGACGTGCGGGACGTCGGTCGTGAAGCCGGACACCGGCAGGATGCGCTGGATCGGGCCGGTCTCGGTATCCGGGTAGACCGTGCGCAGGATCTCGTGCCGGGCGACCACGTCGCGGACCGCTGCCCGCAACGCCGGGATGTCGAGCAGTCCGGAAAGCCGGATCACCACGGGGATGTTGTAGACCGCCGACGACGTATCGACCTGGTTGAGCACCCACATCCGTTGCTGTGCGAGCGAGAGCGGTACGGCCTCCGGTCGCGGCCGGCGCGTGAGTGCGATCCGGCGGCGACCCGATGCTTCTTCCTCGGCGCGTGCCGTGAGCCCACGAACGGTCGACGCTTCGAACACCGCTCGCACCGGCACCCGCGTATCGAGCGCCTCACCCAATCGCGCCACGAGTCGTGTCGCGATCAGTGAGTTACCGCCGAGTTCGAAGAAGTCGTCCTCCGCGCCCACCCGGTCGAGTCCGAGAAGCTCGGCGAACACCGACGCGACGACCTCTTCGACGGGGGTGGCCGGGGCAACGAATTCGCGTGCCTCGAACACCGGGGTGGGCAGCGCCCGGCGATCGATCTTGCCGTTGACGTTCAGCGGGAGGCTGTCCAGCACCATGATCGACGACGGCACCATGTACGACGGCAGGACCTCACGCAGCGCCGCCGTGACCTCGACGGTGTCGATATCGACGTCCGGAGCCGGCACCACATATCCCACGAGCTGTTCTGCGGTGCGGTCGTCGCGGTACACGTTCACCACGCACTGCGCCACTTCGGGCACGGCACGCAGCGCGGCTTCGATATCGCCGAGCTCGATCCGGTAACCGCGCAGCTTGACCTGGAAGTCGGCGCGCCCGAGATATTCGAGTCCGCCACTGTCCGATTCCGAGGAATTCATGGTCCACCGGACGACGTCGCCGGTTCGGTACATCCGGGAGCCGTCCGCTGCGAACGGATCGGCAACGAACCGTTCGGCGGTGAGGTCACCGCGCTTGTGGTACCCGCGAGCGAGCTGGGCGCCCGCCAGGTACAGCTCGCCCGCAACACCCGGGAGAACCGGACGGAGCCGCGAGTCCAGAACGTACACACGGCTGTTCCATACCGGCCCACCGATCGGGACGGTGGCACCGACATCGTCGGTGACCTTCTGTTCCGTGATGGACACGGCCGCCTCGGTGGGACCGTACAGGTTGTACAGCTCCGCACCGTTGCCGGACGACAGGAACCGGCGTGCGGTCTCGGCGGGGAGTTCCTCACCGATCGCGAGGATCCGGCGCAGTGCAGCAGGGAGTCTTCCGTTGTTCTCCTCGAGGAGGATCTGCAGCATCGACGGAACGACGTGCAGGGTGGTGACGCCCGCGGATTCCATGAGCCGCACGAGATAACCGGGATCGCGGTGCCCGTCGGCGTCGGCGACGACGAGCCGTCCTCCGCATACCGCGGCAGACCAGAACTCCCACACCGACAGGTCGAAGGTGGCGACCGTCTTGAGCAGGACCGCGTCGTCGGGGCCCATCCCGAACCGGTCCCGCTTCCACAGCAACTGGTTCGCCACTGCACCGTGGGAGACGGCCACGCCCTTCGGCCGGCCGGTCGAACCGGACGTGAAGATCACGTACGCGGTGTTCGCCGGGCGCAGCGGCGCCGGCCTTTCCTCCACACGGATCGGCGCGTCCGACACCGCGCTCACGTCGAGCGTGTCGATGAGAATCGACGAGCAGCTTCCGTGACCGGTGAAGCGGTCGCGTTCGGTGCTCACGATGCAGAGCGGGTCGGCGCTCGCCACGATGGTCGCAATGCGTTCGGCCGGCTGATCCGGATCGATCGGAACATAGGCGGCCCCGGTCTTGGAGATCGCGTACATACCCACGACGAGATCGATCGATCTGCGGATCGCCAAACCCACGAGCGATTCCGGTCCCACACCGCGGCCGATGAGATACCGGGCGAGCCGGTTCACTCGCGAATCGAGCTCGCGGTAGGTCACCTCTTCGTCGCCTGCGACGAGCGCGATCGCCTCGGGCGACGCGGCGACCTGCTCCTCGTAGAGCGACACCAGGGTCGACGAATCGTCGACCGGATGTGCAGTGTCGTTCCACTGCACGAGCATTCGATGACGCTCGGCGGGGTCGAGGAGATGCACCGCACCGACGGTCACCGACGAGTCCGCGACGACCTCGTCGAGCAATCGCACGAAGCGTCGAGCGAAACCGTCGACCGTCGCGTGCTCGAACAGATCCAGGGCATAGGTGAACGTCGCCTCCATGCCGGCCGGTTCACCGTCCGCTCCGTAGGTGTCGGACAGGATCAGGTGCAGATCGAACTGGGCGAGCCCGGCGTCGACCTCGAAGGGGGTGACGTCGAGGCCCGGGAGCACGAACTCTCCCCGTTCCTGGTTCTGGAACGAGAAGCCGACCTGGACCAGCGGATGCCGCGCGGTCGAACGGACAGGATTGAGAACCTCGATGAGGCGCTCGAACGGTACGTCGGCGTGGGCGAAGGCGTCCAGGTCCCGCTCGCGAACCGAGGTGAGCAACTCGTCGAACGACTTGTCCTGTGACACTTCGGTGCGCAACACCAACGTGTTGACGAACATGCCGATCAGATCGTCGAGAGCCTGCTCCCCACGACCGGCGATCGGCGTGCCGATCGCAATATC
>NZ_JBEYUH010000032.1:0-11983 GCF_040643435.1 Rhodococcus sp. NPDC047139
GGCCGGTTGACGCCGGTTGAGTTCGAGACAATCATGACCACACCAGCCGCACAGGCTGCGTGACCGTAACTGTCACCCGATCGTGCAGCAGTCCCAGTCGAACGAGCGCTGACCTCGGTAGTGGCCACCCTCCTACCTGCTCGGCGCCTCCACACCGGATGGAAACTCGTCGACACCCTCGGTATCACACAGCGTGTCGAAATCGCAGGTCAACGTCATGGTGAAAGTGCTCGACCAGCAGGTCGAGGACTTCCGCAACCGCCCACTGGATGCCGCCGCGCACACCTTGGTCACCGCCGATGCCCTGGTGCTGAAGGTCCGGAAGAACGGGCCTTTCGTGCTGACGCCTTGACTGCAGGACGGCTCTACGATTTGCTTCTCCAATCCCAAGTGCCGAGCAACTCAACCAGT
Organism: Rhodococcus sp. NPDC047139; assembly: GCF_040643435.1. Classification (NCBI taxonomy): domain Bacteria; kingdom Bacillati; phylum Actinomycetota; class Actinomycetes; order Mycobacteriales; family Nocardiaceae; genus Rhodococcus; species Rhodococcus sp. NPDC047139. The sequence continues at coordinate 412 of NZ_JBEYUH010000032.1, forward strand.
TACCGAGCATTTGTAATGCATTGTCTAAGAAAACGGCTCATGAATTCTTCGCGCAACATAGGCGGTGCGCACGGCCAGTCGCTATGGCATCACGGCAGCGAAGTAGTGCATCGCGGGAATCCGGCCGCCGTCGGAGCTGGAGATCCTGTTGGCGTTCCGAGCCGCGCATGGGACCGACGCGTTGGTGGTGGCGTTGACCCGGGCGGTCGCATTCCGGCGGTTCAAGGCCGCCGACGTGCGGTCGATCCTTGCCGTCGGTGCGGGCACGCCGCAACCCCGACCGGCGGGGGACGCGTTGATTCTCGGTCTGCCGACCGCCCCGACCCGATCACTGGACGCCTATGCCGTTCGCCCCTCGTCCGTTGATCATCAGGTGCGATCATTACCGACAACTTCACCACCGCCACGACATCGACGGCCGGTATTGCTGCACGGCAGTCGGTTCCCCAGCTCGCCGCCGATCTCGACGCTGCGTTACGCAGGTTGAAGTTGGCGGCGATCCGGCGGGTCGCGCCGGAAGTGCTGCTGACGGCGAAGACGCAGCGTTGGACACCGGAAGAAGTCTGCGGACCTTGGTCGAAGCCGAGATCGCAGCCCGCGATGCCTCGAACATCGTCCATCGCCTCAAGGTGGCTGCGTTCCCGGTGACGAAGACGTTGGAGTCGTTCGACGTCACCGCCTCGTCTATCCGGCCGAACGTGGTCGACTATTTAACGAGCCTGGATGGGTTCGTGCACAATCGAATCTGGCGATCATCGGGCCGGCCGGGATAGGAAAGTCGCACACCCCTGATCGGGCTCGGGATCGCCGCAATCCACGCTGGACACAAGGTCCGCTACTTCAGCGCCGCGGACCTGGTCGAAACGCTCTATCACGGGCACGCGCCGCCACCGCTGCACTCACCACAGATGTCGCAAGCGCGACCAGCCTCGGTGTCGGCGCTGGCCGGACGAAGATGCTTCGGGTCGCGTCGCTCATCACCGTGCTGCGGCACGGTGCCGATCGTGTCGTTCATCGTGCCGCAGGTTCTTCCGTCCGGCAGCGAACGGTCCGGATATCTCGGCGGAGGACCGACCCACGCTACGGTTTCCCGGCGGATTTCAGAAGGAGGGATTCGGCCGGACGAACCCTTCGTCGATGTCGGCGATCGAGCGGGCGCCCGTCAATGCCATGGTGAGGTCGAACTCGGCGATCACGTTGCGGATGACCTCCTCGACTCCCCGTTGCCCCGCGATCGCCAGCCCGTACATATAGGGTCGGCCCAGCAACACCGCGTCGGCGCCGAGCGCGAGTGTGACGAAAACGTCGGATCCGCTTCGAATTCCACTGTCCAACAACACTGTCGGATCAGGACCGATCGCCGCCCGGATGTCGGGTAGGGCATCGAGCGAAGCTATGGAACCGTCGATCTGGCGGCCCCCGTGATTCGACACCACGATCGCATCGACACCGAGATCGACAGCGCGACGCGCGTCGTCGGGATGGAGGATCCCCTTGAGCACGATCGGAAGTCGTGTCCGCTCGCGCAGGGTCGCCAGATGTTCCCAGCTCAAACCTGGATTGGAGTAGATATCGAGGAATGTTTCGGCGGCGGCACGTGGCACGGGGGAGCGCAGGTTGTCGAAGAACTTGCCCGGATGGTTACGCGTCATCGAGATCAGCGTGCGGATGGCGCCCAGGGTGACCTCGGGTCGCTGCGCGGCCATGTCGCGTGCCGCGTCGATCCGCTGCCCGACGACAGCGCGGAAGCGCGGATCCGAGGTGTACTGGGCGATCCCCTCGCCGCGGGCGAACGGCAGTGAACCGAGATTCAGATCTCGAGGACGCCATCCCAGCATCGTCGTGTCGAGCGTGACGACGACGGCTTCGGCGCCGACCGTTTCGGCCCGGTGCAGCAGGCTGTCGACGAGTTGCTCGTCGGAGCTCCAGTACAGCTGGAACCAGCGGGAGGCCGAACCCATCGCGGCGGCGCAGTCCTCCATCGGATTGCATCCCTGATTGGAGAAGATGTACGGCACTCCCGTGGCTGCGGCCGCGCGCGCGATGGCCAGATCGCTGTCCGATGCCATCAATGCACCTGCGCCGATCGGCGCCAGCAGTAGCGGTGACGACAGTGACGTTCCCGCCACGGTCGTACGCAGATCGCGCTCGGTGACACCGTGAGCCATGCGCGGGACGATCGCCCATCGGTCGAAGGCGCGCCGGTTGTTGCGCATCGTGCGTCCCTCACCGGCACCGCCTGCGACGTATGCCCACGCCCGTTTCGAGCCGGCGCGACGCGCCGCGCGCTCGAGATCGTCGAATGCGGTCGGCACCGCCGGGCGACGGCCCAGAGCGCCGTCGCGGTAGACGACCGACTGACGTTCACGGCCCGGACCGGCGGGCACAGCGGAGGCAGTGGTTTCGGTCACGAGTTCTCCTATCGAGCACGGTGGCGTTCCGATCCTTCCTCACCGAGGCGGATGAGGAAACCATCCGTGGCTGCGCTACGAACCCAGCGTTGAAATCCGGGCAGCGGGCGTACCGTCGACGTCATGACCGAAGACGGCCCGCTCCTGCCGTGGGACGACATCTATCGAGGCACTGCCGAAGGCTTTTCGGGCCCGGTGCCGTGGAACATCGGTGAACCGCAACCCGAGATCGCCCGATTGATCACTGCAGGCAGGTTTCGCAGTGACGTACTGGACGCCGGGTGCGGATATGCCGAGACGTCCCTCAGCCTGGCGGTTCAGGGGTACACCGTCGTCGGCCTCGATCTGTCACCGACGGCCATTGCAGCAGCGCAGGCCGCAGCCACGAGCCGGGGATTGACGACGGCCAGCTTCCGAGTAGCCGATATCTGTTCGTTGACGGGCTTCGACGGCCGGTTCGCGACGATCGTCGACAGCACTCTGTTCCATTCGCTTCCCGTGGACAGGCGGCGCGATTACCTGCGCGCTGTCGCCCGGGCCGCGGCCCCGGGGGCGTCCTTCTACATCCTGGCGTTCGCAAAGGGTGCCTTCCCTGACGGTCAAGGCCCGAATCCGGTAACCGACGAAGAACTGCGCGAGACGGTCGCCGAGTTCTGGGTGGTCGACGACGTGCGGCCGGCGTTCGTTCACGCATTGCTCGGCGAACAGGACGGCGCGAACTGGGAGCGCGACGACAAGGGCCGATCGATGCTACCGGCGTGGCTGTTGTCGGCTCATCTCGGCTGAGAGGCCGGCACAGGTCTCACAGCGAGACCGCTTCGGACAAGGTCCCCCTGGTAGGGGGAACGGGGTGATCGGGTGTCCGGATGGTCCCTCGAACCTCGAGACCCGAAACGGCGCTCTATCGGATCCGGTCGATGGCGGCTGCCGCTGCACCGGCGATGAGCGCATCGTCGTACTCGGCATCCTGCTCATCGCGTGAGGAGAGCACCGAGATGACGATGGGGGCTCCCTCGGTCGGCCAGACCACGGCCAGGTCTCCGCGCGATCCGTACATTCCGCCGCCCGACTTGTCCGCGACCGTCCAGCCCTCAGGGAGTTGGGCCCGTACCAGGGTGTCTCCGGTCTGTGTGGCCGTCATCCAGTCGGTCAGCGTGGCCTTCTCCTCCTCATCGAGAGCGTCGCCGAAGACGTACTCGCGCAAGTTGCTCGCAGACGCCCGTGGGGTCGTGGTGTCGCGTGGGTCGCCGGGCAGTGCTTCGTTGAGGTCCGGCTCGATGCGCGAGACCGTGGTTCCGGCGTCGCCGAGGTCGTCGAGCTGTTCATCGAACGCCTTCGGTCCACCGAGTTCGGCGAAGATGAAGTTCGCGGCGGCGTTGTCACTCCGGGTCAGTGCGGCCTCGCAGATTTCGGCGAGAGTCATTCTCTGCCCGACTCTGGTCTCGGTCACGGGGGAGTATTCGACGAGGTCCGAGGCGTCGATCTCGACCGATTTCTCGAGACCCGACGTGCCCGTCTTGTCGAGAAGCGCGGCGGCGGCCAGCGCCTTGATCGTCGAGGCGTAGGCGAACCGTTCGTCGGCTCTCCATTCGAACTCGCGCCCTGTACCCGTATCGACCGCGTACACACCGACTCGCGCGTCGAATCGGTCCTCGAGTTCGGTGAACACCGAATCGGCGGCGGTCGTCTCCGGAACCGACGTCGTCTCACGAGCCTCCGCAGCGCTCTGGTCGGGCACCCCGCAGGCTGGGAGCAGGCAGAGACCGAACAGCATTACGGTTGCGGAGCGGAGCCGATTGCGAGAACGGGACGTGACGGGGGAGCTGGACTGTTCGGCCAATGTTCTCCATTCGGTGACAGTGGGGCTCATTCGATCGGCGACCACGAGCACCTGCCGTCGCGTCGAGTGTTCGGAGATCGGTACCCCACCCTGTTTTCTCCGGGCGTCGGATGTCCCTGGACGGCTGGTCGCCATGACGTCGAATCGATGATCAGAACCTAGTCGTATTCGGCGCTTCGCGCAGCGCCGACGCGCGCAGACTCGGGTTCGGGCATCCACTTCGCTACCGCACCCGACAGCCGATTTTGCTCGCGCCGACCACCGGGAGTCCTCGATCGTCAGTCGTGACGTCGTGACCGTGCCGCGGGCAACCGGCCGATGTTCCCGGCGTTTCTCCGAGACAGTGGTTTCTCCTGCTTCTTGCGCGCGCGTTCCAGTTGTGAAGGTCTGATAAACGTCCTGGGTACAGCTGTCGGCAGATCGGCGCGAGCGTGTGTATTCAGTCACGAAAAGATCACGCCGTACTTTGTGCTCGGCTCCAATATTCCGGAGCGGTCAAGGTTGCCGCGCGACTGTGGCTTGCTGTCACGTCCATCCGGGCGGAGCTCGTGTCGCATTGTTGCCTCGAGCGCCGGGTGTGTCAAAGGTATTGCAGTAGAACCATTTTGGCATCCATTCGAATGTTCGTCGTGGGGGTCGGCCGAGCTTGGTCCGTCGTGGCGAGCTGCGCATTCGAGTCGTGTGTCAGAGGGGGTGTGGCAGGGCCGCAGGGACAAGGGTGTGTTCCGTAGCACTTACGGCATATCGGAATGGCATCCCACACGATCGCTTGAAAAGCCTCTTACCTGCGACGTTATCTGGTTGTGACCAAAAGGCCACCCGATAGAGACCTCTTCGGGGAAGAAATGATCTCTTTTCGGTAACGACCGTGGCCCCGTTCGGAGGCCGAACCGCACTTCGGCCGATCTTGGAGCACGACCAATGTCAGTTTCATCTTCGCGCCGTTTCCGCGCTGCCATCGCCGCGGCAGCCGTCCTAGCCACCGCCCTCGGAGCCGGTACCGCCGCAGCCGACGCCGACCCTGCTCCTACCCCTCAGACTCGCTTCCACGAGCCTCGCGAGCTTCTCCGGGCGTTGAACGTCGACGAACTCGCCGCCAGCGGATGGACCACGGCGAAGGACTCGGAATCCGACGATCCGGCGGCACCTTCGGGGGAGGAGCCCGCGCCCGCCGAGCCTGCGCCAGGGCCCCCGCCACCTGTCACCCATGAAGATCTGGCACGCATCGTGCCGGGTATGCCCCCCGAGAAGATCGACCAGTACCTCGCACCTCTGAACGATGCCATGATTCACCATGGCATCGACACCCCGGTCCGCCAGGCGGCGTTCATCGCCCAGCTTGCGGTCGAATCCGATTCCTTCCGCACCTTCGAGGAGTACGCGTCGGGGCATGCCTACGAAGGTCGAGCCGACCTGGGCAACACCCAGCCGGGAGACGGCGCGCGCTTCAAGGGCCGCGGTGCCATCCAGGTCACAGGTCGCCACAACTACGAGAAGGTGAGCGAGCACACCGGAGTGGATTTCGTCGCAAATCCCGAGTTGCTCGCCGCGCCGGAGAACGCCTTCACGACTGCAGCCTGGTACTGGACGTCGCGCAACCTCAATGCCGTCGCGGAGAACGAGGGGATCGTTCGGGTGTCCGAACTCGTCAACGGCGGCCACAACGCCCTCGATCGGCGGATCGCCGACTTCCAGCGGGGTCTTGACGTGCTGCTCCAGCCGTAGTTCCCTCCTGGGCCTCAGAGTCCGATGAGTTCGGGGCACCCCGGAGGTCTACCCCGCCATGAGGACATTGACCTATGGCTTCGGAGTAACCCTGGACGGCTACATCAACGACCGCGACGGCAGCATCGACTGGGCCGACCCGGATGAGGAACTGCACCAGTTCCACAACGACCGGTACCGCGCAATCGAGATTTCGCTACACGGGCGCCGACTCTACGAACTGATGGCCGACCACTGGCCGTATGTCCCCGAAGATGCGTCGCCGATCGAACGCGACTTCGCCGACCTGTGGACCCACAAGCCCAAGGTCGTCTTCTCCCGGACGCTCACCGAGGTCCAGTGGAACAGTCGGCTGGTCAGCGACAATGCGGTCGAGGAGATCCGCAGGCTCAAGGCCTCGGGCGACGGCGTCATGGAAGTCGGTGGCGCGAACCTCGCGGCGTCGCTGATGCCGTACGGGCTCATCGACGAGTACCAGCTGTTCGTCTCCCCGGTGGTGCTCGGCGGAGGCACACCGATGTTCCCGGACATGGACAAACGTCTTCGGCTTCGACTGGTCGAGACGAGGCCGTTCGCCACCGCGACGATGCTGCGCTATCGGGCCGACTGAGTTCCCCTCCCGCAACGGAACAGGGGTGATCCCGGTTACCGGCCGTCGGCGCTCGGGCCGTACAGCCGTGCCACATCGGGGGAGTCGAGCCATTTCGAGTAGGTAGGCGATTGCGGCCAGCCCTCCGGCGAGTCCTGCCATTCCTCCTGCCGCCCCCACGGAAGGATATCGATCAGGGCGAAGGTGTAGCTGAGCTGCTCGGTTCCGCGACCCGTCGTGTGCCAGGTGCGGTAAACCTTGTCGCCGTCGCGAAGGAAGACGTTGACCGCGAAACCTCCGCCGGGTGGTGCGTCGACGTCGGCGCCGAACGAGCTTTCCGAGGACGAGTACCAGTCCATCGTGTTGCCGACCTTGGCCTTGTACGCCAGCGCTTCCTCGATCGGACCGTTGGTGACGATGACCATGCGGGCGTCGTAATTGTCGAGGATTCCCAGCCGGGTCCACTGCGAGGTGAGACCCGTGCAGCCGCCGCACTGCCACTCCGCACCGTCGGACCACATGTGATGGTAGGTGATCAGCTGCGATCGACCCTGGAACACATCGGCGAGCCGGATCGGGCCGTCCGAGCCGATCAGCGTGTAGTCGGGCAGTTCGACCATCGGTAGCCTGCGCCGCTGAGCTGCGATGGCGTCGAGTTCGCGGGTGGCGGCCTTCTCCCGTCGTCGCAAGTCGTCGAGGGCGGATTGCCAACTCCGCTGGTCGACGATCGGAGGAAGGGCGCCGGTGGTCTGCTGGGTCATGGTGTCTCCCTGAGTCGGACGAGATCGTTCGTCAGTGCTGACCGTCCGCACGACCGGAATTCATCGCATGCGCGTCAGCGGCGACCCTCCACTACCGCGGCTTCGGTAGTGCTGAAGCGCACCCCGCCAGGATGTCTGGCCCTGTCTACGCCGACCACGACCGCCAACGCAGGCGGTCGACAGTGATGACCGGCCCCGACGGCCGCTTCGCCAGATACTGCGGATACTTGCGGGCGAGCGCGTCGATGCCGGCGGCACCCCTAGCGGTGTCGGCGGCGTGGATGGTGGCGATGCCGTCGATGCGGATCCACCACAGTTGAGACCAGTCGTCGCTGTAGTGGTCGACGAGTACGCACACCCGGGAGTTCTCGGCGATGTCCGTGAGGCGCCGCAGATGCCGGGTGCCTTTCGGCTTGTCGTCGACACAGGTGTGGATCACGCCCTCTTCGAGGGTGAAGACGATCGGTACCAGATGCGGCTCGCCGGACCCGTCCGCGGTGGCCAGTCGGGCCACGCGGGCGGCGGCGACGCGGCTGTGGACGTCCATGCGCCTCACGGTAGCCGCGGAACTGCTCGCCGTGATCGGATCGCCCGGTTGTCGGAGCCGAACGGGCTGTGTCAGCCGTAGTGGCAGACGTAGCTGACTGCTTCGGTGACCTCGATATCGAACGAGGAGTCGCCGGGCACGGAGAAGGAGTCGCCGGCACCGTAGGAGGTCCAGTCGTCACTGCCGGCCAGGCGGACGCGGCACGCGCCGCTGTGCAGCTCCATGACCTCCGGCGCGGCGGTGCCGAAGTTGAGGGTCGCGGGCAGGATCACACCGGCCGACTTACGGGTTCCGTCCGCCAGATGGAAGTTGTGGCTGACGCACTTGCCGTCGAAATAGACGTTGGCACGCGGGTCGAGCGTCACATTGGCGTAGGTCGAAGTCGGCTCACTCATGAGCTGGAGCGTAGCGAGGCAGCTCGGAGCCGCCGGTCGGAGGGGTCGGTCGACGCGCCGGCGGATGTTGCCCGGACGTCGGAAGCGCTCTGCCATGTGCCCTTCTTCTTGGCGAGGTCGATGGCAGCCTGTCCGGTCTCGGTCATCAATCCCTGGGCCACCATGCGGGCGGCGCGCTCGCGGTTCAGCGCGCTCCACCTGCTCTGCGGTCGTCGGGGAGTGAACCGCAGCCGCGAGCTGTGCTCGTCGTGCTTGCGGTGAAGGCTGTCGATCCAGCCGTAGCAGAGCGCGTGCTCGATCGCCTCGTGATAGCGCAGGCTCGGGGCCGCGCTGTTCTTGTGGTAGATCACCAGCCAGACTTCGGTCTCGGATTGGCCGTGGGTCTTGAGCCATGTGCGCCACACTTCGACGCCGGTCCCGATGACGTCCATGTCAGGCTCCCTTCACGGAGGCGACGACGTCGAGATAGTGCTGGTTGTACATCACGCCGAGCACGTTGCCGAACGGGTCGATGACCGATGCGGTGACGAACCCCTCGCCGCGCTCGGTGATGTCCTGGTGCGTCGTGGCTCCCATCGACAGCAACCGCTTGTACGCGACGTCGATGTCGTCGACGGCCCAGTATGTCAGCGCCGTGCCGACATCCGTGCCGGCCGGTCCACGAGCAGTGAATCGGCTGTCGAGAAACCCGAGTTCGTGTTGGAAGTCGCCGGTGCGGAATTCGACATAGGCGGGTGTGCCGGCGGCCTCGCGCTGGAAGTAGGGCTCGATGCCCAGCAACTCGCTGTACCAGTCCACGGCAGAACGGAGATCGTCGACGACGAAAACGGTGGTGGTGAGTCCTCGAAACATGGGGGTGGTTCCTCTCTTGTGGCGGTTCGCCAAGACTCACTCTGGCAGTTGAAGTGCTCATCAATTGATCACTTTTTCGGGGATAGTGAATTCATGCGCGCAGACCGGCTCGTGGCTGCCCTCCTGTTTCTCCAACATCGCGGGCGGGTCACCGCTGCCGAGCTCGCGGAGGAACTCGAGGTGTCGCTGGCGACAGCCCGCCGAGATCTCGAGGCACTCGCGGCAGCAGGTATTCCTGTCTATCCGCAGCCGGGACGCGGTGGCGGCTGGTCACTCGTGGGTGGCGCCCGCACCGATCTCAGCGGGCTGTCGGCCACGGAGACGCAGGCGCTGTTCCTTCTCCTCGGCCCGGCCGCGTCGGACTCGGGGGAGGCCAAGACCGCCCTCCGCAAACTCGTGCGTGCACTGCCGCAGACCTTCCGTGCCGACGCAGCCGCAGCTGCAGATGCCGTCATGAGTGACCGCACCGCTTGGAGTGGGCTCGAGCGTCCACGCCCGGGCATCGTCGACCTGCTGCAGAATGCCGTGGTGGCGCGTCGGAAGGTCCGGCTCACGTACGCCAACGCGATGCGGCAACAATCGGTGCGCCTCGTCGACCCCTGGGGGCTCGTCGACAAGGGCGACACCTGGTACCTCGTCGCCGGCACCGAGCGCGGGCAGCGCACCTTCCGGGTGGACCGGACCATCGAGGCGGAGTCGAGCGAGGAGCCCGCGGAACGTCCGGACGATTTCGCGCTCGACCGTGCTTGGCGCGAGGTGGTCGGTGAGGTGGAGCAGAAGCGTTCTCGAACCTGGGCGAGCGTGCTCATCGAAGACAGGTACGTCCCGATCCTGCGTGACCACTTCGGTCGCCACTGTCATGTCGATTCCGAGCTCGACGACGGGCGCAGTCGGGTGCGAATCGCTGCGCCGACACCGCTGGACATCGCCCGTAATCTCGGGGGCTGGGGCGCGATGGTGGAGGTGCTCGAACCCGTCTCGGTGCAGGCCGAGCTCGCGCGAATCGGCGCCGAGCTCGCGCGGCGCTATTCCCGCTGACGGGAGGGCGGGATCAGAAGCGCGCTCACTGTCGTTCGAGCTGTGCGACAACCAGATGCAGTGCAGCGGTGGTGGTAAGGGTTCGGACCCGTTCGCGGTCTCCGGGGAAGCGGCGGGTGACGGTGTACGTCGGCCGTCCGTCGATCGAGACGCCGAAGCAGACCGTGCCCACCGGCTTTTCCGCGGTGCCACCGCCGGGGCCGGCGATCCCGGTGGTGGAAACCGCGACGTCGGTTCCGAGACGGCGTCGGGCGCCTTCGGCCATGGCTGCGGCGACCTGTTCGCTCACCGCCCCGTGCGCGGCGATCATGTCGGCCGGTACGTCGAGCAGATCGGACTTCGCGTCGTTGGAGTACGAGACGACCCCGCCCATGACATAGGCAGACGATCCGGGACGTGCGGTGAGCCGTGCAGCGATGAGCCCGCCGGTGCACGACTCCGCAGTCGCGATGGACCGGCCGTCGAGGGCGTCGATCAGCTGGTCGTCGATGGTCGAACCGTCGGTGGAGAAGATCCGGTCGCCGTGGTGGTCGGTGAGAACAGCGAGAAGGTGGCGATAGATGTCCGCATCGCGGGTGGTGTATCGGGTGACCATGTCGAGTTCACCGTGGCGAAGACACGTGGTGATCTCGAGTCGGTCGAGGTCGGCGATCTCGGTGTCGGCGTGGCGCAGGGTCTCGGCGAGTTGTGCTTCGTGCAATCCGTAGGCGCGCACGGTGTCCTGCCGCAGGTCGGCCGCCCGGGACAGAACCTCGGCGACCGGAGGTGAGGCGACTGCGCTGTGCCACATCGCCTGCAGTTCGCCGGGCGGTCCGGGCAGGATGACGATGGTCGGGACGGGCCGGTCACCGGCTACAGCGGGGATGACCACGCCCGGCGCTGTGCCGGTCGGCGGCACGGCGGAAGCGCCGACGGGGATCTGCGCCTGCTTGCGGATCCCGACACGCGTAGGCCCTGCGTCGAGGTCCGGGATGTGCGGGCGGAAGCGGCGGATGATGTCCGCGATGTGGTCTTCGAGTTCTGGGTCGAGCAACAGTTCACGATCACAGAACTCGGCGACGGTCGCGACGGTGAGGTCGTCGGCGGTGGGGCCCAGACCACCGCTGGTGACGATGAGGTCGACGCCCTGATCGGCGAGGAAGCGCAATTGTGCGGTCAGGTCGGCGGGACGGTCACCGCAGATGGTGATGTGGGCGACGTCGACGCCGAGTGCCAGTAGCTGGTCGGACAACCACGGCCCGTTCTGGTCGGCGATCCTGCCGGTCAGTACTTCGGTTCCGGTCACGATGATTCCCGCACGCACGCTCACGGCGTCGAGCCTAGGGCATGTTTCAAAAGTGATCTTGAACCGCGTTTCCGTCAGAAGGAGTGTCGCAGTCGTTGAATGAGTGAGGCCTCCGGTATCTGGGTTTAG
>NZ_JBEYUH010000033.1:0-11936 GCF_040643435.1 Rhodococcus sp. NPDC047139
GTGTTCGGTGAGGTGTTGGGGCTCGAGCGGGTGGGTCTGGACGACGATTTCTTCGCGCTGGGTGGTAATTCGTTGTCGGCGACGCAGGTGGTGTCGCGGATCGGTGCTGCGCTCGAGACTGCGGTGCCGGTGCGCCTGCTGTTCGAAGGTTCTTCCGTTGCCGAACTGTCGGAACGTGTGGATTCGCATGTGGGTTCGGGGCGGGTGCCGTTGGTGGCGCGGGAGCGTCCGGATCGGGTGCCGTTGTCCTTTGCTCAGCAGCGGATGTGGTTCTTGAATCAGTTCGATCCGTCGTCTGCGGTCGACAACATCCCGGTCGCGATCCGGCTCACCGGCAACCTCGATGTCGATGCACTGCAGGCAGCAGTAGCGGATCTCGTCGAACGACACGAGACCCTGCGAACCGTCTACCCCTCCGACGATCAGGGTGCGTACCAGCAGGTTCTTCCCGCCGCCGCGGTCGTCCCGGACCTCTCGCTCGCGACCGTCTCCGCTGACGAACTCGAGGCGACGGTCACCGCCGTCGCCGTCGGGGGGTTCGACGTCACTGTCGAGGTGCCGGTCCGGGCGCGTCTGTTCTCGGTGGACGGGGCTGCGGATCAGTTCGTGCTCGTGTTCGTCGTCCACCACATCGCCGGGGACGGCTCCTCCATGGGACCTTTGACGCGCGATCTCATGGTGGCCTACGAGGCCCGCCGGCGAGGAGAGTTCCCCGACTGGGAACCGCTCGAGATCCAGTACGCCGACTACGCGCTGTGGCAGCGTGCTGTGCTCGGCAACGAGAACGACGCGGACTCGGTGATCTCCCGTCAGATCGCCTACTGGAAGGACACGCTCGCGGGTCTCCCGGAACAACTCGACTTGCCGGCGGACCGGCCTCGGCCCGCCGTACAGTCGTTCCGCGGTGCCACGGTCGAATTGTCGGTGGATGCCTCGATGCACCGAGACCTCGCCCGGATCGCGCGGGAACGCAACACGACCCTGTTCATGGTCATGCATGCGGCCGCAGCAGTGCTGCTCGCCCGCCTGTCGGGCACCGAGGACATCGCTGTCGGTACGCCGATCGCCGGCCGCGGCGAACGCGCGCTCGACGATCTGATCGGCATGTTCGTCAACACATTGGTCCTGCGCTCCGAGGTGGATCTCGGGGCGTCGTTCGACGAACTGCTCGAGCAGACGCGGGCGGCCGACGTCGCGGCATTCGGCAATGCCGACGTGCCCTTCGAGCGGCTGGTCGAGGTCCTCAACCCGATTCGGTCCACTGCTCGTAATCCGCTGTTCCAGGTCGGATTCACGTTCCAGAACCTACGGCTGGGTTCCTTCGAACTCGCCGATCTGGAGATCGAACGGGCACCCTTCGAGACCTCCCTGGCGAAAACGGATCTGCACATCGCGATCGTCGACCAGCAGGACGAGTCGGGTGATCTCGGGCCGATCGGTCTGGAATTCTCCTACGCGACCGACCTGTTCGACGAAGGAACCGTCCAGGGCTTCGCTCATCGCTATGTGCAGGTGCTGCGCGCGGTTGTCGAGGACACCAGCGTCGTCGTCGGCGATCTCGACCTCCTTCTGCCCGAAGAACGTTCGGCTGTGAGTTCGTGGAGCCGAGGGACCGACCGTCCCGTGGGTGATGCCACCCTGGCGGACCTGTTCGCGGCTCAGGCGGCGGTCTCGCCCAAGTCACCGGCCCTCGTCACATCACAGGAGCGCCTCGACTACGAAGCCTTCGCGGCACGTGTGAACCGTCTCGCGCGCCATCTCGTCGCAGAAGGTGTCGGGCCTGAGGACCGTGTCGCGCTCGCCATGCGGCGAGGTGTCGACCTCGTGGTGGGAATGTTCGCGGTCGCGGTCGCAGGTGGCACGTACGTGCCGGTCGATGTCGATCATCCCGCGGAACGAGTGGCGCTCGTGCTCGATTCCGCTCGGCCGAAGATCGTGCTCACCTCGGGCGACGATGCTGCGGACCTCGCGATCGGGTATCCGACCGTGCGTATCGACGCGCTCGACCTGTCCGGCATCTCGGCCGCACCCGTGTCCGATCCCGACCGTCTCCGCCCGCTTCGTCCGGAGAACACGGCGTACGTGATCTTCACATCCGGATCGACCGGCGTTCCCAAGGGTGTCGCGGTCGAGCACGGAGCGATCGTGAACCAGCTGCTGTGGAAGCGTGACTTCTTCGGCATGAACGACTCGGACGCCGTTCTGCTCAAGACCGCTGCCACCTTCGACCTGTCGGTGTGGGAGTTCTGGTCTGCGCTCGTCTCCGGTGGCCGGGTCGTGGTCGCCGATGCGGGTGCGCAGGCGGACCCGGAGTACCTGAACCGGCTCCTCGAACAAGAAGAAGTCACGACACTCCATACCGTTCCGTCGATGCTGCAGGCACTCGCCGTCGACGCCGACGGTCCCCTGGCCGGCTCTCTTCGTCGCGTGCTGGCGATCGGTGAGGCACTTCCGGGTGCGCTCGCACGGAAATTCGCCGACGAGAACGATTCGGCGACCCTGTACAACCTCTACGGACCTACCGAGGCGGCGGTGTCGATCACCGTCCACGAGGTGTCCGGCGACGGGACATCCTCCGTTCCTATCGGTGTGCCGGAATGGAATTCGCAGGTGCATGTACTGGATCGCCGCCTGCGGGAGGTGCCTGCCGGAGTTGTCGGCGAGCTCTATCTCGCTGGTGCGCAGCTGGCGAGGGGCTACTTCGGGCGCCCGGACCTCACCGCGGAACGATTCGTGGCCGCCCCCTTCGGCGGACCCGGCGAGAGGATGTACCGCACCGGCGATCTCGTCCGCTGGACGCGAGAGGGCGAGCTCGAGTACATCGGCCGATCCGATTTCCAGGTCAAGGTCCGTGGCTACCGGATCGAGCTCGGCGAGATCGAAGCTGCGCTCATGGCGCAGGAGGGCGTGTCCGAGGCCGTGGTTACGGCTCACACCGACGATCACACCGGTGTCGAGCACCTGGTGGGTTATGTCGTACCCGAATCGGGCGCGGCACCCGATACTGCAGTGATCACCGCGGGAGTCGCCGAACTGGTTCCGAGCTACATGGTTCCGACGCACCTCGAGATGCTCGACGCGCTGCCGCTGACCGTCAACGGCAAGGTCGACCGCCGCGCGCTACCGGATCCCGTGTTCGAGGCCGTCGAATACCGCGCTCCCCGCACCGATGTGGAGGTGGCCCTCGCGCGCATCGTCGGAGAGCTCCTCGGCCGCGATTCGGTCGGTCTCGACGACGACTTCTTCGCGATCGGCGGCGACAGTGTCCTGTCGATCCAGCTCGTGTCGAGGTCGCGTTCACAGGGAATCGTGTTCCGCCCCATTGACGTCTTCCAGTCCCGCACCGTCGCCGGTCTCGCGGAAGTCGCAGAGGCCGATTCGGTCTCCCAGGACGGCTTCGCCGACCTCGGAGGAGCCGTGCCGGCGTCCCCGCGAGTACTCGAACTGGTCGCACGCGGTATCGACCACGGGGCGCTGTCGTACTCGGCGGTGTCCCTGCTGTCCGAGCCTCTGGACTCCGATGCATTGCTAAAGGCGTGGGCTGCTGTCGTGGAGCACCACGACATGCTGCGGGCTGCGCTCGTCCGTGTCGACGGCGAACTGCGGTTCGAGATCACGCCTCCTGCCGAAACCGACGCGTCCCCGTCGTTCCGCACGGAGAGTCTCCCCGCCGGGACGGAGGGGGAGAGGGCTCGCGAGATCATCGCGCGCGCAAGGCGTCTCGCCGCAGCCGAACTCGACGTCGCGCAAGGGGAGGTAGCGCGGGTCGTCGGGTTCCGGACGGAGGATCCGGACACGGGGGGAGCGGTTGTCGTCGTCACCCATCCGTACGTGACCGATCCCACTTCGGCCGGGATGATCGCCGTCGACCTGACGAATGCCTACCGGGACGTTCTGGCGGGGCGGAAGATCGCACTTCCGGAGAGCACTTGCTCGGCGCACCGGTCCAGTTCGGAACTGCTGCGAGCGGCACGTTACGACGAGACCGACATCTCGACGTGGCGCCGTATCCTCGAGGCCGGACCGACCCCGATCGGCGACGGACGGCTGCCTGCGGGAAATCCGGCAGTGGGCCGGACGGTGGTCGAGGTCGCTGCGGAAGTGGGTACCGCTGCGGTGGACGTGCTGCCGAAGCGGTATCGGACGGATCCCGATGTCGCACTCGTGGCCGCTGCCGCCGCGGCGCTGGTGCACGACGGAGCCGGCGGCGGCGGTGATTCGGCGCTGATCCTCGTCGAGCGGTCCGTCGATCACCGGCACCGGGAGATGGTCCGTCCTGTGGCGGCACTGGACGTCACGTTCCCGGTACGCGTGCATCCGGCCGAGAACGACAGCGCGGGAGCGCTCTTCCGTGCGGTGAAGGAGCACTTGGCGGAGGTCCGCGGCCGCTCTGCAGGATTCGGGATCGCGCGTTACGCAGCCGAGGTCTCCGAGATCTCCACGCCGGCGGCGCCTACAGTCGCCGTTCGGTTCCGCCGTGCGATCGACGGGACCGTCGCACGAATCCACTACGACGACGTGTCCGCGCTTCCCGCAGCGCTGACGATCGATGTCGTGGAGCAGGACGGACGACTGACGGCCGAGTTCGTGTTCCGGACCGATCTCCTCGAGTTCTCGATGGTCCGAGACTTCGCCGAACGGTGGGAATCGGTGCTCACGGCCCTGTCGGCGCACGCGAGCGATCCTTCCGCCGGAGGGCTCACACCGTCCGATCTGCCACTCGTGTCGGTCGCTCAGTCCGATATCGACACCTGGTCCCGGGCGTATCCGGATCTCGTCGACGTCTGGTCGCTGTCGCCGTTGCAGGCGGGTCTGGCCTTCCATGCCTCGGTCAGCGACGGGGTTGTGGACGCCTACACGATGCAGACGATCGTGCGTCTCGGTGGCCGAGTCGATGCAGACCGGCTGCGCCGCTCCGCCGACGCACTCGTCGCCCGCTACACGAACCTTCGGACCGCGTTCACCGTGGGTTCCACCGGACGACCCGTCCAGATCGTGCTCGGCAGCGTCCGCGTCCCGTGGCGAGAACTGGATGCTCGCAGTGCGCCAGAAGCGGACCGCACCCGTACGGTCGAGCGTGCGTTCGCGGACGACCGCGACCGTGGCTTCGTGTTGTCCGAACCGCCGTTGATGCGATTCACCCTGATCCGAACGGCGTCGGACTCGTGGGAGCTCGGCGTCACTGCGCACCACATCCTGATGGACGGCTGGTCGATGCCGCTGCTCATGCAGGATCTGATGACGCTCTACGCCCTCGGTGGGGACGGCACCGGCCTGCCTCCCGCGCCGGACTACCGCGATTTCCTCGAATGGTTGTCCCGGCAGGACCAGCAGGCATCGCTGACGCGGTGGGCAGAAGCTCTCCGTGGTGTGGACGGATCCACGATGCTGGTGTCGACCGAGCGGGTCGATCCGCGTGACGTCGGCTCGGACCGGGTGACCATGGAATTCACCGAGGAGCGGACCGCGGCCCTCCGCACGCTGGCGGCGGAGTCCGGGGTCACCGTCAACACCGTCGTGCAGGCCGCGTGGGCGGTACTGCTCGGACGCATGACCGGACGTCGAGACATCGTCTTCGGCGCGACGGTATCCGGCCGCCCGGCCGACCTTCAGGGTGTCGAGTCGATGGTCGGCTTGTTCATCAACACCATTCCGGTCCGGGTGGACCTGCCTCCCGCGGAACCGGTGAGCACGGTGCTGAAGTCTCTCCAGACGGCACAGGCAGCGCTGCTCGACGACCACTACGTCGGTCTTCCCGACATCCAGCGGGCGGCCGGTGCCGGCGAGCTCTTCAACACCCTCCTTGTGTTCGAGTCGTATCCCATCGATCGGGAAGCGCTCGCGCAGGCAGGCGCGGCCCTCGACGGCATGGAGATCACCGGCATCGAGAACGGGGACGGGTCGCACTATCCGCTCACGCTCCTTGCCGTCGTCGACGAAAAACTGGTGCTGACGCTCGATTCGCAGCGCAATGCGTTCACGGCGCACGAAGTCGAGGCGCTCGGCCGTCGCTTGGTGCGCATCCTCGACGTGTTCATCGATGACGCACAGGCCACCGTCGGGGCGATCGACATCACAGAGGCAGACGAGGTCGCCTCACCGTCCCGAATCGGGACGGTGGCGCCTGTCACTCTCTCGGCGTCCCTGGCCGCGAGACTCGGTGAGGTCGTCGAGGAGGATCCGGGTGCGCCGGTTCTGGTCCGAGGCGACGACGAAACGACCTACGCGGAGCTCGACCGCTCCTCGTCGAGGCTGGCCCGGGAACTCTCCGCTCGCGGTGCCGGCCCCGGCACGACCGTGGCGGTCGCCCTGCCACGATCGATCGAGGCCCTCATCGCCGTCTGGGCGGTGATCAAGACGGGCGCTGCAGTCCTGCCGGTCGGATCCGCAGGCGCGGCCGCAGTGGGCGTGCCTCTCGGTATCACGGCCGGACCACAGCCGGGCGGCAACACCGAGTGGATCGTCGTCGACGACGAGGAATGCGCGCGTGCCATCGCCGAGCGCGAGGATCGTCCGTTCACCTACGCCGACCGTACGGGCGTGATCAGCGCAGACGATGTCGCCTGCATCGTCGACGGCCGAACGGTCACACAGTCCGAGGTCGTCGCGCTTCTGGAGAGAGCGCGGGAGGAGTGCAAGCTCGACTACGAGTCCCGTACCTACCTGTCGCAGGCCCCGGAGGGCGTGCGTCTCTTCGAGATCCTGCTGGCCACGACCTCGGGTGCCGCTGTGGTCGACACCGGCGAGAGCGACGAACGAACACTCGTGGACGTCCTGGCGGACGAGTGGGTGACCCACCTCTTCGCCCGAGCCGACGAACTCACTGCTTCCGACGCCGAGGAACTCGAGGACCTGGAGGTGATCGTCCTCTCCGGGGGAGACCCCGAGGACGTGCCGACCGACTGGGCCGACGCACGCACGGTCCTCTCGATCGCAGAAGAACCGCTGCGGGTCTCCGATCCGCGGACGGAGTAGCAGCCGACCCGCAGCTCGTCCCGTGAAGTAACGAACCCGCCTTCGCGGGGCGAGGAACAGGGTGGGTGGATACGTAGACTCACGCAGGCATGCAACTGCCGCGGATGGTGACCCGGGTCCGGCCCGGGTCACCATTACGGTAGGTCGTGCCCTGTATGCCTGCGCCCACGCACAGCATTATCGAAGTGAAGGGGAATTGTCGGTGACACGCGAAACGTCTGACGGTGTGGTGGCGGGCGGACGGGAACGTCGCCGCCGGCCGGATCGATCCGCTCGCCGTCCTCGTGCGAGCCGCACGCCGCTGTTGCCGCAGCTTCTCGCATCTGCCGTCGAGGCGAATCCCGCAGGGGTCGCCCTCGTCTTCGACGGCAGGGAGATGACCTACGCCGAGCTGGACGCTCGCTCGTCCCGGATCGCGCACATGCTCATCGGACGGGGGATCGGTCCCGGCGCCTTCGTCGCGATCGGCATCCGCCGTTCGATCGATTCGATGATTGCGTTGTGGGCGGTGGCCAAGACCGGCGCTGCATTCGTACCTGTGGATCCGAACTATCCTGCGGACCGCATCGCCCACATGCTCACCGACTCCGGTGCGTCCGTGGGACTCACGGTGGACCGATATGCCGCGGATCTTCCGGATTCTGTGGAATGGCTGGTGCTGGACGCGCCCGAGACCGAGCAGCGGCTCGCCGACTTCTCCGGTTCGGCTCCGACCTACGCCGATCGAATCGCCCCCGTACGGCTCGAGGACGCGGCGTACATCATCTACACCTCGGGCTCCACCGGCCTTCCGAAGGGCGTCGTGGTCTCTCACGCGGGCCTGGCAGCGCTGGCCGCGGCGCAACGCGAGCGCTACGCGATCACCACCGAGTCCCGCACTCTCCACTTCGCATCACCCAGTTTCGACGCCTCGCTGCTCGAACTGCTTCTCGCGATCGGCGCCGGCGCGACAATGGTGATCGCACCCCCCGATCTGTACGGGGGCACCGAACTCGAGGATTTCCTGCGAGGCGCGCGCGTGACCCACGCGTTCATCACGCCGGCGGCGCTTGCCTCGCTCGAGCCGGAGAACGTGCCGGAACTGCGCACCATCGCCGTGGGCGGCGAGGCGTATCCGCAGGAACTCGTCTCCAGATGGGCACCCGGACGGAACTTCCACAACTGCTACGGGCCGACCGAGACCACCATCGTCACCAATATCGGCACCCCCCTGTCTCCGGGTGATCGGATCACGCTCGGCGCGACGATCCCCAACATGTCCGCGACGGTGCTCGACGCCCATCTCCAGCGCGTCCCGATCGGCGTCGTGGGCGAGCTGTATCTGTCCGGGCCGGGTGTGGCACGCGGATACCACCGGCGCGGAGGCCTCACCGCCGAGCGCTTCGTCGCGGACGCCTACGGTGAGCCGGGAGCACGCATGTACCGCACCGGTGACCTGGTGCGGTGGGTGACCACCGAAGACGGAGGTGCCCCCGAACTCGAGTACATCGGACGTTCGGACTTCCAAGTCAAGGTCCGCGGATTCCGCATCGAACTCGGCGAGATCGATGCCGTCCTCGCGACTCACCGGAGCGTCGACTTCGCCGCGACGATCGGCCACGTCAACGACGCCGGTGTGACCTCGCTCGTGTCCTACATCCTGCCGGCCGACACGCAGAGCGTCGATGTCGATGTCGAGGTGCTCCGCGCGCACGTCGCCGATCATCTTCCGGCGCACATGGTGCCCGCGGCATTCATGATCCTCGACACCATTCCGTTGACTCCGAACGGCAAGCTCGACCGTAAGGCGCTGCCGGAACCCGTCTTCGGCAGCGCCGAATTCCGGCCTCCCGTGAGCGGATCCGAGAAGATGGTCGCCTCGGTCTTCGTCGAGGTCCTCGGAGTGGACCGAGCAGGTCTCGACGACGACTTCTTCGCCCTCGGTGGCAACTCTCTGCTCGCGACACAGGTGGCGGGTCGGCTCGGTCACGATCTCGGCGTGAACGTGCCGGTGCGTGCCCTGTTCGAATCGCCCACGGTAGCGGCGCTCGCCCGCTACGTGGACGAGAATGTCGGCTCCGTGAGCGAACCGCTCGTGGCGCAGGAACGCCCGGAACGTGTGCCCTTGTCCTATGCGCAACAGCGGATGTGGTTCCTCAACCGGCTCGCACCCGGTTCCGCGGTCGACAATATCCCGCTGGCTCTGAGACTCTCGGGAGAACTGAACGTCGAGGCGCTGGCCGCCGCAGTGTCCGACGTGCTTGCCCGCCACGAGTCGTTGCGGACGATGTATCCGGAGATCGACGGTGTCGGATACCAGAAGATCGTTCCGGTAGAGGACGTTCCGCTGGATTTCGGTCCGATCGACGTCGCTTCGGCGGACGTCGGAGTGGCCGTGTCCGAGTTGATCTCCGTCGGGTTCGACGTGTCGGTCGAGGTCCCGGTGCGCGCCAGATTGTTCCGGATTGCCGATGCGACAAACGAATTCGTGTTGGTTTTCGTGACACACCACATCGCAGCCGATGGATCGTCGATGGGACCGTTGGCCCGGGACGTGATGATTGCGTACGGATTCCGTTGCCGTGGTGAGGCTCCGGGGTGGGCGCCGCTCGAGGTGCAGTATGCGGATTTCGCGTTGTGGCAGCGACGTGTTCTCGGTGACGAGAACGATCCGGAATCGGTCATCTCCCGTCAGCTCGCCTTCTGGCAGGAAGCCCTGGCGGGCGCGCCGGAACAATTGGACCTGCCTTCGGACCGAGTGCGTCCGCAGGTGGCCTCCAACCGAGGCGCAAACCTGTCTGCAGAGATCCCGGCGGATCTGCACGCGGCCCTCGCCGCGGCGGCGCGCGAGCACGACGTCACGATGTTCATGGTGATGCATGCCGCACTCGCGGTGCTGCTCGCCCGCCTGTCCGCCACCGACGACATCACCATCGGTACGCCGGTCGCCGGACGTGGGGAGCGTGCTCTCGACGACGTGATCGGCATGTTCGTCAACACGCTCGTGCTGCGCACGCGGGTCGACTCGGGTGCTTCCCTCGCTGCATTGCTCGAACAGGCAAGAGAAGTGGATCTGGCCGCCTTCGCCAATTCGGACGTTCCGTTCGAACGTCTCGTCGAGGTGCTCAATCCGGAGCGATCGCAAGCCCGGCACCCGTTGTTCCAGGTCGCGCTGTTCTTCCAGAACTTCACCCAGACCGCGTTCGAACTTCCCGGTCTGACCATCGATGCTGTCGCATCGGACTACGCGACGGCCAAGTTCGACCTGCAACTCACTGTCGCCGAGCGGCTGGGCACCGATTCCGAGCACGGCGGAATGGCCGTCGAGTTCACCTACGCGACCGACCTCTTCGACGAAGGCACGGTTCGGGACTTCGCGGATCGGTATCTCCGGATCCTGCGTACGTTCGCCTCCGATGCTGCGCTCCCGATCGGCGACGTTCTCCTTCTCGACGATGCCGAGCTCACCCGGCTGGTCGTCGACGCGAATGCTACGGACCATCCCGTCGAGGAGACTCTCCTCCTGCAGCGTTACCGTCGTCAGGTTGCCGAGACTCCCGATGCCGTCGCGGTGAGCTACGAGGGTGTGGCGTTGACCTACGGTGAGTTCGACGGTCGGGTCAACCAATTGGCAAGGCATCTCATCTCGATGGGTGTCGGGCCGGAATCCCGTGTCGCACTGGCGATTCGTCGCAGTGTCGATCTCGTCGTCGCGATCTATGCGGTCCTCGAGTCCGGTGGTGCGTATGTTCCGGTGGATCCGGATCATCCCATCGAGCGAACCGGCTACGTTCTCGAATCTGCGGACCCTGTCGTCGTGTTGACTACTTCACGAGACGGATTCGGAGGAGCGGGATCCGCGCCGGTCGTATCGATCGACGAGCTGGATCTGTCGGCGCTTTCGGACGCCCCGGTGACCGATGCGGATCGTCTCGGGGTGTTGCGGCCGGAGAACACCGCGTACGTGATCTACACGTCTGGATCGACCGGTCGCCCGAAGGGCGTGGCGGTTCCGCATCGAGCAATCGCGAACCAGATGGCGTGGATGCGAGACGCTTACGCGTTCTCACCGTCCGACGTCTATCTCCAGAAGACGGCGACGACGTTCGACGTGTCGTTGTGGGGATTCTTCCTCCCTCTCCAGGTCGGTGCACATCTCGTCGTCGCGACACCCGACGGCCATCGCGACCCCGCGTACGTCGCGCGTACGGTCTCCGAGCGGAAGGTGACACTGACCGACTTCGTTCCGTCGATGCTCACCGTCTTCGCCGAGCATTCCGATTCCGACGAACTGTCGACACTTCGGGACGTTTTCGTTATCGGAGAGGCATTGCCGCCCGAGACGGTACGTGCATTCGCGCGGAAGTCGTCCGCGCCGCTGCACAATCTCTACGGCCCGACAGAGGCGGCGGTGAGTATCACTTACCGCGAGGTCACGGAGTCCGGCAGCGATCTGCGCAGCGTGCCCATCGGCTTGCCGCAGTGGAACTCTCGTGTTCTGGTGCTCGACGGTCGGTTGCGTCCGGTGCCGGTCGGGGTGGCGGGGGAGTTGTATCTCGCCGGTGTTCAGCTCGCGCGGGGCTATCACGGTCGGGTGGATCTGACATCCGATCGATTCGTCGCGGATCCGTTCGGTTCGGGTGAGCGGATGTATCGCACCGGTGATCTGGTGCGGTGGACTCGGAACGGGGAGCTGGAGTACCTGGGCCGCACCGACTTCCAGGTGAAATTCCGGGGTCAGCGGATCGAGCTGGGGGAGATCGAGACGGCGCTGCTGGGCGTGGACGGGGTCGCCCAGTCGGTGACCGTCGTGCGAGGTGGCGAACTCGGCGAGCATCTCGTGGGCTACGTCGTTCCTGCTGCCGGTGCGGTCCTCGATCCGGTAGCGGTGCTCGATGCGGTGCGGTCGGTGTTGCCGTCGTACATGGTGCCTTCGCAGGTGGTGGTGCTCGGGGAGTTTCCGCTCAATGCGTCGGGGAAGT
>NZ_JBEYUH010000034.1:0-9130 GCF_040643435.1 Rhodococcus sp. NPDC047139
TCGTTCCTTCAGCTCAACGCTGTACTTCCGTGGTGCTGCCATGCTCTCTATCCTTCACAGGTTCGAGAGCCTCCGACAGACCCGGGGCGATTCAGACCCCTCAACCTGGGGATTTACATGACCGCTGACACGTGAATGGGCCAACCTGCGATGAACATCGAATAGACCTGGGCCCCGATCTCGCCGGGAAGCTCTGCTACGAGGAATCGGGGGCCCTCGATGTCGTCCTGCATACCGTCACTCTTTCCGTGTCATCCGGTACGTGATCTTGCGCCATCCACACAATCTGCCGGCAAGCAGGTCTCCTGTAGACGAGCCCTTCACGCACCCGACCTGCCGGCTCCCGCCCCGTCGAGACAATCGGGGCAATTCAGCCTGCCAGGACGCGATGCTCCGCCCGTCGTGTCGGGGTTCCCGATCTGATCACAGACGCCGCGCATCACCGCTTGAAACCACGGCAGGACTGTCCCCGATCAGACCGAGCGGGATGGAGTAACGAAACTGGCCGTTCGGAAGAATAAGTTAGCTAACCAATGGTTCACGGTCCCGATTGCTCGCAAGGCTAGGACGCTGTGATCCGATGGGAGGCACCAAACAATGATCAAGGTTAGG
This sequence comes from Rhodococcus sp. NPDC047139, assembly GCF_040643435.1. Lineage (NCBI taxonomy): Bacteria > Bacillati > Actinomycetota > Actinomycetes > Mycobacteriales > Nocardiaceae > Rhodococcus > Rhodococcus sp. NPDC047139. Next base: position 613 of record NZ_JBEYUH010000034.1, read on the forward strand.
AGAGCAGTGTGTCGGGGGACGTAGTCAACCCAGATGTCGCCACGTGGTTGGACGTCTTCCCCTGGCTCGAGTCCACGGCCGACACAACACACGGCCCCTGGTGGAACCAGCCGGCCTCGGGTCCGACCGTGTCGAAGCGGCATCGGCACCTCGAAGCCGTAGCAGAGATCGCCATGTCCCAGCTCTCACGCTGGACGATCGCCCAGCTGTTTCCTACAGCTGGAACGGGTGTGTCTTTGGAGGCTCTGGGCCTTCCGCCACGAGGGTTGAACATGTTCATCAGGCGGGGGTACCGAACGGTCGAAGACATCGCGGGCCTGTCGGTCGAAGAGATCCTCGATTGGAAGAACTTCGGCGCTGCCACAGTGTCCACTGTGCTACAAATCCTCGCAGATCAGGCCGTGGCGGACGCGGCGGCGGAGAATGACGCCGAGGATAATGTACTTCGCACAGCGCCTGCCCAAAGCGATGTTCAGGAATCCACGGAACTTATCGTCGATGCATCGATCGTCGACGATCTCCGGGTAGTAGCAGAGTGGCTGGCTCTTGTCGGCCTTCCCGACACGCCGCTGTTCACCCAAACGCTCCCGATCGGGACACCTCAGAACGTTGTACGAGCAAGAAAACGGCTGGAAGTAGTAACCAGCACGGGCGTTCTGGGCGCAGATCGGGCTCTGGACGCCGCCGGCATCCTGGATGAATCGATCCGGAAGCTCGACGATCGCGCTGTCGGGATTCTTCGCGATCGGATGTTCGCCGACTCACCACTCACTCTCGATACTATCGGGGCGACGCTGGGAGTGACGCGTGAGAGGGTTCGCCAGATCGAATCCAAGGCACGAAGTGCACTTCTTACCGAACTGAGTCACGCCGGCACGGGACCCTTGGCGTCGTTGGCCGAAGCTGCGCAGCGCACCATTCACGACGTGCTACCCCTGGCAGCGCTTCTCGAAGAGATTCCTTCGTTGAAGAACCTCGTCGATTCTGTCCAGCAACCCGCTTGGCGCGTACTCGACCGTCTCGATGATTCGTACGAGATCGAGGACGAATGGTGTGCCTCCCCCACAGTCGAGGCTGCCAGGACCGCAACCGCGACGCAGATCGAAGAGTTCGTCGACAGCTACGGAGTAGCACCGCTGGCATCGCTCGACTTCATAGACATCGAGCCAGCGGAACGCAAGCGGACGATCACTGCCGAATGGCTCGAGTACTGCGGTTACCTGATCGAGGGTGACCACTTGTTCACGCGGATACAGTCGGTACAGGACTATGCAGCTTCGATCCTCTCAGTGGTGGGCTCGCCGCTCTCCTCCGATGACATCATCGCCAGATTCACCGTGGAACGCAGTGTCCGGTCCTTGCGAAACGCATTGGCAAAGGACGATCGATTCACTCGAGTCGATCGCGACCGATGGGGACTAACCGAATGGGGTCTGGACACGTACTCCGACATTCGCTCTCTGATCAGGGAGGAACTGGCCAAGAACGGTGGACGCGTGGCGCTGGATCCGCTTATCGACAAGATCACGAGCAAGTACTCGGTCTCCCGCGGCAGTGTCGTCACGTACGCCTCTTCCGCCCCGTTCGAAACGAACGACGGGATGGTGCAGTTGGCCACAAGTCCTCGTGAAGTACGAAAAACACCGAACCAAACCCGCCGAATGTTCCGCCGCCCCGAAGGGTGGGCGGTGCGGGTAAAGGTCACCAAGGATCACCTCCGAGGAAGCGGATCGGTGGCACCCACTGCAGTCGCTGCGATCCTCGACTTGCAACCGGGACAAACCCTGCAACTCGAGTCGCCACTCGGGCAACAGATGATCGCCTGGACAGGGGTTCAGCCTAGTTTCGGCACGATCCGCCGCTTCTTGTTGGAACGTGATACCGCTGCCGGCTCCGATGTATTCCTGATCATCAACGATGACAGAACGTTCGCCGTCGAGGAAGTACGCGAACCGGTAGGCGAGCCCCTAGCGGACGCCCTCGCTCTCGTCGGCATCGAGCCGCAGTCGACTCCTTCCGACAATTACAGGAGTCTCTGCGCCGCAATCGGTCTCCCGGAGTCGTCCGGAATCGCCTCACTCATCGGCGCGTATCGCGAGCGTGGTGACACAGATATCGCCGAACTCTTGCTTGCCTCACGTGATTCGCTCGAGACCGTGGAGACCGATCTACCTGACCCCGAAGTCGAATCCACGAACGTCGACGACATTCTGGATCTGCTGTGACGGGCCGGATAACTTCTGGTCTTCGGTCGCTCGACCTCGACGACCGCTATCGCAGCGACCAGGAAGACGTCGTCGCCCGCTTCTACGTTCCGGTCTTCAGTGCGGCCACAACATACAGCCGTGCCGTTGGGTACTTCACCTCGACGAGCCTCGCTCTCTATGCACGCGGTATAGAGCGTTTCGTGGCACGCGGCGGTTCGATGCGGCTCATCGCATCGCCACATCTCGACGAAGGTGATATCGCAGATATCTCACACGGCTACTCAGTCCGAGACGTCATTACCCGCGCAACAATTCGTGAACTCGAAGGCATCGAGAATGATCGCGTTCTGGATGGGCTCGGACAGGTCGGTCGTCTGATAGCTGACGGCCATCTCGACATCAAGCTCGCATTCGTGGTCCGGGACGACAGAATCGGCATTTATCACGAGAAGATCGGTGTGTTCCGTGACGAGTACGGTGACCTCGTCGCATTCACCGGCAGCAGCAATGAGACTCTGGGCGGCCTCGTGGCGAACTTCGAGTCCATCGAGGTGTACCGTGGTTGGACCGAGAGCGACGGTGCACGTGCGCTTCGGCTCGAATCGGATTTCGAAGACCTCTGGGCAGACCGAACATCGATGCTCAGCGTCGAACCGTTTCCCGATGTTGCTCGGGAGCGTCTCATCGAAATCGGACGTGAACGTCCGAATACAACCCTCCCGGATCGGGAGCATGTCCTCGAAGAATGCCATCGAGTGGTGGACGAGCCCAAACGACTCACTCCCCCGCCCGGGTTGATTCCGCGGGATTATCAGCGTGCCGCTGTCGAGGCATGGTTACGCAACCGGGGTCGCGGTTTCCTGGCCATGGCTACCGGTACGGGAAAGACCAAGAGCGCCTTACTTGCTGCGACTGCCGTCGGGAATGTAATGCGCGACCGGGAGGAACCACTGGTCGTGTTGATCCTTGCTCCGCTGCAGCATCTCGTAGATCAGTGGGTTACCGACGTCGAGGCCTTCGGGATTACACCGATCCCTGTTTACGAATCCAGCAGCAAGTGGGTTCCTCGCGTTGAGGACCAGATCGGACAGGCCCGACTCGGACAGCGACCGGTCGTCGTGTTGATTGCGACCAATGCCTCGTTCTCCGGGCCCAAATTTCAGGAAATCCTGGGCCGGCTCACTTTGCAACTGATGGTAATTGCTGATGAAGCGCATAATCTCGGATCCACGCGCTACAACGCCGCGCTACCTGCTCATGCCACCTACCGCCTCGGACTGTCTGCGACGCCCGAGCGGTGGCATGACGAGATCGGCACGAAAGCACTGTTCGACTACTTCGGTCCAATCGTTTTCGAGCTGGGCCTCGGCGAAGCCATCAACATGGGCGCGCTCTGCCGGTACACCTACCATCCACGCCTGGTTGAGCTCAATGACCAGGAGACCGAGTTGTACACCGAGCTGACAGCGAAGATAGCCCGGTGCATCGCTGCCGGTGACAGTCCGGACGACGCCGATCCGAACTCGCCGCTCGGATTCCTCTTGCGTGAGCGTGCAGGTGTGACTGGTCATGCGGCCGGCAAGCTCGCAGCACTGCGTGTTGACCTGGAAGCTCACCGCCACTCGTGGTTTCAGCTCATCTACTGTGCGGAGGGACGACGCCCGACACCACCAGGTGACGAAAGAGGTCCGAACCAGTTGGTGGAAGTGATGAGGATGGCGGGAAACGATCTCGGAATATCCGCGCATCAATACGTTTCACAAACCTCACGTGCCGATCGCAAGGTGCTGCTCCGTCGTTTCGGCTCCGGCGACGACCTCCAGGCACTCGTTGCGATGCGATGCCTCGACGAGGGGGTCGACATACCCGACTCTCAGGTCGGCTATCTCTTGGCCAGCAGTAGCAACCCCCGACAGTTCGTCCAGCGACGCGGACGCTTGCTTCGCCGTGCCGAAGGCAAAGACCGGGCAGAGATCTACGACTATCTCGCCGTACCTAAGGCAGGGGCGCCAATCAATTTCGAAGTCGAACGAGCGCTACTCATTCGCGAGATCGAACGCGCGAACGAGTTCGGCAAGCTCTCCGAAAACTATGGGGAAACACTCGACTCATTACGTCCACTCCGCGACCACTATCACTTGATGGACCTATAGCAGCCATGTTGGAAGGATCAACGATGACCGAAAACACGCGTACCGAGAAAGACGTGATCGGTGCGCTCTCCGACGACGAGCGGGCGCTGCTCAAGCGGGTTCTGGAGATCGAGCGTGCCAAGTTACACCTGAGCGCGTACGACGCGACCGAGGACATCCTCGCAGCAGTGAAGGGAATCATTCCGTGAAGCTTCAGTCAATCGCACTCGAAAATTTTCGCCAGTTCGCAGGACGCCAAAGCTTCAGCCTCGACTCGGACGGTACTCGTCCGGTAACGCTCATATTCGGCGCAAACGGATCCGGCAAGACCACACTCTTGAATGCGTTCACGTGGGCGCTTTATGGGGGTCTGTCCGACGACGTCGAACAGCAGGAACGCCTCGTCACCGACGCTGTATGGAGGTCGGCCTCGGTCGGAGAGTCCATCGACGTGTCGGTCGAAGTCAAGTTTTCTCATGAGGATCGGAGCTATCGGCTCCTCCGTACTGCAACGCTCCGCAAGGAATCCGACCACCAACAATCGGCGGTCCCCAGCGTGCAGCTATGGGCGACGACACCTGATGGCGCGTCGGAGGCAATCAGTGCGCCCCAGGAGATGATCAACACGATCCTGCCACGCGGAGTCAGTCGCTTCTTCTTCTTCAACGGTGAGCGAATCGAGAACCTCGTCAAGAAGGAGGCCTACACAGAGGTTCGAAACGACATCAAGGTCCTTCTCGATCTCGAGCAGGTCGAGCGTGCCCTCGCCCACCTACCGAAGGTCGACCGTAAGCTCTCGGCAGACCTTCGCAAGTATGGCGGCGAGAGGGCAGGACGGATCCAAGAAGAGATCGACGAGCTGAACGATCGCCAGGCCGAGGTCTCGGAACGTCGGGTTCTCCTGGAACGCGAGGTCGCGTCGCTGAATGCAGAGCACGAACGTGTACTCGAGCTGCTCCGGGAGAATGCCGATGCCGCTCCAATACAGCAACGACGCGATCAGATAGAACAAGAGCTCGCTGATGCGCGGCGCGCATACGAAGCCGCGGTGACCGACCGGGCTACCCTCATTGCAACTCGCGGGTTCCTAGCCTTCACAGACGCTCTCGCATGGGATACCAAAGCCATGGCTGAGGACTTGTATCGGCGTGGGGCACTTCCTGCACCACTCAAGCGCGAGTTCGTGGACGATCTCTTGGAAAAGAAGACCTGCATTTGCGGAGCCGAACTCACCGAAGGCTCCGACTCATGGAGACATGTCCAGGATTGGCGGCACCAGGCCGGCCTCCAAGCTGTCGAGACTGCGTGGCAAAAACTCTCGGGAAATATCGACGAACTGGAAGCAACCCGAGCGTCGCTGCGCAGCGACCTATCCGGCATCGCGAAGCGTATCGGTGATGAAAATGACCGAGTGGACCGACTGATCGCCGAAAAATCCGAACTGGACGGCAAGCTCCGCGACAGTAGGCATGAGGACGTACAAGGTCTCGAGAGCAAGCACCTAGAGCTGCTCGACATGATGCGCGCAAAAGAGCAGCAGGTCGGATCAGCCAAGGGCGAGATCGAGCGGCTTGCGAAAGACATCGAAGCAAAGACGCGCGAGCGATCCAAGGCCGAGGTCACGGATGAACTCGCACTCAAGGCACGCACTCGACTCGACCTCGTACAGTCGGTGAAAAAGGCGCTCATCGAGATTCTTGAGATTCGCGCAGCAGATATGCGAAAGCGGCTGGATAAGGAGCTCAAAGAGGTTTTCGGCAGCATCACTCACCAGAGTCACGTACCAACCCTGACCGAGAATTTCGAGTTGACCCTGCACAAGACGGTGAACGGAGTCGAGCTTCCGGTTCCCAAATCCACCGGCGAGAACCAGATCCTTAGTCTCAGCTTTGTTGCTGCTGTCTCGAAGCTAGCTCGTGAGATCCGAACGGAGCGCCGCGCCGAGGAACAAACGAGCGTCGATGCCGGGACATACCCCATCGTCATGGACGCCGCATTCGGCTCGTTGGATGAGGACTATCAGGAAGCCGTTGCGCGCGCTCTCGCCAAGATGGCACCTCAGCTCGTCGTCCTGGTGAGCAAGAGTCAGGGTATGGGCACCGTGATCACCGAACTGATGCCATATGTCAGTAATCTCGGAGTGCTTGAGACTCACACAACGGCCGAGGGCGACGTCGCCGACGACATCGAGATCAACGGGACGTCGTACCCTTACATTCGTTCGTCCGACATCGATCGCACTGAATTGAAGGTGATCCTGTGACCGCCACTCCAGATGTTCGAGCACGCCGTCCACAGCAGCACGAACGTCTCATGCTCGAACTGCAGCAGGAAGCGAAGTTTCCGGCTTTCCGAGACATTCTGCTGTTCGCGGCTGCGGTCGGATTTACTCAGGGTCGACGGGTGCCGTTTACAGCTGTCGCTGGGGATCCGATTCGGTACGACACGCTGGTAGGGCCGTCTTTCGCCGACACGCTCGTTAGCATGATTGCCGCCAACGAGGTCGGAGATGACCCTGAAATTATGGACGACGCCCGGTTGCAGGAACGAGTCACAATATTCGAAGAATATGCAAATGGCGGACTTGAGCATATTCAAGAGATCGTGAACACTCGAAAACAGCCCGCTGCCACGGTCGCGATTGAGCTAGTTACATCGGCCCTGACAGATGACCGCCGCCACACTGAGATTGCTGTCGAAGATCTCCTTGGCGGGGTTACCTGGTAGCAATCCAATTCACCCCTCACAATATTTCCATGCAGGTGCCAGCGACCCCCAATATCCGATTCTCATGACCACGTTGGCGCGCCTGCGCACCCACGATCTGAACGGAAGACGGAATGGAATTAGCAGTCGACTTTGTAAATTGGCTGAAAAACCAAGTTCATGACTTTGCTGGTAAGTATACCGTCGCCGATCATCGCGCCTTTCCAGCGTGGGCGTTTACATTCCTATTCGATTTGGATGATGATCAGGCATTCAATGCTACCGACACTCTGACTCAAGGGGACGCAGGCATCGACGGGTGGTATTTCGATACCGACAACTCCGTTTTTCACTTGATTCAGGCAAAATATCACGAATCGCCCGAATCCTCCGTAACATCCCCCGACGGGCTCAGGGCCCTGATCCATGCAGCCCTGTTGCTGCGAGACAGTTCCGCGATTGCCACTGGACCACACCACGATAAGCTGTCCGAAGTTTCGCTTTCAATGCAGCAAGCCCTGGACGATAATTTCTCCATTTCGCTCGACTACATTGTTGCTGGTCGCATCGGGCCTAATGTTCGAACAGAGATTGAAATCGCTGTAAGAACTTTAGGTCAGAACTATACCGCTACGTTCTATGACACGGAACGGATGCAAGAACTATGGGTCTCAGATGAACCGATTGGCGATTTATCGGGAGAAACCGGAGATTTCTTGGTTTCTGGAACAGGAGAATACTACGAAAAGGGAAAGTTGGAGGTTCCTGGCGTAGCCAAGTCGGCCATTGTATCTCTTGACGGTCGTTCGATTGCGGAACTCGTCTCGAAACATGGAGCGAGGCTATTCCAAGCCAACGTGCGCTACTACCTCACTAAGACAAACCGCGTCAACAAAGAAATGGCGAAGACCCTGGAATCCCTTGAGGGGAGGTCTGCGTTCTGGCTTTACAACAATGGCCTCACTATTGTTGCCGACGACTACGAATTCATAGAGACTGACGATGGGACTGTGCTACGAGCGAGCAACCCACAGATTGTAAACGGCGCACAGACCTCTTCCGTCCTAAGGGATCGGAGGGCGATGATCGAATACGGTGACGTTTCCGTTCAAACCCGGATAATAGCCACAGAACGAAGCGATCTAGGACGCTCCGCTCTGACGAATATTTCAGAGTACACTAATAGCCAGTCTCAGGTCCGAATATCGGATCTTCGCGCAAACGACGAGCGCCACAAGAAGATTCAACGCGCCTTCGATAGCCTCAAAGAACCCATCTTCTACGAGCGGCGAAGAGGCGAGTGGCAAGCACTCGACAAGGCCGCTCAGACGAAGTACGCAAAACGGCGCATGAAAAAGGAAGATGTCGGACAACGATACCGGCTCTTCGCAGTTAGCAGTGGCATTGGCGCCGGCTGGATGCGACCCGACGTGACCGTCGAGTGCAGGCCCACCGTACCCGGCGGCGTTGATT
>NZ_JBEYUH010000035.1:0-7112 GCF_040643435.1 Rhodococcus sp. NPDC047139
CGCAAAACGCTCGGCTGGGATACCCCAGCCGAGCGTCTGCGTGATCTAATCACCACCAACTAACAGCGGTGTTGCGTCGACCCCTTGAAACCGCCGCACTGCTCGACCGGGCCCTTCCGTATCCGCGGGTGTCGGTGCGACCGTCTATTCTCCGGCCGTGGCAAAGACCAAGACCCTCTATCGCTGTTCCGACTGCGCGCACACCGTCGCGAAGTGGGTCGGCCGCTGCCCGGAATGCGGAACGTGGGGGTCGATGGACGAAGCACCCGTTCAGCCTGTCGCGGTCAGCGCCCGTGCCGGGACCTCCCTCGCTCGTGCCGGCGCCGCAGCCGTGCTTCCGAGCACACCGGCCACTCCCCTGTCCCAGATCGACGGCAGGGCCACTCACGCCAAGCCCACAGGCATCCCCGAACTCGACCGCGTACTCGGCGGCGGTGTCGTCCCCGGTTCCGTCGTCCTCCTCGCCGGCGAACCCGGTGTCGGCAAGTCCACGCTGCTCCTCGAGGTGGTACACCGGTGGGCACTGCGAGGCGAGGCCGATCGTGCCCTCTACGTCACAGGTGAGGAATCCGCCGGTCAGGTGCGGCTGCGGGCGGATCGCACCGGCGCCGTGCACGATCGCGTCTTCCTCGCCGCCGAGAACGACCTCGCGACGATCTTCGGCCACGTCGAGCAGGTCTCGCCCACTCTGCTGGTCGTCGACTCGGTGCAGACGATGCTCGCGTCCGACGTCGACGGCGTCACCGGCGGAGTCACGCAGGTGCGTGCGGTCACCAGTGCCCTGACCTCCCTCGCCAAGTCCAGCGGCATACCCGTCCTGCTCATCGGCCACGTGACGAAGGACGGTGCGGTCGCCGGCCCGCGTTCCCTCGAGCATCTCGTCGACGTGGTGTTGCACTTCGAGGGCGATAAGCATTCCACGCTGCGCATGGTGCGCGGGGTCAAGAATCGCTTCGGCGCCGCCGACGAGGTGGGTTGCTTCGAACTCGCCGAGGACGGAATCGTCGGGGTGAGCGACCCGTCCGGCCTGTTCCTGCAGCACCGCGACGAGGCGGTGCCCGGCACCGCGGTGACGGTGACGATGGACGGCAAACGCCCTCTCCTCGGCGAAGTCCAGGCGCTCGTGGTGCCCACACACAATCCCTCTCCGCGACGCGCGGTGAGCGGTCTCGACTCGGCACGGGTCGCGATGGTGCTCGCGGTGCTCGAGCGTCGCTGCGGTCTCGGACGGCTCGGCAATTGTGATGTCTACGCCTCCACGGTGGGGGGCATGCGAATCACCGATCCGTCCGCCGATCTCGCGCTCGCGCTCGCGGTGGCCTCGGCGGTGCGCGATCAGCCCGTGCCCGCCGGGACAGTGCTGCTCGGCGAGGTCGGTCTCGCCGGAGAGGTCCGTCGCGTGGTCGGTGCGGGCCGGCGTCTCGCAGAAGCGAATCGTCTCGGCTTCGACCGGGGAGTCGTTCCGCGCGATGTCGAGGGTGTGCCGAAGGGCATGAAGAAGTTGGAGGTGTCCAACGTGGCCCAGGCACTGTCGACACTCACGCGCTGAATCACGGCCTTCTGTGATGTCGGCCGCGGATGCGAACATATGTTCGTGTCAGATGCGACGGTCCTGCACGCCGATCTCGACGCGTTCTACGCGTCGGTGGAGCAGCGCGACGATCCGTGGCTGCGTGGCAAGCCGGTCGTCGTGGGCGGCGGTGTCGTGCTGGCGGCGAGCTATGAGGCCAAGGCCCACGGCATCGTCACCGCGATGCCGGGCCGGGCCGCCCGCGCCCTGTGTCCGGGATTGATCAGCGTGCCTCCGCGCATGGACGCCTATGCAAGGGCCTCGCGTGAGGTGTTCTCCATCTTCGACCGCACCACGCCGATCGTGGAGGGAATCTCGATCGACGAAGCCTTTCTCGACGTATCCGGCCTGGGGCGCATAGCAGGAAGCCCCGTCGATATCGCCGCGCGCCTGCGCCGCACTGTCTCCCGCGAGGTAGGTCTGCCGATCACCGTCGGCGTTGCACGCACCAAGTTCCTCGCCAAGGTCGCGAGCGGTGTGGCCAAACCCGACGGCCTGCTGCTCGTCCCTCCCCACGCCGAACTGGCGTTCCTCCATCCGCTACCGGTGGAACGGTTGTGGGGCGTCGGCAAGGTCACCGCCACGAGACTGCACGCGCACGGCATCCGGACAGTGGCCGAGGTCGCTTGCCGTTCCGAGGCCGATCTGGTCTCGCTGTTGGGACGCGCGACCGGACGCCATCTGCACGCTCTCTCACTCGGTCACGACCCGCGTCCGGTTCGTCACCGGCAGCGAAGTTCGATGGGAGCGCAACAAGCCCTCGGGCGCGGTCCGCACCGATTCGAAACGCTGAACGAAACGCTGCAATTGCTGGTCGACCGCGTATGCCGCCGGATGCGCCGGGCCCGGCGCCTCGGACGCACCGTGGTCCTACGCTTGCGCTTCGCCGACTACACCCGCGCGACTCGATCGCACACACTTCCCGGCGCCACGGCCCGCACCGACCTCGTCTCGTCGGCGGCGCACGACCTGCTCGAGCAGACCCGGCCCCTCATCGCCGAGCGCGGCCTCACCCTGGTCGGGATCGCGGTGACGAATCTTATGGGCGACGGCGTCGAACAGCTCGAGCTGCCGTTCGACCGGCCGGTGGAACAGGAGGACGGAATTCTCGAGGAGCGGACACACCGCGCGGTCGACCGGCACGCGCTCGACGCGGTTCTCGACGACCTGCATTCCCGCTACGGCGCGGGGGCGGTCACCTCGGCCGCACTACTCGGGCGCGATCACCGCCCGGGTGTTCCGTTGCTTCCCGACCGCCCAGGAGACCCGCCTCCCGGAGCAGCGGAGTCGTCCTAAACAGCGGAGATGTCGTGCTCACTCTTGGGGATGCCGTCTGCAAAGTCCCTGCCCTTGGCGAAGTGCTCGTGTCCCACCACGACGAACAACCCCACCGACGAGGCGACCACGACGTCCGGATCGGCGAGCGGCCCATCGACGATGCGCGCTTCCGCGCTGGTGTAGACCTTCCGTCGCACGGTGCCGTCGACGCGGGCCCGGAACTCGAGGACCGCGCCCAGCGGGATCGGACGGGCGAAATCCGTCTCGAAATGCCCGGTCACGACGGCGGTACGCAGGGCAGCATTGCATGCCATGCCCTGCACCTCGTCGAATGCCGTCATCAGGATGCCACCGTGGATGAAGCCCGGTCCGCCCTGATAGCGAGTAGCGACGTCGAGCCGGCCGATCACCTCGAGGCCCTCACCGAGGGTGAACTCCATCGCCAGACCGGAGGGCTGATCGTCGCCGCAGCCGAAGCACTTCGCCCAGTGCTGGGGTATCGGCGCACCCGGGCCGGGATGATCCTCCGGCAGAACGGGAACGACGAGGTCGTCGGGCAAAGTCCAGGTGCTGCGCATGAACAAGTAATGTAGTTGCGCGGTCGGCGGCGCCGATCCGGGAGTCCGCGCATTGTGACGGCGACCGCAGACTGCACACGGGAAGGATGTCCAGATGACCGAGTCGGCGCCGGCATCGACGCTGGGCGAGACCATCGCCCGTCTGGCTCCCGGCACCGCGCTCCGCGACGGTCTCGAACGGATCCTCCGCGGCCGGACGGGCGGGCTGATCGTCCTCGGTTTCGACGAGAAGGTCGCCGACCTGTGCGACGGCGGATTCGAACTCGACGTCGAGTTCGCTCCCACCCGGCTGCGAGAGTTGTCCAAGATGGACGGCGCCGTGGTCGTCTCTACCGACGGCACTCGTATCGTGCGCGCCAATGTCCAGCTGGTGCCCGACCCGAGCATCCCGACCGTCGAGTCCGGCACGCGGCACCGCGCCGCGGAACGTACCGCGATCCAGACCGGCTATCCGGTGGTGTCGGTCAGCCAGTCGATGAGCATCGTCAGCGTCTACGTCGACGGTCGGCGGCACGTCATCAACGATTCCGCGACGATCCTGTCGCGGGCAAATCAGGCCGTCGCGACGCTCGAGCGGTACAAGGGGCGCCTCGACGAGGTGACGCGGCAGTTGTCCGTGGTCGAGATCGAGGACATCGTCACGCTGCGCGATGCGCTCACCGTGGCCCAGCGACTCGAGATGATGCACCGTCTCTCCGTGGAGATCGAGCAGGACGTGCTCGAACTCGGAACCGATGGCCGCCAGCTCGCGCTTCAGCTCGAAGAACTGGTCGGCGACAACCAGCTCGCCCGCCAGCTCATCGTGCGCGACTATTTGGCCGGCGACCATGTTCCTTCTTCTCAGGAGGTCGATCGGGCCCTCGAGCGTCTGGCCCGTCTGACCGACGTCGACCTGCTCGATCTGACGACTCTCGCCCGCGCGTTCGGGTACTCGGGCACCATCGAAGCCCTGGACACGTCGATGAGTCCGCGCGGCTATCGCGTACTCCATCGCGTGCCCCGCCTGCAGACCCAGCAGATCAACCACCTGGTGGGCGCCTTCGGAACACTGCAGGGACTACTCGCGGCGACCGCCGCCGACCTTCAGGCCGTCGACGGTATCGGCGCCCTGTGGGCGAGGTACATCCGAGAGGGATTGTCGCGGCTGGCCGAAGCCGCCATCAACCACTACGACTGACCAAATCCGGCCGTCAGGGCGTGATATTGAACGGCTCCGGCACACTGCGGAGGCCACCGAGCTGCCCCACCACGGTGTATGCGCCGGGACCGACCGGCTCACGTGGCGCCTGGCAACCCGGTTCGGAGGTCGTCGCCGACCACTTCACGGAATACGCCGCCTGATCACCGGGAGACAGCGAGCGCATGTCCGCTGTCGATTCGGGGAAGCAGTCGGTGTTCGACCAGAGTCGCTCGTTGCCGTCGAGGCTGTAGACGAGCACCTGCTGGAGTCCGGCGCCGAGATCGCGTTCGCAGGGCGAAGTTCCGATATTGGTGATGACGATCGTGAACTCGGGTTCTGTGCCCACCTTGTAGTTCGGTTCGTCGGCCGTCACCCGCACGGCGAGCGACTGATCGGAACATTGGCCCGCGGGAACCGGGGCCGCCGCACTAGTCGACGAACCGCCGGTGGCCTCGCCCTCGTCGGCCGACCCCGAGTCCTCCGGATCGCGTGATCCATCCGATTCCGACGAGCCCCCGCTGCGAGTGCTGCCGGCGGACGCAGCCTCGGCGGAGGCGTCGGGAGCGGTGGTCGTGGCGGAAGTCGTCACTTCCGCCGCCGCAGGCTCCGGGGTCGGATCGGGATCGTCGCCGCCGCCGGTCAGAGCGAGTACGAGCCAGACGACCAGAGCCAGCACGACCACCGAGACACCGATGGCGAGAATGCGTCGTCGCCAGTAGATCTCGGGGGGCAGAGGACCGGTCGGTTCAAGCACGCCCCTCACGGTAGGTGCCTTCAGCTGCAGACAGCTACACCACCACCGGCGTGTCGCCTTCCTCTGCGATCACACCGATGTCTCCGATGTGACCCCGCAGGCTCACGCGGCCGTCGTCGAGCTTGTAGGTGACACCGACGATCGCGCACCGGCCGTCGGCGATGCGGTCGGCGATGATCCGCGAACGGTCCGTGAGCAGCTTTCCGGTCTCGACGACGTGCCGCCCCTCGAGTTCGTCGACGGTGTCCAGACCCTCGGCCCGCCCCATGAGGATCGACGGCGCCACGCGCTCGACGAGGCTGCGGATGTGACCACCCGGCACCGAACCCTTGTCGAGTGCCTCGATCGTCGCGGCGACGGCACCGCAGCTGTCGTGGCCGAGAATGACGATGAGCGGGACGTTGAGGATGTCGACGGCGTACTCGATGGAGCCGAGCACAGAACTGTCGATGACGTGGCCCGCGGTACGGACCACGAACATGTCGCCGAGCCCCTGGTCGAAGATGATCTCTGCAGCTACGCGGGAGTCTCCGCATCCGAACAGCACGGCGGTGGGATGCTGGCCGTTGACGAGTTCGGCGCGACGATCGATCCCCTGGCTGGGGTGCAGCGGGGTGCCGCTGACGAAGCGATGATTACCCTCGGTCAGGGCTTTCCAGGCGGAGATGGGATTCGAGTTCGGCATGCGTACATTATTCACCCGCGCGTGCGACCGCACTCGATCGGCATCTTCGAGGTGGGACCGAACCGACCGTCACTGCGAACCGAGGAGATGAGAGATGCCGGTGGACTCACCGTCGTTGCTTCGCTGGTACGCCACCCAGGCGCGCGATCTGCCGTGGCGACGTGAAGGGGTGACGGGCTGGCAGATCCTGATGTCCGAGGTCATGCTGCAGCAGACCCCGGTCGCCCGCGTCGCGCCGATCTGGGAGGAGTGGGTGCGCCGCTGGCCCGTACCGTCGGCGATGGCCGCGTCGAGCCAGGCCGAAGTTCTGCGGGCGTGGGGCAAACTCGGTTATCCGCGCCGGGCACTGCGCCTGCACGAGTGCGCGGGTGTGCTCGCCGCCGACCACGACGATCGTGTGCCCGAGAACGTCGAGACACTCCTGACTTTGCCCGGCGTCGGTGCCTACACCGCGAGAGCAGTGGCATGTTTCGCCTACGGGCAGCGCGTGCCGGTGGTCGACACCAACGTGCGCCGCGTGGTCGCACGAGCAGTGCACGGACGAGCGGAACCCGGAAACCCCTCGACCACACGTGATCTCGCCGATGTCGAGGCGATCCTCCCACGTCCGCAAGCTCGTGCAGCGACATTCTCGGCTGCGCTCATGGAACTCGGCGCGACCGTGTGCACCGCGCGCACACCCGACTGCGCGCGCTGCCCGTTGCCCGACTGCGCGTGGGTACAGGCCGGGCGGCCCGCGCACGAGGGGCCGCCCCGCAAGGTGCAGAAGTTTGCCGGAACCGACCGGCAGGTGCGAGGACGGTTGATGGCGGTGCTGCGGGAGAGCACCACGCCGGTGGAGCGGCCCCTGCTCGACAGCGTGTGGCCGTCCGATCCGGGGCAGCGCGACCGCGCGTTGCACTCCCTGCTGGTGGACGGCCTCGTCGAACAGACCGACGACGGCCGGTTCGCGCTCGCCGGCGAGGGGTCCGCCTAGATGTACCCGGCCATCAGGTTGGTGCCAGCCGGCTGACCGGTGGAAGTCCTCCGAGTGCGCTGTGACGTCGTCGAGTGTTGTAGTACTCGAG
>NZ_JBEYUH010000036.1:0-6519 GCF_040643435.1 Rhodococcus sp. NPDC047139
GTGCCCAGGCACCCACTACCCCCTGCTCGGCCGGGCCTCATCTACTAGCTCGGCCCCCCCTTTGACCTGCGCATGAGCGCGGACGGGCGGGCCGACGATGCAACCGCCGGCCCGCCCAGATCACCAGCACAACCCCTGTGAGAGGACACCGATGATCGACCCCATGATCCCCCCGCTGCACGTCTCCGAGCTCTCCCACCTGCAAACCGTGGCCCTGTGGAACGTCGGCGCCGACGCCGGCCGGCACTACGTTGACCTGGACGGGTACGTGAACGACGACCGCCTGGCCGAGGCGTTGCGGTGCCTGGGCATGGCCGAGGCCGCCGAGGCGGTGCAGGCATGAGCGGCACGACATTGGCCGGCCGTATCGCCGCCGCCAAGGCCCAACTCGATGCCGTGTACCGCGAGGTGCGGGCCATCGCCGAGGCCGCCGGCATGTACGACCCCGAGACGTTCGGTGAGGCCGGCGAGGCGTCGCTACTCGAGGTCATCGACTCGCTCGCCGATGTGAACCTGGCGATCGGTCAGGCCGATGCGCCGTTCGAGTCGGCCGAGTGGCACGCCCGCAAGCTCGGGATCTAGCCCGACGACTTACGCCCCCCACCTGAACTACTGGGTGGGGGGCGTTCGTGCCTCTGAGAGTCGGTGGAACGTGTCATTCCGACGCCGACGCACATGCCGACGATCTCTAGGGGAAGCGGTACATAACAGGGAGATATGTGCACCGCTAAAGCACCCTCTGACCTGCGCGTATCACCAGAATGTGTATGAGCATGGCCGAAGATTGCACACCCTACTGCTACCGTTTCACTTACCTCGAACTTCGAGACGGACACCGCGGCCTCCGGCCGGGGCTGTGACCCCGTCACGAAGGGAGGTGGGGAGCTTGGGCATGCCTAAGCGAAAGACCCCGGTCAACTGGAACGCGATTAGGGCCGCAATCCAGCTGATCGAGGTCATCCTCAAGATCACTGATCTCTGGTGATCGAACGGTGTCGGTGTTTCCTTCGTATCCGCGGCGGAGCACCGGCACCGTTTTTCGTTGTGTATTACACGTTAGCTACACCGTACAGCTACAGCCAAAATTATCCAGAGTGATCTGGAGCGATCTGGAGTTGTTTCCTGTAATTCCTTCCGATCACCTTCTGGGCATCGAATCTGCATTGCCCTACGAAATTGGCGACGGATCGTGTCTAGCCCTGGCCCCTCGGGCGCGTAATTCGTGCGTCTACGGCGATCTGAGGGCGCGTTGTGCGCCATTCTCACGGCCGAGGCCGCCCGCCCCTAGCCCAGGGGTACCCCTCGGCCCGCCCATCGGCGTGTAGCGCGACACCGCCGAGCCCGGCCAGGCAGGATGCCGACCATGACCGAGGACACCAGCGGCCGGCCTCGCTGGTCGGTAGCCCAGGCCGCCAAGCGGGCCGGCGTCGCCCGCTCGACCATCCAGCGCTACCTCGCCAACGGCAAGATGCCGGGCGCCTACCGCGACGAGACCGGCGTCTGGTCCATCGGCGTCGAGGACCTGCTCGGGGCCGGCTTCCGGGTCGACGCGCCCACCCCGCCCGAGCAGGCCGCCGAGGGGGTGCCGCACGGTCAGGCCCAGGCCCCCGCCGTCGACCAGGCCGAGCAGGCCCGACGCATCGCCGAGCTCGAGGCCGAGCTGGCCGAGGCTCGCCGCCGGGCCGATGTCGCCGAGGCCGTCGCCCGTGAACGTTCCGAGCAGATCGGCGACCTACGGCGCACCATCGCCGCCCTCGAGGCCAGCCGATCCGACCGCACCCCACCGCCGCCGGCCCCGGCCCCACTAGCGCCCTCGCCGGCGCCCCCCGCTCGATCTCGGGGCCTGCTCGGCCGTGTCGCCGATCGCTGGGGCCTGTAGCACTTGCTTGAGCACTTGCTAGGCAAGGGCCGGATGTTCGGAACTACTTCCGTACATGTCCCGGCGGGACACCTACCGGGACACCTGGGGCGGGACACGGCACCGAGGCTGGCCTGGGCTTGCTAGGCGGCGGTCTCCCACCTGGCAATCAGTGCTGCGGCCACCTGCTCGGCGCCATGCCCAGCCTCGCGTGCACGCTCGACCGCGCCCAGCTCACCCTCGGTGAGGTCCTCGGGGTCGTAGCCCTCTTCACGCAGCGTGTCGTCGAACGTCTGACGCCACCAGGGGTCCACCTGCACGGCCATATCCCTATGGGACACGGTGGTCCCTGCATCGGCGGCGGCGACGATCTTGGGTTCGTCGGTGGCCTCGGGATTGGCGCTCGTGTTCGGTGCGGCCACCTCGTGTCCCATAGGGGTACTACCCCCGTTTATATGGGACACGACCTCACTCCCCCCCAGCCCATAAATCGCCGCCCTCGCCTTCCCCGGCTCGCCAGCCCTCCCGGTCGAGTGCTGCACGAGGAACCCCTTGGCCGCGAGGGCCTTGAGGGTGCGGGTGGCCGTGCGGTAGCCGACGCCGACCTCGGCCTCGATCGCGCGCCCCGGGCACGTGACGCGGAGCATGCCGCGCCGCTCGGTCTCGGCTACCACGTAGCGCATTACGGCCGTCTCTGTGGCGCTGAGGCCGTCGGAACCGGCGTCGAGGCGGTCGGCCCATGCGTAGGCGAGCTCGACGGCGTCGTCGGCGATCTCTTCGCGGGTGCGCATGCCGACGTTGTTGGAGTTGGCGACACCGGCGGCCCACGCCTTGCGTAGCGACTTGAGGGCTACGGGCATCGACGAGGTGCGGCCGTCGCGGCGGGTCATGACCTGTGCCCAGAGTCGGGACTTGGGGGCGGCGACCTCGTTGACGTACTGGGATTCGGTCCAGCCTCGGCGGTGGGCGCTCATGGCGATACGTACGCACATGCCGTAGACCTTGCGGCCGTCGGTGGTGGGGACGCCGTCGGTGATGGCGTCGACGGCCCAGCCGGGCAGTGCGCGGTCGAGGGTGCGGATGGGTTCAGTTGCGGTGGCGGTCTGGGCCACGGGCGTTTCCTTCGCTTCCGTGCACCCCTGCCCCTGCTGTCACAGATCGGCTCGACACGGCCACCATGTGGCACGTCTGTCGGCCTCGGCCTGTAAACTCATCCCTGGTTATGGCGGATGAGTGACAACCCTGGCGAGGGTGCAACATCTGACTTCTGAAACCCCCCCTTTGCTTGGCGGCTGGGGGGGTTTCGCTTTTCCAGGGGTGGCGGCCCCCGGTCAAACGACGAGGTTGATCCTATGCGCCGCCGTCGACACGCCCGCGATGACGCGCCGCCCTCGCCGGCATCCGGCCGCCCAGGTCCTACCCTCGAGCCTGTGACCAGCGACGACACCCCCGACTTCGACCGCCTCATCGCCGACCTCCGCGCCCGCCGCGACCTGGCGGCCGACCGCGCCACCGAGGCCGGCCTCGGCGAGATCGCCGACCTGGGCACCGTCGAGGTCACCATCGCCGAGCTCGACCAGCTCCTCGCCCGCCTCGACCAACTCGATGCCGAGCTCATGGCGAACGAGTTCATCATCGGCCAGCACGCCCGGCGCACCCGCGCCACCGCGGCCATGATCGACGCCCTCGAGCAGGCCACAGCCGGCCAGGACGGCCCCCTCGCCGACACCATCGCCGGCATCCTCCGCGACCGTTGACCTACGGATACGAGAACGGCCCCCTGGGGGAGAAAACCAGGGGGCCGTTCTCATGCGTCCTGTGGCCTCGTCGACGCCCCGAAAGGTTGAAACAACGTCGACGTTCACCCCCCCACACAAGAGGGCCGGTCACAGGCTCAAGCAAGGCGAGGCCGGCGGGCGCGGCCGTCTGCGTCTGGGTTCTACTCCCCAGCGGCCCGCGACGCGCACCAGCTCGCCCGTGTGGTCTTACGCGGCTCGGTCGGGCCGGCGGGCAGGCCCACCCTTGACCTGGTGCCGCTCGTCGATGGCCCGCACCTGGGCGAGCTTGAGCACACCCACCGGCGCCAGCATCGGCGCGTTGATATCCGCCGTCGACTCACGGATGAACCCGAGCATCCGCGCGAACGCCGACCGCATCGTCTGGGCGTGCGCCTCGTTCCGCTTGGCATCACCCAGACGCGGCAGACGGCGATACAGGGCCTCCTCGATCCGCTGCTCGGTGTCGACACCACCGATCTCACGGACACCGCGGGATGCGAGGTACGACGGCAGTTCCTCGAGCACCGTCGCCAGGTCCTCGGCCGCCACCGTCTCGACCAGGACCAATGCCGCACCCGGCCTGCTGGCGGCCGTCTCCGCGTCGAGCACCGACGCCGTACGCTGCCAGAACCGCGTCGCTCGCAGCTCGGCCGCCACCGCATCCGAGCCGGTCGGACGGGCCGTGAGCGCCGCCAACGCCGATCGGGTGGCCTCGCCCGCCTCGGTGATCCGCCGGCCGAGCTCCCCGTCGATCGCGTCGACATCGCTCGCCCACGACTTACTCGCGGCGATACGCCGAAGCGCGTCGAGGTGGCCCTCCTCGTCGAGGTGCGCCGACCGCGGCAGGTTGTGGTGAGAGTGGATCGCCTCGACGATGCCCTCGAGATGGGCATACAGGTCCGGGTAACTCGCGGTCGTCAGGTTAGGCACTGCCATGAGTAATCTCCAAGTCTAATTCTGCTGTGCCGCAACAATATCCGCGGCAACAAGGTCGGTAGTGAGATGATGCGGCCGTGGGACAAACCGCGGGACGCATGAGCGTGGGACGGCGGTTTCGCCGTTGAAGAAGAGAGGCCGGCGGGCGCTCACCCGAGGGCGTCGATCACCAGGCGGTCGGCCTCGCTTAGGTGGACGAGGGCCTCGGCCGGCGCCGTGTGGCGCTTCCACTCGTCGAGGTCGTCCTGGCGGTACGTCACGCGGCCGTTCGCGCCCTTGAGGTATGTCGGGCCTTCCCGGTAGTGGCGCCACTGGGCGAGGGTGCGAGGAGTCCTACCGAGGTACTCGGCCGCCTCGACCGTGTTCATCTCAGGGGAGGGGCCGCGGTCTCGGTCGCCGGTCGCGACGCACAGGCGAGCGGCCATGTCAGACCACTTGACCGGGGGTGACGACGCGGCGGGCGAGCCAGGCGTCGACATCGGCGCGTCGGTAGAAGATGCGGCGCCCCTCGGTGCGCACGAACGCCGGGCCGTAGCCGCGGCGCCGCCAGGTCGCCAGGGTGCGGCATGAGTAGTCGAGCAATGCAGCGGCCTCGTCGGGCCGCAGTAGGTCGTCGGGCATGGGGTCCTCGTGTCTGTCGTGTTCGCCGAGGACGGTAGGCCAGATCGGCCGGCGAGAGCGCCTAGTGACAGGACGTGGAGGGGCCGCGGGCCTACCGCCGAGGGGCGGTTTCGCGGCCTCGTTACAGCTCGAAAACGTCTCTACCTCGTGTGTTACATCTATGCCGAAAGATGTGTACAGTCCTGAGCATGACCACCCCCGAGAAGGACCGCCTACGCCTCGTCGTCATCACCCGCGTGTCCACCAACGGCCAGGTCGACGGCTACGGACTCGACGTGCAGGAGAAGGACTGCCGCAAGTGGGCGCGTGCCAACGGGCACAAGATCGTGAAGGTGTGCCGCGATGAGGGCATCACCGGGAAGGCCGGCGACGACGAGCGGCCCGGCCTCGCCGAGGCCCTACAGATGCTCGCCGACGGCGAGGTGGACGGCATCCTCGCTCCCAACCTCGACCGGGTAGCCCGCCAGCTCACCCAGCAGGAGGCCATCCTGTCGGTGGCCTGGGCGCACGGCGGCCGGGTGTTCACCGTTGACCGCGGCGAGCACCTCGCCGACGACGAGGACGACCCGATGCGCACGTTCGTTCGCCAGGTCATGGGCGCGGCCGCCCAACTCGAGCGTGGCCTCATCGTGAAGCGACTCAAGTCCGGCCGACGTGCCAAGGCCGAGCGGGGCGGCTACGCCACCGGCGCCCCCGCCTACGGCCAGCAGGCCGTCGAGCGTGAGCTCACCGAGCACCCCGCCGAGGCCGACACCTTGCGCCAAATGCGCGAGTGGGCCGACGAGGGCGTCGGGGTGCGCGAGATAGCCCGCCGCCTCAACGCCGCCGGCATCCCCTCCAAGCGGGGCGGGAAGTGGCACCCGACCACCGTGGCGCGCCTGGTCGACCCCGAGGCCCGCGCCTACGCCCGCCGGCAGTCGGCCTCGGCCCGAACCGCCGACCGCGAGCAGGCCCGCCGAGCCCGCGCCGACCGGGTCCTCGGCCGCCTTGCCGGCGGTGCCGCCGGATGAGCACTTGGACGGTCTACAGCGACACCAACCTCGACCGATGGCTCAACCACCGCGGCCGCCTCGACTGGGTGGCCGACGGCGAGACCACCGCCGCCCTCGCCGACCCCGACATGGCGTTCCCGCTCACCCCGACCGGGCCGATTCACCAGGGGATCCGCACCGAGGCCGGCCTGTTCGCGGCCGCCTTGCACGTCATTCCCGCCGCCCGATGGGTCGGTGAGGTGCCCAGGCACCCACTACCCCCTGCTCGGCCGGGCCTCATCTACTAGCTCGGCCCCCCCTTTGACCTGCGCATGAGCGCGGACGGGCGGGCCGA
>NZ_JBEYUH010000037.1:0-5594 GCF_040643435.1 Rhodococcus sp. NPDC047139
GCCGAGCCCGATGGTCATCGTGATCCGGCGTATCTGGCGCGGGTGATCGACGAGCAGCAGGTCACGGCGGTGCAGTTCGTGCCGTCGGTGCTCGACGCGGTACTCGATCATGTCTCTGCGGGGATGTGGACGTCGCTGCGGGCGATGTTCACCGGTGGTGAAGCGTTGTCGGTGCGGACGGTCTCGCGTTTGCGGCGGATCTCGTCCGCTCGGGTACACAACCTGTACGGACCGACCGAGGCGACGGTTCAGGCGACCTCCTTCACGTGCGCGGATGTGATGTCGGGTCGCGGGGTGCCGATCGGGTCCCCGGTGTGGAACATGCGTGCGGTCGTTCTCGACGAGCGACTGAACCTGGTGCCGGTGGGTGTCGCGGGTGAGTTGTATCTGTCGGGTGCCCAGTTGGCCCGGGGATACGACGCTCGGGCGGATCTGACGGCGGAGCGGTTCGTGGCCGATCCGTTCGGATCCGGTGAGCGGATGTATCGCACGGGTGACCTGGTGCGGTGGACGCGACGAGGCGAACTCGACTATCTCGGCCGTACGGACTTCCAGGTGAAGTTCCGGGGCCAGCGCATCGAACTCGGTGAGATCGAGACGGCGCTGCTCGGAGCCGAGGGCGTGGGTCAGGCCGCGGCCGTGGCGCACGCCGGCGAGTTCGGTGAGCATCTCGTGGGCTACGTCGTTCCTGCTGCGGGTGCGATCGTCGATCCGGTAACGGTGCGGGATGCCGTGCGGTCGGTGTTGCCGTCGTACATGGTGCCCTCGCAGGTGGTGGTGCTCGGGGAGTTCCCGCTCAATGCGTCGGGGAAGCTGGATCGGCGGGCGTTGCCGGAGCCGGTGTTCGAGGCGGGTGAGTTCCGGGCGCCGGTGACGCCGGTGCAGCAGACGGTGGCTGCGGTGTTCGGTGAGCTGCTGGGGATCGAGCGGGTGGGTCTCGACGACGATTTCTTCGCTCTCGGTGGTAATTCGCTGTCGGCGACGCAGGTTGCGGCGCGGATCGGTGCTGCGCTGGACGCGTCCGTGCCGGTGCGTCTGCTCTTCGAGGCATCGACGGTGGAGCGCCTCGCCGACGCGGTTGCGTCGTCGGCCGGAACCGGACGTATTCCGCTGGTCCCGCAGAAGCGGACGGGGCCGATCCCGCTGTCGTGGGCGCAACAGCGTATGTGGTTCCTCAACCAGTTCGACCCTGCGGCCGCGACCTACAACCTGCCGTTCGTGGTTCGGATGACAGGGGAGGTGGACACCGCCGTCGTCGAACAGGCACTCGGCGACGTCATCGATCGTCACGAGGCATTGCGGACCGTATTCCCCGAGGGAGAGAACGGAATCCCGCATCAGGTCGTACTTCCGGCGAGCTCTCTCGGATTCGAGGCTCCGGTCGAGGATGTCGACGAGAGCACCCTTCCGGTCCGGCTCGGAGAGTTCGCAGCACACGGATTCGACGTCACCAAGGACGTGCCGATCCGTGCTCGGATCTTCCGGACTGCCGCCGACGACATCGCGGTGGCGGTCGTCGTCCACCACATCGCGGCGGACGGCTACTCGTTCGGACCTCTCTCCTCCGACGTCATCGCGGCGTACACCGCCCGTAAAGGTGGTGACGCCCCGAAGTGGGAGGAACTGCCGGTCCAGTACGCCGATTACAGCATCTGGCAACGCAGGGTGCTCGGAATCGAATCCGACGCCGATTCGCTTGCGGCGAAGCAGATCTCCTACTGGAAGTCGAAGCTGGACGGGGTACCCCACCAGCTCGACCTGCCGTCCGACCATCCGCGTCCGGCGACGCAGTCGTTCCGGGGCGGCCGAGTCGGTTTCGAGATCCCGGCCGAGTCGTATCGTGGTCTCGTCGAGCTCGCCCGCGCTCACAACACGACCCCCTTCATGGCGATGCACGCCGCCTTCGCGGTGCTGTTGGCGCGACTGTCGGGTACCGGCGACATCGCAGTGGGAACACCGATCTCCGGACGAGGCGAGTCGGAGATCGACGGACTGATCGGCATGTTCGTCAACACCCTGGTTCTGCGTACCGAGGTGGACGGAGCTTCGTCGTTCGCCCGACTGCTCGACGAGGTCCGCGATGTCGATCTCCAGGCGATGAGCCACGCCGACATCCCGTTCGAACGTCTTGTCGAGGTGCTGAATCCGGCGCGATCGCAGTCTCGGCATCCGTTGTTCCAGGTGATCCTGTCGTTCCAGACCGAGGGATCCACCGCAGTGGAATTGCCGGGTATGACGGTGCGCGCCGAAGAGGTCGTGGTCGACGTCGCGAAGTTCGATCTCCAGCTGACGGTGGTCGAGCCGGCGGTCGAGGATTCGAGTCGGGCACTGTCCGCCGAGTTCGTCTACGCCGAGGACCTGTTCGAAGCGTCCACCGTCGAGACGTTCGCCGCCCGCTTCCTCAAACTGCTCGACGCCGTCGTCGACTCGCCCGAGGCGGCAGTCGGGGATATCGACATCCTCGACGAGCACGAGCGCCGTGCACTCGTGCAGCGCGATTCGTCCGCACCGGTGCCGTTGACCCTCCCCACTCTCCTGGCGAATGCAGTGGACGGCGCGCCGGAGCTTCCGGCCGTGACGTGCGCAGGACGCACTCTCACCTATGCCGAACTCGATGCGCTCTCGAATCGGTCCGCACGCCTGCTGATCGACTACGGGGTGGGGCCCGGCGATATCGTCGCCGTCGCAATACCCCGGTCGATCGAGTCGGTGACTGCGCTCTGGGCGGTCGCCCGGACCGGTGCGGCCTTCGTGCCGATCGATCCCTCCTACCCGCCTCAGCGAGTCGAGCACATGGTGACCGACTCCGGTGCGGTCCTCGGGCTCACGGTCGCAGCTGTCGCCGCAGATCTGCCCTCCGGCATCGAGTGGCTAGCACTGGACGACCCGTCGGTGACCGACGAGATCGAGGCCCGGCCGTCGACACCCCTCACCGAGTTCCATCTCGTGCGTCCGATCCGATCGGCCGACCCCGCATACGTCATCTACACCTCGGGGTCCACCGGACTTCCGAAGGGCGTGGTGGTCACCCACCGCGGCCTCGCGACGCAGATCACCGATCACCGTGAGCGGTTCGGGATCGAGCCGGGAAGCCGTGTCCTGCACTTCGCGTCACCGAGCTTCGACGCGTCCGTGCTGGAGTTCCTGCTCGCCTTCGGTGCGAGCGCGACCATGGTGGTCGCCCCGACGACCGTCGTAGGCGGTCACGAACTGGCTCAGCTTCTCCGGGAGGAGGGGGTGAACCATGCGTTCGTGACGCCGGCCGCGCTCGCATCCATCGATCCCGTCGGACTCGACGATCTCGAGACGGTGATGGTCGGCGGCGAGGCCTGCACGCGCGACCTGGTTGCGAAGTGGGCGCCGGGACGTCGGTTCTTCAATCTCTACGGTCCGACCGAGACCACCATCGTCGCCGCCGCGAGCCGGTCTCTGCAGGGCACCGAGTCGATCGTGCCGATCGGCGACGCCTTGCCCGGAGCGCCTGTGTACGTCCTGGACCGGAGGCTGCATCCGGTTCCCCGAGGTGTCGCCGGCGAGTTGTACGTCGGAGGTGCGACGGTCGCCCGCGGTTATCGCAATCGTCCCGGCCTCACGGCCGAGCGATTCGTGGCGGATCCCTATTCCGCGACGGGGGAACGTCTCTATCGAACCGGTGACGTCGTCCGCTGGGTGAACATGCCCGACGGTTCGCGGGCACTCGAGTTCATCGGGCGCGCCGACTTCCAGGTGAAGATCCGCGGTCACCGCATCGAACTCGGTGAGGTGGACGCGGTGTTCTCGGCGATGGACGACGTCGATTTCGTCGTGACACTCGGCCGGGAGGGTATCGGTGGTGCACCGGCGCTGGTGACCTATGTGACCTTGGTCGAGGGCTCCACCGCCGAGGCGGAGGCACTGCGCGAAGCGGCAGGCAATTTCCTGCCGCGTTACATGATGCCGAGCGTCGTTGTGGTGATCGACGAAGTGCCGCTGACTCCGGCAGGCAAGCTCGATCGGGACGCGCTGCCCGAGCCGGTCTTCGAAACCCGTGCCTTCCGCGCTCCCGCATCCGTTCTCGAAGAGATCGTGGCCGGGATCTTCGGACAGATCCTGGGTATCGACCGCATCGGTGTGGACGACGATTTCTTCGAACTCGGCGGCAACTCGCTCAGTGCTACCCAGGTGGCCTCGCGTCTCGGTGCCGCGCTCGACGCGTCGGTGCCTGTTCGGGCGGTGTTCGAACATTCGACGGTGGGAGCGCTCGCAGCGTGCGTCGAGTCGTACGCAGGCGCCGGTGGACGCGAACCACTCACGGCGGGACCCCGTCCGAGCCGTATTCCGCTCTCGCTGGCACAGCAGCGCATGTGGTTCCTGAACCGGTTCGATACCGGATCGGCCGTCAACAACATTCCGGTTGCCATCCGGCTCTCGGGACGCCTGGACGTCGCGGCACTGCAGGTCGCCGTCATGGACGTCATCGAGAGGCACGAATCGCTTCGAACGGTCTTCCCGGACACGCCGGCGGGGCCTGTCCAGGTCGTGCGGGAGGCCGCCCCGGTGGTGCCGGACCTGCGGCCCGTCGAGGTGGACGAGATGCAGTTGCACGAGGCCATCGTGGAACTGGTGTCCACCGGATTCGACGTCACGACCGAAGTGCCGGTGCATGCGCGACTGTTCGCGCTGTCCGACACCGAGTACGTGCTCGTCATGGTTGTCCATCACATCAGCGCCGACGGATGGTCCATGGGACCGCTCGCGCGTGACGTCATGATCGCGTACGCATCGCGCTCCGGGTGGGAAGCGCCCTCGTGGGTTCCGTTGGCGGTGCAGTATGCCGATTACGCCTTGTGGCAGCGGCGCGCGCTCGGGTCGGAGGACGATCCGGACTCGCTGATCTCCCGTCAGCTCGACTACTGGCGGGACGCGCTGGCCGACCTTCCGGAGGAGATCGGTCTTCCTACCGATCGACCGCGACCGTCGGTGTCGAGCTATGCAGGTGGACGTATCACCTTCGAGGTGGATGCGGGTCTGCATGCGGGTGTCGATGCGTTGGCGCGTCGGGAGGGTGCGACGCCGTTCATGGTGATGCATGCGGCGTTGGCGGTGTTGTTGGCGCGGTTGTCGGGTAGTGACGATATTGCGATCGGCACGCCGATCGCCGGTCGTGGGGAGCAGGCTCTCGACGATCTGATCGGCATGTTCGTCAACACGTTGGTGTTGCGCACCGAGGTGGATCCGGGGGTGACCTTCGCGGGGTTGCTGGGGCAGATCGCGGAGACGGATCTGGCGGCGTTCGGGCATTCGGATGTGCCGTTCGAGCGGTTGGTCGAGGTGCTGAATCCGGTGCGTTCGCAGGCGCGGCATCCGTTGTTCCAGGTGATGCTCGCCTTCCAGAACCTCGGTACCACTTCGTTCGAGCTGCCCGGTCTTTCGATCTCCGGCGTGGACATCGAAACGGACACGTCGAAATTCGATCTGGCTCTTACTCTCTCGGAGAACTTCACCGACGACGGTCGTTCGGCGGGTATGTCGGCGACGTTGACGTATGCGGTGGATTTGTTCGATGAGTCGACGGTGCGTGGGTTCGCGGAGCGGTATCTGCGGGTGTTGGCTGC
>NZ_JBEYUH010000038.1:0-5421 GCF_040643435.1 Rhodococcus sp. NPDC047139
CTCGTTCCTTCAGCTCAACGCTGTACTTCCGTGGTGCTGCCATGCTCTCTATCCTTCACAGGTTCGAGAGCCTCCGACAGACCCGGGGCGATTCAATCCCCGGTATTGCCCGGCCGCGGTGTTCCTGCGATGGGCACGGTTGCTGGCGTTCATGGACAAATGGCTGATCAACGACGCATTGGAAGAAGCGTTGATCAAAGCCCGGCCCCTCACCGACACGTCGGTCGAGTCCTACGCCCCGCTGCCGCCGATCCGCGACGACGGACCACTGCTGTTGCCGATCGATCGCTGGGGCGGTCTCGGTATGGGCTCCCTGCAGCACGCAGGCCAGCCCCGCGGGTTACGCGCCACCACCATCGCCGACATCCTCACGGCCCGACTCGACGGCACCGGGAGCCGACGCCGACGCCGCTGGGACGACGAACCGGACTGGAATGTCGACGACGACCCGATGGTGGACAGCGTCCCCGAACCCGAGCTGGGGGAGTGGGATGTGCGATCCGGGTTGCGGGCTCGCGCGGATGCGCAGACGTTGCTCAGCGGGGTGGGTGACGCACTCGATGAGGTCGAACGCGAGGCCGACGAGCTCGCCGCCCGGATCGCCGCAGTCCTCAACGGCGAATACCCAGTGCTCAACGGCTCCGCGGCCGGCGACGCCTGAACCGAACTCGTGCGGCCCGGTACGTCGCCTGGTCGACGGCGGTTATCGGTACGGGGTGGGGGAGACGGTCAGGTTCTTTGCGGCCGTGGTGTAGCTGAACGCGTGCAGAGCTCCCTGGGCTGCCAGGTAGTTCTCGTGCTGATTCGGTCCGGGGCCGACCCGGACAGCGACGACGGCGTCGGCGGGCAGTGACCAGGTGACGTATGGGATGAGCTTCGCTCCGCGGTTGCGGTAGGTCGGTCCCTCGCTCATGCCGAGGTGAATGACTCGCCATTCCCCTTCCTCGCGGAAGCCGTTGTGCTTGAACTGCGTTGCATAGCGGGACAACTCCCGGATGCAGTGGTCGAGCATCCCGGAACTGGCCTCGGGGGCTTCTGTGCGGTGGAGACGCCCATCCACCCATCTCTGCACGTAGTCGGTCACTGTCGTCCACGACGTGGGATCGTCGTCGTACAGCACCTTCTTGACCTTCGCCTCCCGGTGGTTGGGGAGCGCATCCCTGCGGATGCCGATGGCGAATCCGTCGAGTCCACCGCAGTAGGCGCGCCACTGGCTGAGCACATCGTTGTGCGCGGAGAACGATGTGACGTAGCAGTGGATGTGGTTGCTGTAGGTGCGCTGCTCCACCCTGTCGATCGCCTCGCAGAGCTTGCGCAGGAAGTCGGCCTTTTCCTTCGGGTTGGCGACCAGATGAGGCTCATCCGGCTGGTAGTCGATCGCCTCCAGTTGTTCGGCACGGGGAATAAGCACCTGCTTCTTGATGATTCCCAGGCCGTGGATCAATTCCCGACTGTCGTTGAGGTACTCGACCGCTGTTGCGCGAAACGACGGCTGGCACTTCTGCGGACCCACGACGCCGGATTCTCGCGGCTCCGGGTTGCTACCGAGGATGCCGAGCAGACCACCTGCATCGGTGTAGTGCCACAACGTGTCGGGTTCGGTCAAAGTGTTTCTCCTGGAATCGATGAGCAGTGCATACGCACAACGACGATGAGGACAGCGCGGTTCCCGACGCAGACGACTGCAGTGATTTCCGCGGACGAGCGTTGCTCTCAGGTGTCGGAGTGTTCAGTGGCCGATTCGTAGCTGAGGATGCCGTCGCAGCGGGTGGCGACTCGTTGGATCAGCTCGCCGCTGGTGTAGTCGTCGACGAGCAGTTCGACCGAGTGGATCTCGGCGGTCAGGGGGTGGTCGAAGGCGGCACGGGCGTTGGCGGCGCAGATCGTGCCGGTGCCGTCGCCTGGATACAGCGCGGCGATGACCGCGGCGGGAGTGAACCGGCCTCCGAGACCGTCCTCGGAGTGCTGGCGGCCGTCCCACCAACGTTGCAGGGCTTGCTGTTGGGCGCGTTCGCGGGGGACTTCGACGTCCATGATGGTGAAGCGTTCGTAGCCGGCGGCGCCGAGTTGCCGCAGCAGTCGTTCGCCGAGTCCGGGCCAGCTGAAGGTGCCTTCGATGACGATGTTTTCCCCGCGCTGCATGCACACCTCTTGCAGGGCGTCGAGGATTTTCGTCGATTCGGTGTGCACGAGGGTGGCCAGCTCGCGGGGCATGATGGTCCTGCCGTCGGGCAGTTCGATCTCGAGAATGCTCCGGTAGATGCCGGTGTCGAGGGCGTCGCGGATGAGGTGGTCTTTGACGCGGTCGGCGTCGAGAACGCGCCAGCCTTGCCCGGCGAGGCCGTGGCGTTTGATGCTGGTGGATTTCCCGGCGCCGGGTACCCCGGCGGTGGCGATGGCGCAGAACTGGCCTTCGAGGACGACGTTGTGCTGTTCGGCGAGGTAGCGCTCGATGATCCGGTCGACGGTGCGACGCCGATGTGGGTCGGTGGCGTAGAGCCGGTGTGAGGCGGTGGCACCGCCTCGGTCGAGGGTGCCACCGGCCGCGCACATGCGCTCGAGGACTGCAGCTGTGGCTGCGCGCAGGTCCGCCACTACGCGCGCCCTGCGGCGTTGCGTCGGGCGGCGGTGATCTTCAGTAGGTGCTGGTAGTCCTCGTCGGACAACAGATCTCCGGCGCGTTCGATCTGATCCCAGGTGCCGGGTAGGTAGGTCTCTCCGGTGGGGTCGGTGGTGCCGAAGGTGTAGTTCCAGTTCTCGAGTTCGCGCATCATCGCCGCGTGGTCGATTACTCCGGCGGCGTGTTCGAGCAGCACCTCACGCGGGCTGCGCTCGCAGACGTGCGGGGTGAGCCGTGCTGTTTTGGCCAGGCGGCTGACCTCGGGTTGTTCGACGCCGAGCGCCTCGGCGATGCGGCGCTGAGGCCAGCCGGCCTGCACGGCGTCGTGGACGGCGCGGAGTTTGAGGATCTTGGCCAGTTCGTTGCGGGCGGGCACCGCTCGTAGTCGGCGTCCGATCTCCGGTTCGTATGCAAGTGACACAGGAACCATCTCCTCACCTGGTGTTATACGAAATTGTATCACCATGGCGGGGGCACACCGACGAGGACAGCAACTCGACGACAGCCCCCACCCCACAGCCCTGCTCTACCGATCAGCGACCCGCTCGCGATAGCTCCTCCCCGCTGCCCGGATACGCCCCGCAAGATCCTCCGGCGAATGATTCCTCCGCCTCACCAACTCTCCGAGTTCGGGTACCACCGGATGCGGGGTTCGCTCACGGGCCCGTCGTTCGATGTGGTCGGTGACCGAATCAAGATCCTCGTACGAACGCGTGTCCTCCCCAACGACAACCGTGATCGGCACCTCGATACCGAGTTCGAGTGCGGCCTCTCGCGCATGCCCGGTCCACGCCTCGATATAGGACCGACGGTCCTGATCGACGAGTTCGTCGATCGCATCGATCTCGTCCACCAACGACTGATCCCGAGCGGGGTCGCCGACGTCTTCGCTGCGGAGCCGTTCAAGCGCGTCGATGTCCTCGTCGTAGACCTGCTCGAGCCCCGCGTAGTACCAGTAATCGTCGAGGTCCAGCACCACCCGGACAGGCACAGTTCGCCACCGTGGCAAGTCCTCCTCCATCACCGTTCCGTTGACGAGTTGAGCGACGAGGCCGGCCTCCCACGAGCCTGGGCGTCCGATGAGGAGCTTCTCGACCGAACCGACATTCGCAGTGACGCTGGCAAGGATGCGGGCGAGTTCGTCAGCGAAATCGATTGCGCTGCCGTCTTCGCGGACACTGCGCGCCAGAGCGGTCAAAGCGGCGATCACCTGATCCCGAACCTGAGGGTCGACACCTGCCCGGAAGGGTTGCGGTTGTGCGGCACTGTCGGCAGCAGAGGTCGGGTCCTCGCCTCGAGCTACCGCGCGCATGGCCTCCGGAAAGGTCGTACCGGGATGCGCGGCCTGATAGGCGCGAGCAGCCTTCTTACGGGCGGAGTTCTTGGTCATGGCGGGCTCCGATCACATGGCCGTCGCGGCGTCCCGCATCCACCACGGACGGATGTGACGGTCAGCAAGGGTTGCAGATCCGGGGGACCTCGCCCTCAGGCGCGGCCGAAGTGGTGATGCGGGCACCGGTCGGCAACGTCGGGGTCAGCCATGCAACGTGGCTCTGATCGTGAAGGTAGCAGACCCGACCGTCACACCCGGGCTCACCACTCCCGCGCGCACCCGCCGCATGTCCCCTCGGGACAATACCCCGACCGTTCCACCGCGCTCGACCCGGAAGACGAAGAACAGAGACGAATCGGGGACTATTTACGCAGCTCATCGCATATGTGGTGTATTGCCTACACCGACCACACAGCTACTGTTTTCGGCACAGCATTACTGGTCGGTGCAACTGAGCAGATCCTGTCCCCACGAACACAGTCGCCGTGCGTCCGGTGGGTGCAGAGGAGTTGCTCACCCCGCACCCACCGGTGCCCTTCCCCTCGCTCAGACCACAGCAGCCAGGACCTGCGGAGACCTGTCGAACACCTCCGGCGCGCAGCGGTCACGGTAATCCGCTTCCGGCCGCAGCCCCGCCGCGATCTCAGCGGTCACCAAGAACGACCCCGCCGCCTCGATGTGCCAGGCACGGTGCGCGCGAGCGAGCTCGTCGGCCACCCGCGGCCGAAAATTCGGGCCGTAGCTGAGAAACGGCTGCAGCGCCTCGAGACGTGCCGCCACGTTCGCAACGGCCTGCAGCGCATCCCCACGTCGGCTGATCTCCTTCATCGCTGAACTCCCTTCCTCGACAACCGGTACGCACCAGTTCTCTCCCGAAGCCAGGCACAGCGCGGCACCCACGGAGCCCGCACCTGCACGACACATGCACCGGGCCTGCGCACTCACGCAGGCGGATCCATCGCCGTTCATGCCGGCACGGACCACGCCGGTGGACAGGCCCACCCCCGCTGCGGAGCCGATAAGCGCACCGAAGAGCAGAACCGCCGTCAGTACGGTGACCTTCCGACCACCCATCGAAAGGACCTCGTTCATGTCGATTCGCCGACGCATCACCCGCGCAGCGGCCCTCGCTGCCTCCACCCTCGCTGTCGCCGCCGGCGCAGCACTGGTCACCACCGGAACCTCGGCAGCTGCTCCGGTACCGACCCTACAGGTCACGGGCACCGCCATCGTGCCGATCCCGTCCGGGCAGTGCCACGGCAGCATCGACGTCGCATTCGAGCATGTCCCCGGCCGCCCCGACCAGGCCGAGGTGATTTTCACCCCGAACGGCACCTACGGATCGATCCCCGGTTGCGAAGTGCCCACCAACATGAATCGCCCCGGGTCTGTCGGAGGCTCTCGAACCTGTGAAGGATAGAGAGCATGGCAGCACCACGGAAGTACAGCGTTGAGCTGAAGGAACGAG
>NZ_JBEYUH010000039.1:2025-5253 GCF_040643435.1 Rhodococcus sp. NPDC047139
AGTGTTGTGTGTTGTTTGAGAACTGCACAGTGGACGCGAGCATCTTTGTTGTAAGTGTTTATGAGCGTACGGTGGATGTCTTGGCACCAGGAGCCGATGAAGGACGTGGGAGGCTGCGATATGCCTCGGGGAGCTGTCAACCGAGCTGTGATCCGAGGATTTCCGAATGGGGAAACCCAGCACGAGTGATGTCGTGTTACCCGCATCTGAATATATAGGGTGTGTGGAGGGAACGTGGGGAAGTGAAACATCTCAGTACCCACAGGAAGAGAAAACAACATGTGATTCCGTGAGTAGTGGCGAGCGAAAGCGGATGAGGCTAAACCATGGGTGTGTGATAGCTGGCAGGCGTTGCATTCGTGGGGTTGTGGGGTTCGTTGTGTCGGCGCTGCTGAGCCGGCCGACAGTGAGAAATCATCGTGTTAGTCGAAGTGGTCTGGAACGGCCTGTCGTAGAGGGTGAGAATCCCGTAGACGAAAACATGGTGACTGTCGATGCGAATACCCGAGTAGCACCGGGCCCGTGAAATCCGGTGTGAATCTGTCGGGACCACCCGATAAGCCTGAATACTCCCTGGTGACCGATAGCGGACTAGTACCGTGAGGGAAAGATGAAAAGTACCCCGGGAGGGGAGTGAAATAGTACCTGAAACCGTGCGCTTACAATCCGTCAGAGCTGATGCAACCTTTGGTGGTTGGTTGGTGATGGCGTGCCTTTTGAAGAATGAGCCTGCGAGTTAGTGGCATGTCGCGAGGTTAACCCGTGTGGGGTAGCCGTAGCGAAAGCGAGTCCGAATAGGGCGGTCGTAGTGGCATGTTCTAGACCCGAAGCGGAGTGATCTACCCATGGCCAGGGTGAAGCGATGGTAAGACGTCGTGGAGGCCCGAACCCACTTAGGTTGAAAACTGAGGGGATGAGTTGTGGGTAGGGGTGAAAGGCCAATCAAACTCCGTGATAGCTGGTTCTCCCCGAAATGCATTTAGGTGCAGCGTCGCGTGTTTCTCACCGGAGGTAGAGCTACTGGATGGTCTAGGGGGCCCACAAGCTTACCGAAATCAGCCAAACTCCGAATGCCGGTGAGTGAGAGCGCGGCAGTGAGACTGCGGGGGATAAGCTTCGTAGTCGAGAGGGAAACAGCCCAGATCGCCGGCTAAGGCCCCTAAGCGTGTACTAAGTGGAAAAGGATGTGGGATCGCTGAGACAACCAGGAGGTTGGCTTAGAAGCAGCCACCCTTGAAAGAGTGCGTAATAGCTCACTGGTCAAGTGGTTCTGCGCCGACAATGTAGCGGGGCTCAAGTACACCGCCGAAGCCGCGGCATTCACATGAGCCTGCTTTCTTCCTACGGGGAGGGAGCCAGGTGTGTGGATGGGTAGGGGAGCGTCGTGTGGCCACAGAAGCGCCGGAGTGATCCAGGTGTGGAGGCCATGCGAGTGAGAATGCAGGCATGAGTAGCGAAAGACGAGTGAGAAACTCGTCCGCCGGATGACCAAGGGTTCCTGGGCCAGGTTAATCCGCCCAGGGTGAGTCGGGACCTAAGGCGAGGCCGACAGGCGTAGTCGATGGACAACGGGTTGATATTCCCGTACCCGTGTATCCGCGCCCAATGGCGAATCAGTTGTGCTAACCGTCCAAAAGTCTCCTGTGTCCCTTCGGGGGCTCGGGGGATGGCTGCACGGGACCCTGATTGTAGTAGTCAAGCGATGGGGTGACGCAGGAAGGTAGCTGGGCCAGGTGGTGGATGTCCTGGTGTAAGCCGGTAGGGCGTGACATAGGCAAATCCGTGTCACAGATAGCCTGAGAGGTGATGCGTACCCGTTGAGGGGAATTCAGTGATCCTATGCTGCCGAGAAAAGCCTCTAGTGAGTTGGTACACGGCCCGTACCCCAAACCGACACAGGTGGTCAGGTAGAGAATACCGAGGCGATCGAGAGAACTGTGGTTAAGGAACTCGGCAAAATGCCCCCGTAACTTCGGGAGAAGGGGGACCACGTCTGGTGATCGGATTTTCTCCGTGAGCTGGGGGTGGTCGCAGAGACCAGAGAGAAGCGACTGTTTACTAAAAACACAGGTCCGTGCGAAGTCGTAAGACGATGTATACGGACTGACGCCTGCCCGGTGCTGGAAGGTTAAGAGGACCGGTTAGCCATTTCGGTGGCGAAGCTGAGAATTTAAGCCCCAGTAAACGGCGGTGGTAACTATAACCATCCTAAGGTAGCGAAATTCCTTGTCGGGTAAGTTCCGACCTGCACGAATGGCGTAACGACTTCTCTGCTGTCTCGACCACAGACTCGGCGAAATTGCATTACGAGTAAAGATGCTCGTTACGCGCGGCAGGACGAAAAGACCCCGGGACCTTCACTATAGCTTGGTATTGGTGTTCGGTTCGGTTTGTGTAGGATAGGTGGGAGACTGTGAAGCGGCCACGCCAGTGGTGGTGGAGTCGTTGTTGAAATACCACTCTGATCGTATTGGATATCTAACCTCGGACCATGATCTGGTTCAGGGACAGTGCCTGGTGGGTAGTTTAACTGGGGCGGTTGCCTCCCAAAATGTAACGGAGGCGCCCAAAGGTTCCCTCAGCCTGGTTGGCAATCAGGTGTCGAGTGCAAGTGCACAAGGGAGCTTGACTGTGAGACTGACAGGTCGAGCAGGGACGAAAGTCGGGACTAGTGATCCGGCACCGGCATGTGGAAGCGGTGTCGCTCAACGGATAAAAGGTACCCCGGGGATAACAGGCTGATCTTCCCCAAGAGTCCATATCGACGGGATGGTTTGGCACCTCGATGTCGGCTCGTCGCATCCTGGGGCTGGAGTAGGTCCCAAGGGTTGGGCTGTTCGCCCATTAAAGCGGCACGCGAGCTGGGTTTAGAACGTCGTGAGACAGTTCGGTCTCTATCCGCCGCGCGCGTTAGAAACTTGAGGAAGGCTGTCCCTAGTACGAGAGGACCGGGACGGACGAACCTCTGGTGTGCCAGTTGTCCCGCCAGGGGCATGGCTGGTTGGCTACGTTCGGAAGGGATAACCGCTGAAAGCATCTAAGCGGGAAGCCTGTTCCAAGATGAGGTTTCTCACCCCCTCGAGGGGGTAAGGCCCCCGGCAGACCACCGGGTTGATAGGCCGGAACTGGAAGCCCAGTAATGGGTGGAGGTGACCGGTACTAATAGGCCGAGGACTTACCACGAAGATGTTACGCGTCCACTGTGCGGTATCTGAAACAACACACACA
>NZ_JBEYUH010000040.1:0-4692 GCF_040643435.1 Rhodococcus sp. NPDC047139
CCTTCCGCGGATCGAACCGGTGAGACAGACTGGATTGACCGAACCTGCTCATCTTTCGACCGGACGAACAGCTCATCTTTCGACCGGACCCGACACTATCGAATCTCAGGCGACCTGAGACAAAGTCAGGATCTGCGCCTCGCCCTGAACCGAGTGACAACGACAATGAGACTGCGCGAGGATATTCCGTCGCGTTTTCGGCGTCGCACTCCCAAGTATCTGTCATCGAGTCTCGCATTGGGTGTCAATGTCTCAAGTATGTTGTCATCCGACAGATACGGGGGCGGTGTTGAGTTCGCGGATGTTGCACTACGCAGCACTTGGTTCCACATAATTTCTATTATCCGATCCCAAATCCGTAATGTCCGAATCGGGCCCCTTGGTCGAGACGGGTGAGCCCTTCGTGTCGGATCGGACCCGACCCCTCGCGGCATAAGTGCACTTTTCAATTACTGCCCGTGAACTGCGGATACACGAACTCGTACCGGTCGGTATGAACTGCGTCACAGCGGATTGTGCTTACTTACCTGTCGGTAACATACTGCTGAGTAAGTCCGAAACATCGGACGGAACAGAAAGCGCCAGGATTCGTAAAACACTCCCTCGCGACCGAAACGGAATTTCGTTCGCGCCGCCCCACGTCCTCATCCGGGCGGCCCGGGAATTCGGTTCCGGCAATCGACATGTGCAGCGGGCGGATCCGACTGCCGAAGGAGCAAGACATGAGCACCGCCGACAAGACACGCAATCGCAAGGCACGCGCACTCCTCGCGTCCGGACTCGTCCTGGGCGTCGGGGCGGCAGTCACCCTCGCCGCCTGGAACGACTCGGTCTGGGGTGAAGCCGAGTTCGGTACCGGAAGCAACACGTGGAATGTCCAAGGCAACTTCACCGGCGCCTCGGACGGATGGAACGAGTTCGTCACTGCGAACGACGCCGGATCCTTCAACTTCGGCGTCAATGCATCGGCTCTCGTGCCCGGCGACACGGTCTACGCGAAGGTCGGTCTGCGGGTCGTGTCCGAGACGCTCGGCGCGAACATCACCATGCCGGCTGCGCAGAATGCGACGAACTCGGCGCTCGCCGGAGTGCTCGACCTGAACGTCGTCTCGATCGCCGGCTCGTCGACCCTTTGCGACGCAGCTGCTGTGAACGGTGCCAAGCGTGCGAGCGGCAAGGTCGCTACCGCCGCCGTCACCACTCCGATCGCGATCCCCGCACAGGGCGAACATTGGCTCTGCTTCGCAGTGACCCTTCCTGCGGGGACCACTCCCGACCAGCTCGGTGCACCGAGCGACGGAAAATACTCCACGTCCGTGAACTGGGAGTTCAAGGCCGCGAGCACGAATCCCACGCCGTGATGAGGATCCGGTCCCGCATCGAGAACGCGCTCCTCGACCTGCTCGCAGCTGGAGGAGTGGTGTGCATCGGTCTCGTCATCGCGGCGTTCGCCTTCGACATCTCGTTGATCCTGTTCAAGACGGGTTCGATGTCCCCGACGATCCCACAGGGTTCCATGTCTGTCGTGCAACGTATCCCGGCCGACGAGATCGAAGTGGGCGACGTCGTCACCGTCGACCGTGAGGCGGGGGAGTTGCCGGTCACTCACCGCGTCATCGAGGTGCATCCGCAACGGGCCGGGGAGGCGCTCATCGAGATGCAGGGTGATGCGAACCCGACCCCCGACCCGGGCCCGTACCGCGTCACCGAGGTGCGGAAAGTGCTGTGGTCGATGGCCGGAGCTGCGTCGGTGATCGTCTGGTTCTCCGACCCCTGGGTACTGGGAGGTCTGACGCTCGCCGCTGCTGCGCTCGTACTGTGGGCCTTCTGGCCGCGCGAGGCACAGTACGACGGCGAACCCGCCTGTGCCGACGACGAGGCAGGCGGCCGACCATGAACAGCAGGTCTCTGCGGGCACTCGTCGGTCTGACCGGTGTACTCGCGGTGGTGGGGCTCCTCGCTTTCGGTCCGGGCTTCGCTGATCGGACGCTCGCCGACTGGAACGACCGAGTCGCCGGGTCGGCGACGATCGAGGTTCCGGAGGCTTACGGGAAGGGTTATGCGCGTGCCGTGGCCGCCAAGTATTCGATGTCCCGTCCGGTCGGACCCAGTCTGCGTCGCGGATTGGAGGCCACTCGCAGCCCGGGACAGACGCCGGCCTATGCAGATGTGAGATTCGGCGATCAGGACAGCGTGGGAGGCAACTTCGGCCTTCTGCTCCCGGTGAAGGTCGACGGAGCATCGTGTGCGGTCTACGCCAGTCGGGTCGCCGTCCCGTGCACGAACGGGCAGAGCGCCGGATCCTCGGTCGTCTTCGCCGCGGCAGCGGCCCGAGGCTTGCTGGTGAAGACCACCTCCGGTGGCATCGACCTTGCGAAATTCGGTCCCTCGGACGTGGTGTCGACAAGTGCCTCATGTCCTGTCGGAGGGTCACCGGTGGCCGGTGGAGTCAACTCCGTCTTCGGTGGGGTCGTGCTGGCAGGGATGGGCAACACCGAACGGCTTCCCTTTCCGTCCGATCCGGGGCCGAACAACTCGAGATCCACCCGTCAGACCCGAAGCGGCTTCGGCTACGACTACGACGCGCGGCTGACCTGGACGAAGACCAGTTCCACCACGCGCGCGTCGTCGGAGCTCCGGCTCCACCTGACCAGTACCGGCCAGATCTCCAACAACGAGAGATGGGAACTGGACATGGTTCTCGCCTATGCGGAGTGCGGCATCGGTATCGATGCGCCTGCCCGTTGGGCGGAAGTGAAGCCGGTGGTGTCAGGTTTGTCGGCATCGATGACCGAGCCGCAGGACGGCGAACCGAGCGTGTCGTCTCCGGCCGACCCGCTCGTGGACGAAGGCACCGCCGGCGAGGACCGTGAGAACGAGGCAGGCATGGACGAAGCCGCCCCGCCGTCAGGAGCCGACCCCACTGTGCCTCGATCGACTCCGGACGGCGCGGATATCCCGACGGACGCAGGGGCAATCATCCCGGAACACGAACCGGCGGAGGACGCTTCGCCCCCCGTGGAAGCATCCGTTCCGGCGGTGCCCGAGGAACCTGCGCCCAGCGGACCCACGAGTCCGGTGAGCATCGGCGTGGCGACCCCGTTCTCGCTCGTCGCGCAGGACGGGACCGGCCTGGGAACGGCGACCGTCGAACGGGTGACGAGAACTGCGGGATGCGTCGGTCTGCGGTTGACAGTCAGTACTTCGGACGGTGCGGGTTCGCTGAAGGGATTGCGCGCGTCCGACTTCCGGGAGATCCTTGCCGACGGAGGAACGGCCCCGGTCGGATCGCCGAGCGGGGAGTGCGATGCGGGGGCATCCCTACCGGCTGTGTTCGATCCCGCGAGTACCTGCTCGGGCTGGGTGACCTTCGACGTGAGCGCCGACGGAACCGGTCTCATGCTGCGGCCGGCAGGAACGGCAGGATGGATCATCCCCCTTCCCGTCGCGGCGACCGCTTCATCCGTCGGCGAGTGAAAGGAAGGTCGCAGGGCAGAGGTAAACCTCGCAGCCCTGGTGGTCGACCGTCAGGGCTGCGAGCTTTGCTGTAGCCCTGCGAACTTCGCCTCACCCGTCGAATCGTCGTCGGGGCTCAGAAAAGCAGTCGGTACAAACCGATCAGACCGACTACGACGATCACGAACCGTAGGGCGACCGGCGACAAGCGACGTCCGTAGCGGGAGCCGAGATCACCACCGATCAGTGAACCGACAGCGATCAATGCGGCCACGGTCCAGTCGATCCGGTCGGACGCCACCAGGATGTACGTGCCGGCTGCCACGACATTCACGACCAGCGACAGCAGATTCTTCGCGGCGTTCTGCCGCTGGATGTTGTCGTGCAGGAGGGCACCGAACAGGCCCATCAGTAGAATGCCCTGCGCTGCAGTGAAGTAGCCACCGTAGGCACCGACGGCGAAAGTGCCGACGACGAGCAATGTCATTCGAACCGGACCGATGCGTCCGTCCGCATCGCCACCGGTCCGACGCGCCACCCACGTCTGGAGCTTCGGCTGCAGTACGACGAGCGTGAGCGCCAGTAGCAGCAGAATCGGCACGACGGTCTCGAAGACGGTGTCCGGTAGATGTAGCAGGAGCCACGCGCCGACCAGTGCGCCACTGAACGACGCCGGAATCTGCCAGCGCAACCGCTCCCACTGCCCGCGCAGTTCGCGCCGGTAACCCCAGGTGCCCGAGACACCCCCGGCGACGAGACCGATTGCGTTCGACATCGTTGCGGTCACCGGTGGCACACCGAATGCGACGAGCGTCGGAAAGGTGATGAGCGTGCCGGATCCGACGAGGGAGTTGATCGCTCCGGCACCGAGTCCGGCGAGGGCGACGAGGAACAGTTCGAGCGGGGTCACCGCGGCGAGTCTACGGCTTGCCGCGGTCTCGATTCGGCTCTGGAACAACGTCCGACATTGTCGACGAGGAACTGATTCGGGGTACCGGAGAGCCCCGGCACCCGGCACGCCGTTTCTACGCGAACTTCGCATACGACGCCCGAGTCGACCGGTGGCGACCGGGCGGTGGGCATACTCGGGGACATCGGATACGCGAACGGTCGGAGGAATCGATGGCTCAGGGCTTGAAGTTGGGATACAAGGCGTCGGCGGAGCAGTTCGGTCCGCGGGAGTTGGTGGAGTTGGGTGTGCTGGCCGAGGCGCACGGGATGGATTCGGCGACGGTG
>NZ_JBEYUH010000041.1:0-3318 GCF_040643435.1 Rhodococcus sp. NPDC047139
TGTCGGGTCCGGTCGAAAGATGAGCTGTTCGTCCGGTCGAAAGATGAGCAGGTTCGGTCAATCCAGTCTGTCTCACCGGTTCGATCCGCGGAAGGCCCAGATCCGCTTGAGTTTTTCGTGACGTTTCAGTCGTCCGAGTACCAAATCAACGTTCCCGTTGTGGTCGTTGTCCAGCCGTCATGGAGTGGACGTCGGTTCCGGATGCTGTCGACGACGGTTGCGATCATGGCGTTGACCGAGACCCACAGCGGGCGTGAACCACCTGCGGATGCGGAGTACTCGACGACGCAGCTGTGCAGGTCGCCGGGGCGGGTGTCGACACACAGTGAAGTACCGGCAGCATCGTCGGCGATGGGGATCAGGTCGGGGATGAACACTTCGGCCGGACTGCCCGCGGGCGCTGATCGGATTGCTGCCTCGTCAGGGGCGGAGCCTTCCGGCCAGCGCTCCCGTAGATCGTCGTTGATCTGCGTCCACATGTCCCAGGTGGTGAGGGTCTCGTCGAGGGAGAGCAACCGGAACATCGGGACGATCTCGATACCTCCGCCTTGGAGCTGGAACAGCTCACGGACCTCGTCCGGCCACTGATAGCCGGTGTGGTTCTCGGCGGCGTCGAGATCGTCATCGGTGGCTCCTGCTGCCACGTCCTCGAGGGCGGCGGTGGCAGCGAGGTCCTGCCACAACACGGTCAGCTCACCGCCGCGGCTGACGGACCGCGGTGCGGTGCCGTCGTCTTCCGGCTCGATCGCACTAGCGCTCT
Organism: Rhodococcus sp. NPDC047139; assembly: GCF_040643435.1. NCBI lineage: Bacteria > Bacillati > Actinomycetota > Actinomycetes > Mycobacteriales > Nocardiaceae > Rhodococcus > Rhodococcus sp. NPDC047139. The sequence goes on from NZ_JBEYUH010000041.1 coordinate 761, forward strand.
CGTACTCGGGGACTGCGGGGCGTTGCTGAACTTGCCACTGGTGCAGCGCGTCTTCGGCTCCGGCCGCGACCTCATCCAGGGACGATGAACCGTCGAGGCCGGGAAGATCGATCGGCCCCTGCACCCCGTTGATCAGCAAACGGCCCGGAACAGCCTTGATGGTGCTGCCGGTTCTGTCGGCCCACTCCCGGGCGGCTCGCGCTGCATCGCGTGCTGCCTGCACGACGGAGTCACTGTTGCTCAGGCCGTGCAGTCCTTGCCCACCACCGGTGTCACCACGTCGGTAGAAGACTGTCAGATCCCAGGCGATCACGTGAGCATTGTGCCTTGTTCTGCTGATCGGCAGTCGAAGTGGCAGGTTTCTCGGGCCGATGGAGGTCAGAACAGCGCCGGGGACACCCGTGCTGCGGTGACTGTCGAGGTTCCGTGCATCGGGTCAAGGTGACGAGCAGGTTCAGGTCTGCGCATCGGTCCCTCCAGCTGCAGCAGCGGACGGCAACGACTCGATCGCGGTGTGCTTGATGCGATAACTGGTGCCCTTCAACGCGATCACGTCGGCGTGGTGGACGATCCGATCGATCATCGCCGAGGCGATGGTGGCTTCGCCGAAGACCTCGCTCCACCTCGCGAACGGCAGGTTCGAGGTCAGGATGATCGAGGACTTCTCGTAGCGACTCGACACCAGCTGGAAGAACAGGTTCGCGGCATCGGTGTCGAACGGGATGTAGCCGACCTCGTCGATCACGACCAACCCGATCCGGGAGATCTTGCGCAGCTCGATATCCAACCGCCCCAACCGATGTGCATGCGCCAGCCGGGTGATCCACCCGGTCGCCGGCGCGAACGCAACCCGGTGACCGGTATGCGCGGCCGCGACCGCAAGAGCAGTCGCCAAATGCGTTTTCCCTGTGCCTGGCGGTCCGAGCAACACCACATTGCGGGCCTCGGCGAGCCATCCGCCGCCTTCGAGACGGGCGATCTGCGCCCGATCGAGACCGGGCTGGACACCGAAATCGAAGTCGGTGACCGTCTTGATCGCGGGAAATCCGGCGCTCTTGATCCGCAACCGGGCCCCGGATTCGGCGCGGGCATTGGACTCGATGGCCAGCACCGCCGCCAGATACTCCTCGAACGACCAGTTCGCGGTGCGTCCCTGCTCAGCGAGGCGGGCGTATTCGGCAACGATCCGCGGAGCCTTGAGCGCCCGGGCATGGTGGACGATCACCTTGTGCGCCTCCGAGGTGGTGTGACGGGCATTCATCACGCCACCTCCGACGTCCCGAACACCGCGTCGTAGGTGGCCAGATCCGCGACCTGCACCTCGACCGCATCCGGTGCAGGTCTGCCGCGCTGAGCGGCGGTGTAGTGGGCGCGTTGCTGCCGGGCGACGGCGGCATGCTCGGGATCGGTCACCACCGCCCCCGGCCCCCAACTGCGCCGATGATCGGCGACGAGGCGATGCTCGCAGGACACCCGCACCTGCTGCGGATCGGCGGTCAGGGTGATCATTCGTCCGATCACCTCCGGATGCACCGAATAGGCGGCCCCGCCGACCTGGACGTAGTAGTCCCGGCCGAGCCGGACGGTGCGGGTGGTCCCGACCGCCGGAGCGACCGGTGGCAGCACCGTCATCGCGGCCCGGTCCTCGGCCATCGCGTCGACCGGCCGCCGACGGGTCACCCGGTGAGTGCGTGTGTTGGCCACCGCGAGCCACTGGGTGAGCTGGAGGTTGAAGTCGGCCGGGGAGGTGAACCGCCGGCCGGGCAGAAACGAGGTCCGCAGATAGCCGTTGGCGCGTTCGACGATCCCCTTGGTTTCGGGATCATAGGGCGGTGCCTGCACCATCCGGGTGGCCAGCGTGCCGCAGAATCCGGCGACGCCGTCGGCGAGCCGTCCTCGTTGCCCGATCCCGGCTTCGTTGTCCCACAACAGTGTCCGCGGAACCATTGTGAAAGATTCGGTCAGCAGCTGCCACATCCCGGCCAGCAGGTCCCCGGTCACCCGCGAGGGCAGCATCACCGCGGCGAGAAACCGCGAATACGTCGCGACCATCACCAGCACCGGAAACGAACGCAAGGCTCCCGCGTGGTCGGGAACGAGCGGTCCGGGGAACATCAGATCGCACTGGATCTGCTCACCGGGCAGATGCACCAGCCGATCCGCCGGGTCGGCCGGCTGATATTCCGGACGGATACGGGCAACGTTCTCGGCGAACCACGAGTTGCCACCGCTCCAGCCGACCCGTTCGGCGAGCACCGTCGTCGGCATCGCCGGATACGTCGCCAGCAGGGTTCGCACCGCCGGTTCGGTCAGCGCCCACGCCGAGGACTGGGAACGGGCGCGTTCGTACTTCGGCGGTGCCTGGGAGCGCAACGCCTTGGCTACGGTGTTGCGCGAGAGCCCCAACTTGCGGGCGATCGCGGTCTGCGTCATTGCTTCCGAGTTGTGCAGCTGACGGATCAACGCCCAGTCCTCCACAGTGATCACTCCTCAATCGTCGAGTGGAGTGCTCACTTTTCGACCGGAATACCTGCTCAACCTTCAACCGGAGCCGACAG
>NZ_JBEYUH010000042.1:0-2604 GCF_040643435.1 Rhodococcus sp. NPDC047139
CCAGTAGGCGAGTTGTCGGGAGATCAGCGAATCCGGATCGTCCTCCGACCCGAGGACCTGCCGCTGCCACAGGGCGTAATCGGCATACTGCACCGCCAGCGGCTGCCAGGACGGCGCCGCCCCCGCACACCGCGCGGTGTAGGCGAGCATCAGATCCCTCGCGAACGGCACCATCGACGAGCCGTCGGCACTGATGTGATGCACCACCGCACCGAGCACGAACTCACCCTCGGCAACCCGGAACAACTCCACCCGCACCGGAATCTGCGAGGTCACATCGAACCGAGTGGTCACCAACTCGAACAATTTCCGCTCGAGCTCCTCACCGGAGACCACCACCGGCTCCAACGACACCGACGGAACCGGCAGAATCCGCTGCGCCGGACCGTCCACCGTCTCCGGATACACCGTCCGCAACGACTCGTGCCGGGCGAAGACATCCCCCACCGCCTCGGCCAGCACCGCAACATCAACCTGCCCCCGCAACCGCAGAGCCATCGGAATGTTGTACGCCGTCGACTCGGTATCGAACCGGTTCAGGAACCACATCCGCGTCTGCGCCAACGACAACGGCACATTCTCCGGCCGCTCCTGCGCCACCAACGCCGCCCGAGCACCGCTACCGACCTGCGATTCGAGCGCCGCCGCCAACGCCCCCACCGTCGACGCCTCGAAGAACATCCGCACCGGCACATCGGTATCGAGCGCAGCACCGATCCGCGCCACCACCTTCGTCGCCAGCAACGAGTTACCACCGAGCTCGAAGAAATCGTCGTCGACACCGACCCGCGCCAGCTCGAGCACATCCCCGAACACCTGCGCCACGATCTCCTCCACCGGCGTCGCCGGCGCCCGGAACTCACGCACCGCGAACACCGGAGCCGGCAACGCCCGACGATCCAACTTGCCGTTGACCGTCAACGGAATCGCCGCCAACACCACGAACGCCGACGGCACCATGTAATCGGGCAACTGCTCGGACACATGCGCACGCAGACCCTCCGGATCCACATCCACACCCTCGGCCGCAACCACATACGCCACGATCCGCTGATCACCCGGGGTGTCCTCACGCACCACCACGGCCACCTGCGCCACCGACACATCCGACAGCACCGCCGCCTCGACCTCACCGAGCTCGATACGGAAACCGCGCACCTTCACCTGATCATCGGCACGCCCGAGATACTCGAGCTCCCCGTCCCGACCCCACCGAGCCACATCCCCGGTGCGATACAACAACGAGCCATCGGCCGCGAACGGATCGGCCACGAACCGCGCCGCCGTCAACGACGGACGACCGTGATAACCACGAGCCAACTGCCCACCGGCGACATACAACTCCCCGCCGACCCCCGCCGGAACCGGACGCAGACGACGATCCAGCACGAACACCCGCAAACCGGAAATCGCCTCACCGACAATACTTCCGGCCGCAGTACGCGCCGTCACCTCATCGATACGACGATGCGACACATGCACCGTCGTCTCGGTGATGCCATACATGTTCACCAACTGCGGAACACGATCACCCCGACGCTCGAACCACGGCACCAGACGCCGCAACTCCAACGCCTCACCACCGAAGATCACATACCGCAACGCCAACTCCGGCACCGGAGAAGCCGTCCGATCCACCTCGGCCAACTGATAGAACGCCGACGGCGTCTGATTCAACACCGTCACCCGCTCCCGCTCGAGCAACTCCAGGAACTGCTGCGGCGAACGCGAAGTGAAGTAATCGACCACCACCAACGTTCCGCCGTAGAGCAACGCCCCCCACAACTCCCACACCGAGAAGTCGAAAGCATACGAATGGAACATCGTCCACACGTCATCGGCGCCGAACCCGTACACCGACTCGGTATCGGCCAACAACCGCACCACATTCCGATGCGGAACCAACACACCCTTCGGACGCCCCGTCGAACCCGACGTATAGATCACATACGCCACCGACTCCGGCACCAACGCACCACGACGCTCCGAAGCGACGATCACATCCGAGGACACCTGCCCCAGATCCACCCGATCGACCTCGACCACCCGCACCCCGGCACCGAAATCAACCTCACGACCCGACCACGACACCACACACGCCGGAGCCGAATCCTCCACCACATACGCCAACCGATCAGCCGGATACGACGGATCCAACGGCACATACGCACCACCGGCCTGCACCACCGCCAGCAACGCCACCACCAGATCCACCGACCGCGGCAACGCCACCCCGACCAACGACTCCGGCCCGACCCCCAGATCGATCAGATGCCGCGCCAGACGCCGCGACCGCGCCGCCAACTCCGCATACGACACCCGCTCGTCACCGAACACCACCGCCGTCGCATCCCCGGCAACAGCAACACGCTCGTCGAACAACTCCACCAACGTGACCGCACCCACGGCACCCACACCGCGACCCGGCCACCGACCCACCACCAACTCACGCTCGACCGAATCCAGAATCTCCAGATCCCCCACCGGAACCCGCGAATCCGCCACCACCGCAGCCAACACCCGCAGATACCGCTCCGCGAACCCACGCACCGTCGACTCATCGAACAAATCCACCGCATACGTCAACGTCGCCGACATACCCGC
>NZ_JBEYUH010000043.1:0-2432 GCF_040643435.1 Rhodococcus sp. NPDC047139
ATATTGTTGACCACCGACGCGGAATCCAACCGGTTCAGGAACCACATCCGCTGCTGAGCAAACGACAACGGCACCCGATCCGGACGCTCCTGCGCCACCAGGGGGGCGCGATCCCCGGCACCGGCCTGATCGGCGACACGGTCGGCCAGATCCTCCACGGTGGACGCCTCGAACAACGCCCGTACCGGAACCGCAGCGTCCAGCGCCGCCCCGATTCGGGACACCACCTGGGTCGCGGACAGCGAGTTGCCGCCCAGTGCGAAGAAGTCGTCGTCCAGGCCCACCCGCTCAACGCCGAGCACCTCGGCGAACACCGACGCGACGACCTCTTCCACGGGAGTCCGGGGCGGGCGGAAGGCGGCGGACTCGAACACCGGTTCCGGCAAGGCACGTCGGTCCAGTTTGCCGACCGGGGTGAGCGGCACCTCGTCGATCACGACGAAGGTGGTCGGGACCATGTAGGAGGGCAGACGTGTGCCCACGAAATCCGAGAGTTCGTCGACGTCGACGACATTGCCCCGTGCCGGCTGGACGTATGCGACCAGCACGGTCGCGCCCGATTCCAGCCGATGACCCGTGGTCACCGCGAATCCGACCGACTCATGGGATTCGAGGGTGGCGTCGATTTCCCCGAGTTCGATCCGTAGGCCTCGGACCTTCACCTGGAAGTCGGAGCGTCCGACATACTCCAGTTCACCCGGACGGATCCAGCGGACGAGGTCACCGGTCCGGTACATGCGCCCGCCGGCGATCCCGAACGGGTTGGCGACGAAACGCCCGGAGGTGAGTGCCGGCCGCGCATGGTATCCACGGGCGAGCGCGGCACCCGAGATGTACAACTCACCTGTCACGCCGAGCGGAACCGGGTGGAGACGGCTGTCGAGCACCTGGAATTCCCGACCGGCGAGCGGGCCACCGATGACCAAGCGATCACCGGGATCGAGAGCGGAACTCGAAGATGCGAGGATCGTCGTCTCGGTCGGCCCGTAGACGTTGAAGAACCGGCGGCCGGGAGCCCACCGATCGACGACTTCGGATGTGTACGACTCGCCACCGACGAGCACGACCCGCAGATCGTCTGTGTCGTGGTGGTCGACCGATCCGAGCGCGGCAGGGGTGATGAATGCATGGGTCACCCGCTCGTCCCGAAGCAAGTTCATCAGCTCCACACCACCGTAGGTCGATGGCGGTGCGATCACGAGCGTCGCTCCGTTGGGTGTGGCGAGAAGCAACTCGAGTACCGATGCGTCGAAGCTGGGCGACGCGACGGCAAGAACGCGGGAGTCCTTGCCCACGCCGTACCTCGAGCGCTTCTCGGCTGCGAGGTTCGCGAACCCGCCGTGGGTGACGGACACGCCCTTGGGCAGACCTGTCGACCCGGAGGTGTAGATCAGGTAGGCGGTGTTCTCGGGCCGCAGTGGCGCGATCCGTTCGCCGGGGTCGAGCCGCTCACCCGAGATCGCCGCGAGGTGCGCGCTCACTTCGGGATCGTCGAGAAGGATCCACTCGGCGGTCTCAGGGAGCCCACCGGAGTATTCGGAGGTGGTAATTCCTGTGCGCGCACCGGAATCCGACAACATGTGCTCGACCCGCTCGGTGGGATAGGTCGGATCCACCGGGACGTAGGCCGCACCGGTCTTCGCGACGGCCCAGACCGCGACGATCATGTCGTACGACCTCGGCAGGGCCAGGGCGACGAAGGTTTCCGGAGCGATGCCTTTGCCGATGAGAAATCGCGCGAGACGCGTGGACTCCGAGTCCAGTTCGGCATAGGTGATCGAGCGATCGTCGGCCCGGACCGCGATCGCCTCGGGGTCGAGCGCAGCCCCGGCGACGAAAAGATCGGGCAACGTGCCGTCCACGTCGATCGTCGGGCCGGAAAGATGCGCGAGCGCGGTGGACTCGGCGTCGTCGAGCAGATCGATGTCGCCGGACTGCACCGAGACGTCCGCCTCCACCGAGTCGGCGATCCGCACGAACAGGTCCGGCAACGTGCCTTCCACGTCAACTGTCGGCCCGGAAACGCGTGCGAGTGCAGCGAACTCGGCGTCGGTCAGCAGACGGATGTCGCCGACCGGCACCGAGGCGTCCTCGACAACCGACTCGACGATCCGCACGAACCGCTCCGCGAACGAGGTGATCGTCGACTCGTCGAACAGATCCGTCGCATAGGTCCACACCACCGACATCCCCGCCGGCGCACCCGAGACGTCGAAACTCTCCGCCACGGTCACATCGAGATCGAACTTCGCGGACACATCGTCCAATTCCACCGGAGCCACCGTCAGGCCCGGCAGCTCCAGCCCGGCCCGCTCGAAGTTCTGGAAGGACAGCGCGACCTGGAACAACGGATGCCGCGCCTGCGACCGCTCCGGATTGAGAACCTCCACCAACCGCTCGAACGGCACATCCGCATGCCCGAACGCCGCCAC
>NZ_JBEYUH010000044.1:0-1852 GCF_040643435.1 Rhodococcus sp. NPDC047139
GAACACCCAGCTCACAAGGGCGCGGGCCCTTTTTCAATCACCGACACGGCAACGGGGTCGGTCGACACCTGCCCCTACCAACTGCGAAGAGCCAGATTAGGTTTCTCAGTCACCGCCTCGCCGCCGTGCTCCTCCTTGACGATGCGTCGGGAAGTGAGCAGAGAGTTGACGAGGTCGGTCAGTGCTGTCTGACGATACTGATCCGGATTCAAGTCACCTCGTTTCGGGATCGTCGTCGTGTACCAATACACCGATGGCATCTACATCGGGTGAGGTTACAGTCAGATTGATGGCGATTTCGAACGATTCGTCGTGTATGTCTATCTCGGGTCGAACCTTGAAGAGCAGGAAAGAAACAACTGCCTCCTTGGCGGAGGTAGCTCCGGTGTTTACCTCCAGCAAATCCGGCTCGGGCACGTGAAAGAATGCACAGAATTCATCCCCTCTGATGCTGCCGTTCGCCACCACGTGGGCATCACGGGGGGCAGAAGCTGAAGCATCCCATCTCACTACTAGTGAGTTTTCTCTATCGCTGAACTTCCACTCGCAACTCTCCCAGCCACCCGACGGAGCCGGGTACGTTCCGTTGTGCTCGAAGGCAAGTACATCCGCGTTCCTGAAAACGTCGGGACTCACCTTGTCGCCAGCAAATGCCGAGCCCAGTAGATCGACCAACCCCCTATAGCTGCGACCGAAGTCCTTCACCGTGATTGACGGAGTCTCGTCGTGGATCGCGTAGGTGTATGCGTTCGGTTCGCCTAGCACGTTAGTGGGAGGTGACCCATGGAGATCCTCTCCCGCAGGTGCAGCAAGGGTGCGAGCCCATCGGATTTCGGTACCAGTCATTGCGCCCCCTAATGTGTCACGATGGGAAGTCGAGGGTGCTCGTATTGGAGGTGAAGGAGAATACGTTTTATCCTCCACGTCTCGTGGGACAGCCGATAAGGGCCGAGCCCGTGATCCCCATGCTCCCCAAATAAGAGTTGCCCACTACTGTAGGGAAGTCAATAGCGGCCGCAGATCGATTGGGATTATCCGGGCGCATCAGTTGAGACGGCAACATCTTCTGTTCGCTGAACAATGGAGACGGGCAGTTCCGCTGAGGTCTGCCGTGAGTAATACAGTGGGAGAAATGATCTTGGCAGGACCTCGCGCCGAATCGTTTGTCCTGCCTCCTGGGCTGATTTTCTGTCGGAGGTGTTCTATGGTTGCCAGTCCGCAATGGTGGTCAAAACGGATATTCACCACTGCACGATTCCATTAGTGTCGTGCGAGCTTGAATACATTCTCGCAATTCGGCCTATTCTCATTTCCGATAATTTCGGTAAGGCCACCGTGCTGTGATATTGCCATCCGATTTGCCGCTTCTTTGATTGAACCGAATTCCGCCGATAGGTATACCAAAGGAGTGCTGCTCGGAGTCTTCGGAAGGTTAGGATTCGAACGCTGTTGTCCATCGTCTCCACAATGTGGTCCCGAAATATAGCGTTGATATCCGGAATGAAACCATTCTTTGGTAAGGATCCGTGAGAGTTCCTAGATTTGTTGGAGGCGGTTTTGCCTGTGCTATCGCAAAGTATCGGAAGAATTAAGAACAGCCGCCCTTGTGCACCTGTAATGTTCGCACTCCGCCCCCGCCCCGTATCTTGGTGAGTCGTGGATGTATGCGTCTGGCGACGTCACAGCTGATCGCTGCAGAATAATCCGCCGGAGGAGACCGCGTTCAAATTGCAGGCCGTGGTGTGGTGCTGGGCCCATGGCATGTCCCCTGTGAGTAGGTCCGGGTTGTTCTAGAGTCCTGATTGCCCTGGTGAGGGCGAAGAAGGGACGATAGAGATATGGCGGGACGCAA
>NZ_JBEYUH010000045.1:0-1760 GCF_040643435.1 Rhodococcus sp. NPDC047139
TCCTGAGTTAGGACATTTGGCTTAGTGTCCCAATTCGAACCCGAGACGGGTGAGAATCTCCAGCTCGGCAGCCGGGATCTGCGGCGGAAAGTCCTGGACGGCACCGTTGATGGCGATGGTGGAGGTCCGTAGCGGCCGCAGTTGCTTGACCAGTCTCGCGATCGCCACACCGGTCTGGTCCTGGGCGCAGCGGGCCACAGCCAGGGCGGCGAACACGATGGTCAGGTGCGCTTCGATGGCGTCGCGGGTGCGGTGGAACATCGGCCGGGCCCGCAGATCGGTTTTCGACATGCGAAACGACTGCTCGACATGCCATAGGTCGTGGTACTTGCCGATCACCTCGCCCGGTTCCATGCGCGTGACGGGAATGTTGGTGACATATCCCTTCAAGCCCACCAGCGATCGAGCTCGTGCCAGCGCGGCGTCGTCGAGTCGCTGACCTGCGGTGGTGGTCTTGACGAAGCGGGTGGCCTTGGCCTTCGTCGTGCCCTCGACCACCGCCCGCGCCCGCGCTTCCTGCGCGTTCAATGTCTGGTTGTCGCGGACGGCACGTGTGCGGGTGTACTGCCAGATCGCCCGCCACGAGCTGGGATGCCGTCCCGGATCCCAGACCGGTTCGGCGCGCCGTTTCACGGTGTTGACCACGCTGCGGGCGTGCCGGGGTGTGACGGTATCGATGATCTGCCCGTCGGTGAATACATCACCGTGCCAATGGAAATGGGACGTCAGATCAGCGGGTGCCTTCGTCACCCGGGAACCGACGATGAACTTCAGGCCCGCCTCGTCCAGAGCAGTCAGATTCGCCGCCGACAGCATGCCGGCGTCGGCGGCGATGACCATCTCCACACCCTCGATGTCGTGGCGGGCCTGGAACTGACGCACGATCGGGACCAGGGTGTGGGTTTCGGCCTTGTTGCCTTCGAAACAGCCGATCTCCAGTGGGAACCCGGTGCGGTCGACGAGCAGCCCGACCACGATCTGCGGATCGACCCGGCGCTCCTTGCTGTAGCCGACCTTGCGCAGGTCGTCTTCCTTCTCCGCTTCGAAGTACAAGGTGGTCACATCGAACAGCAACAACCCCAACCCGCCGGTTTCGGCGGCATACTCGAAACAGCGGCGGGCGATCCGATCGCGGTAGTCACCGGTGATGATCTGCGCAAGGTGACGTTGAATCGTTTTGTACGACACCGGTTCCGCGCCGAGATCTTCGAGAACGCGCAGCGCCTCGATCTTCGAGGTCGGTTCCACGATCCGGGCGATGACCAGATCCTGGAACACCGCATCGTCGAGGACGTCGAAGCCGAGCCGGTTGTAGACGAAGGCGAGCACGTCGTAGAGCAACCGGGCGCTGGTGCGCACGGTTCGTCCCGCGCCGGCGAGCTCGCCGCCCTTGCTCGTGGTCGGGCCGGGTAGTCGACCGGTCCGCCAGTCGGCCACGTCGGCGATCTGCTCGACGGGCGTCGGCACATCCAGGTCGAGCATGCCTTGATCGCCGTGCAGGAGCTGGCGGGCTCGTTCGAGCAGAATGCCCAGCTCGACGTCGGTGTGCGCGGACCCGACGTGGGCGAGGATCTCGTGCCGGCCGCGGTGTTTGCGCACGACCTGCACCGCTACCGCCCCGGATGCGGTACGCACCTTCCGCACGAATGCCACCGTCCGAACCTACCTGCTTAGTGTCCCGATCCGCTTCGGCGACGGAGTGAATGCGCAGGTGAAAGCCTCGTCAGGGGTTATACCGGCCAGTAATGTCCTAACTCAGG
>NZ_JBEYUH010000046.1:0-1628 GCF_040643435.1 Rhodococcus sp. NPDC047139
GGCGGTTTCAAGGGGTCGACGCAACACCGCTGTTAGTTGGTGGTGATTAGATCACGCAGACGCTCGGCTGGGGTATCCCAGCCGAGCGTTTTGCGTGGCCGGCCGTTGAGTTCCTGGGCGACGTGCTCGAGGTCCGCCGGGCTGTGGACACTCAGATCGGTGCCCTTGGGGAAATACTGCCGCAGCAGTCCGTTGGTGTTCTCGTTGGTGCCGCGTTGCCAGGGGCTGGCCGGGTCACAGAAGTACACGGCCATATCGGCAGCGATACCGAACTGCTTGTGCCGGGCCATCTCGGCGCCCTGATCCCAGGTCAGCGAGCCACGAAGATGCGCGGGCAGGTCCTTCATCGCGGCGATGAGCGCGTCCCGCACGGATTCGGCGTCGTGCCCGTTCGGCAGGTGCAGCAGCATCGTGTAGCGGGTGGTGCGTTCGACGAGGGTGCCGATCGCGGTCTTGTTCAGCTCACCGGTGATCAAATCACCTTCCCAGTGTCCGGGCACCGCACGGTCGGCGACCTCGGCGGGCCGGTCACTGATCATCACCATCGGATCGGTGAATCGCTGATACCGCTGACCGTCCGCGCGGTGCGGTTTACGTCTCGTTCGACCGGTCCGAAGTGCCTGTTGTACTTGCTTTTTGAGCCCCCCTCGGGCTTGGAAATAGAGAGCTTGGTAGATCGTTTCGTGGCTCACCCGCATACTTTCGTCGTCGGGATGATCCCGGCGCAGACGGTGCGAGATCTGCTCCGGCGACAACTTCCGGGACAGGCCTTCCTCGACCGCTGCCCGCAGGACCGTGTTCACCACCAGTTTGGACTGCTTGGGCCGCGCCCGGGCGGCAGCGGCGGCCCGATCGGCCCGATACGGCAGGTACCTGCCCTCGATGCTGTGCCGACGAACCTCCCGCGAGACGGTCGAGACGTTCTTGCCGATCCGAGCGGCGATGGTCCGCAGCGAATCCTCGACGAGCAGGCCGTCGGCGATCACGATCCGGTCCTCGCTCGACAGATACCGGTCGCTGATCGCCGGCCGTCCGCTGTCCTCACAGGTCACACTGGTCACAGACTGTGTGTAGACGGTTCCGTGGTGGTAGTCCACGACCCGCCCGTCGGGATGAATCCGCTTGCTGTTCGAGCGCCGGATTCCCTGACGCCAGTCCCGTGCGGTGCGTTCGTTGACCCCGACCTCGCGGGCTGCTCGTCTGGCCGACCAGCCCGCTGCGATCAACTCCAGACAACGACGCTTGGCTTCGGGCTTGCCTTTCGGCGAGATTTTCCCTGTGCCGACCAGTCCCTCGTCGACCAGGATCCGGCGGGCCACCGAGTGCGCCACCGCGCAGGCCTTCGCCGCCCGGGTGATCGAGCCCGTCTCCTCGTAGACGGTCACGATCACCCGGCGGTCAGCGGTGCCGGCCGGGCCGCGGGGTTTACCCATCGGCCGGCCGATGGCCCTCAAGATCGCGTAACACCGTTGCCGGGGCAGCCCGAACGCGGCCGCGGCCTCCTTGACCGGAACCCCGGCATCGATCAGTCGTGCCAGATGGTTACCGAACCGGTCGCAGTCCTCCGCAAACGACATGATCGTCGCAACCTCTCGTTGAGAGTGTTGCGACGATCATGTGAACCCGCC
>NZ_JBEYUH010000047.1:0-1398 GCF_040643435.1 Rhodococcus sp. NPDC047139
TGAATCGCCCCGGGTCTGTCGGAGGCTCTCGAACCTGTGAAGGATAGAGAGCATGGCAGCACCACGGAAGTACAGCGTTGAGCTGAAGGAACGAGCAACGAGAATGGCGGTCGAAGCCCGCCAGGATCCGGCGACACGGCCAGGTGCGCTCAAACGGATCGCCGATCAGCTCGGTGTGCACCCCGAAGCGCTCCGGACGTGGGTCAAGCAGGCCGAGGTCGACGGCGGCGTGCGCCCCGGCACCACGACAAGCGATGCCGAACGGATCGCGCAGTTGGAACGAGAGAACCGCGAGCTGCGGCGGGCGAACACGATTCTCAAGCAGGCCTCGGCTTTCTTTGCGGCGGAGATCGACCGCCCACAGCGCTGATCGTGGAGTTCGTCGCCGCGCACCGCGACGAACACGGGGTCGATCCGATCTGCGCGGCCTTGCGCGAGACAGCCGCCCAGATCGCTCCGTCCACGGCCCGAGCCCATCTGAGCCCCCAGCGAACCGAATCGACACGTGCGGTGCGTGACCGTCAGGTTCTGTCCGAGATCCGGAAGGTTCATGCCGACAATCTCGGGGTGTACGGGGTCCGCAAAGTGCACGCCAGTCTGAAACGAAAGGGGATGTCGGTGGCCCGGTGCACCGTGGAACGATTGATGAAAACCGATGGGCTACAGGGAATACCCCGATTGAAAGGACGGAAGACCACACACAGTGACGGGGCCGAGACTCCGCGGCCGGCGGATCGGGTGCAACGGCGGTTTGTCGCCGACGCGCCCAACACATTGTGGGTAGCGGATCTGACCTACATTCGCACGCATTCGGGATGGGTGTACGCCGCGTTCGTCCTCGACGTGGGGGCACCTCCCTGGACGAAGTCCTTGGGGGAGTCTCCCGAATGATCGTCGGGTGGCAGGTCTCGACGTCGATGCGCACCGACCTGGCCCTCGACGCCTTGGATATGGGGTTGTGGGCGCGCCGACGGGTCGGCCAGGACGTCGCCGGGTTGATTCACCACAGCGACCGCGGCGCCCAGTATCGAGCGGTGCGCTACACCGAGCGACTCGACGAGTGTGATGCGGTGTCTTCTGTTGGTTCCAAAGGTGATTCGTATGACAACGCGATGGCAGAAGCGTTCAACTCGTTGTTCAAGGCCGAGTGCATTCGTAATCCCGTGATGCGTCCACGCGGGGGCTGGCGGGGCGTGGGAGACGTCGAGTGGGCGGTCGCCGAGTACATCGACTGGTTCAATCATCGCCGCTTGCATGGCGAGATCGACCACGTTCCACCTGCCGAGTACGAGGCCGCCTACTGGTCGAATCACACGGCGGCCGACTACCGTGAGACACCGGTCCTCGCTGAGGCCGGAACCAGATAGCCGAGCCTCCGCCGAACTCGGGGCGATTCAG
>NZ_JBEYUH010000048.1:0-1379 GCF_040643435.1 Rhodococcus sp. NPDC047139
GACGACGATTTCTTCGCGCTGGGTGGTAATTCGTTGTCGGCGACGCAGGTGGTGTCGCGGATCGGTGCTGCGCTCGAGACTGCGGTGCCGGTGCGGGTGTTGTTCGAGGGTGCGACGGTCGAGGGGTTGGCGGCTCGGGTGGCCGAGCATGCCGGTGCCGGTGGTCGGGTGCCGTTGGTGGCGCGGGAGCGTCCGGATCGGGTGCCGTTGTCGTTTGCTCAGCAGCGGATGTGGTTCCTCAATCAGTTCGATCCGTCGTCGGCGGTGTACAACGTGCCGTTGGCGGTGCGGTTGTCGGGTGCGTTGGATGTGGCGGCGTTGTCTGCGGCGGTGTCGGATGTGGTCGAGCGGCACGAGTCGTTGCGGACGGTGTATCCGGCGGGGCCGGAGGGGCCGGTGCAGGTAGTGGTGCCGGTGTCTGCGGTGGGGTTGGATCTGTCGCCGGTGTCGGTGTCGGTGGCCGAGGTTGCGGCGCGGGTCGGTGAGGTGATCGCGGCGGGTTTCGATGTGGCTGCCGAGGTGCCGGTGCGGGCTCGGTTGTTGCGGGTCGTCGATGCGGTGGACGAGTTCGTGTTGGTGGTGGTGGTGCATCACATCGCGGGTGACGGGTCGTCGATGGGGCCGTTGGCGCGTGATGTGATGGTGGCGTACGAGTCGCGGTGTCGGGGTGAGGTGCCGGGGTGGGCGCCGCTCGAGGTGCAGTATGCGGATTTCGCGTTGTGGCAGCGGGAGGTGCTCGGCGACGAGAACGACCCGGATTCGCTGATCGCCCGGCAGACCGCCTACTGGCGATCTGCGCTCGACGGCCTCCCCGAGACGCTGTCGTTGCCCACCGATCGTCCACGGCCCCCCGTGCAGTCGTTCCGCGGTGCGACCGTGCCTTTCGAGGTGCCGGCTGCGGCACACACCGCACTGAAGAAGTTGGCGCGAGAGCACGATGCCACCATGTTCATGGTGGTCCATGCCGCGGTCGCGGTGTTGTTGTCGCGACTGTCCGGGTCGGACGATGTGGCGGTGGGAACACCTATTGCGGGTCGTGGGGAGCGGGCGCTCGACGATCTGATCGGCATGTTCGTCAATACGCTGGTACTACGCACACGAGTGGATTCGTCTGCATCGTTCGCCGAGTTGGTGCAGCAGGCGCGGGCGGTGGATGTGGCGGCGTTCGGGCATGCGGATGTGCCGTTCGAGCGGTTGGTGGAGGAGTTGGCGCCGGTGCGGTCGACCGCGCATGCGCCACTGTTCCAAGTACTGCTCGTCTTCGAGAATTTCGCGCGCTCGGTGTTCGAGTTGCCGGGTCTGACGGTGGCCGGGGTGGAGGCGGATCTGGACACGGCGAAGTTCGATCTGCAGATCACGTTCGTGGAGCGGTTCGACGA
>NZ_JBEYUH010000049.1:0-1285 GCF_040643435.1 Rhodococcus sp. NPDC047139
TGGCATGTCCCCTGTGAGTAGGTCCGGGTTGTTCTAGAGTCCTGATTGCCCTGGTGAGGGCGAAGAAGGGACGATAGAGATATGGCGGGACGCAAACGTCACTCGGCGGAGGACATCGTGCGCAAGCTGCGCCGGGCCGACGAGTTGGCTGCGGAAGGCAAGAACGGCGAGGAGATCGCCGCTGCACTCGAGGTGTCGTCGGCGACGCTGTACAACTGGCGTCGCCAGTACTCCGGTATGGACGCCGATGCGGCAAAGGAGCTCAAGGAGCTGCGGGAGCAGAACAGCCGGCTCAAGCGGCTGCTCGCCGACGCCGAGTTGGAGAAGGACGCGCTGCGGGAGATCGCCAAGGGAAAATTCTGAGCCCGACCGCCAAACGCGCCGCGATCACCATGCTCACCGGCACCCTGCAGATGTCGGAGCGGTTCGCGTGCAAGGTCGTTGGGCTCTCCCGATCCGCCTACCGACGGCTGCCGTTGGCGCAGACACCCGACGACCCGGACGCCGACCTGCGCGCAGAGCTACGCAAGTATTCCCGCAAGCATCCGCGACACGGCTTCCGGCGAGCGTGGGCGTGGCTGCGCTACGACCAGGGCATCGAGGTGAACAAGAAGAAGGTTCACCGCCTGTGGAAGGAAGAAGGGCTGCAAGTCCGGCGTGCTCCACGCCGCAAACGTGCCGGCCTGTCCTCGGTACCGGTCGTCGACGCGGATGCTCCGAATATTGTGTGGGCATTGGACTTCCAGTTCGATTCGACCGTCGACGGCAAGACGGTGAAGATCGCCTCGATGGTCGATGAACATACCCGGATGTCGTTGTTGAACATCGTGGACCGCTCGATCACCGCCGGGCGGTTGATCGAGGGCTTGGAGAAGGCGTTCGCGATGTGGGGTGGTCCACCCCTGGTGTTGCGGATGGACAATGGGCCGGAGTTCCTATCGGAAGCGCTGCGGGACTTCTGCGCTGGGTCGGTGGGGGTGTCCTACATTCCGCCGGGTACGCCGTGGAACAACGGGTTCATCGAGTCGTTCAACAACCGGCTGCGCGATGAGTGCCTCAATCGAAACTACTGGCCCACTCTGCTCGAGGCCCGGGTGGTAATCGAGGATTTCAAGGACGACCACAATCACCGGCACCGTCATTCGGCACTGGGGTACAAGACCCCCGCCGAGTACGCTGCCGGATGCACCCACCGGCACCAGCCGGTGGCGTGTGAGATCGACTGATCGACTGCACAGAGGAACCGGCTCTAGAACCGACCGGACCGACTATCGGGGACCTGCCA